>CAMKFP010000032.1 GCA_946411895.1 uncultured Caryophanales bacterium
ATAGAAGTAATGATAAGCTTCATCAATTAAAACAGTCACTTCATTATCTTGAGCGGCTTTTAAGATGGCTTCAAATTCTTCGTCTGTATAAACATTACCCATTGGGTTATTAGGATTAAGAAGAATTAATAACTGTGTATCTTTAGTGATTTCTTTAATGATGTCTTTCACATCAAATGTCAAATCATCACGATAGTTAACACCCACAAAGTTTCTGCCATACATCTCAGAATAGATTTGGAACATGAAATAGCTTGGCACCACACCAACGATTCTTCCTCCAGGAGCAGTAAAGGCTTGGATGATATATCTAATACCTTCAGCAGAGCCATTAGTTAAGCAAAGATGAGAAATATCTGTTCCTAAATACTTCGCAAGTTTTTCTGTAAACTCTAAAGTCTCTGGATATTGAGCAACAAAACGAGTATCGACTTCTTTTAAAGTTTCAGAGATGAACTCTTGAGGAAGTCCACCTGGGTTCTCGTTTAAATCTAAACGAAGATATCCTTTTCTTTCGTTTTGATCAAAAATACGATAGAGATTTTCGACATTCTTATCTAAGTAATACATAGTCAAACTCCTTTAGATATATTTTTTGTTCTCTAAGAACTTTTCCATGACTCTAGCAATTGCTAAAGAGACATTCTCTTCAATAACAGTGGGGTTCTTTTTCGCTTCAACGGCTTTGACAAATTCGACAATTTCATTTCTAATACCTTCTCCATCAAGTTGATAGAAGAATCTCTTATTCTTATTGGTGTCCTCATAACGGATTTCAAAATAGTCAGTCTTCCACCATGGGGCTCCAACATAGATATATCCCTTAGTGCCAGTAATGACCATTTCGCCTTCACTCTTAGCGGTCTTAGCGACCTTGATTGAGGCCACTGCCTTATCATAAACAAAATCGATTTTGGTGAAACCATCAATTTTGCGTTTTTCATCAACAATATGCGAAATAATGTTAATATCCTTGTAATTTACGCCTAAAATTTGGAAAATCGGTAATAATGCGGTTGGTCCCCAAGCGGTGATCGCACCCCATTTATTACTTGATTCTTTGGCGAGTCCGTCCGCAAGAGACGTACATGTCACATCAACAGAAACGACATCACCAATATTACCAGTCTTCACTAATAAGACGAGTCGGGCATAAGCGGTTGCAAAAGCGGTTTTGATACCATCCATGAGGATGAGGTTTTTCTCTTTGGCGAGGTCAAATAGTTCTTTTGCTTCTATCTCTTTTAAAGCAAGAGGAGATTCACATAAAACATGTTTACCTTCCTCTAAGAGTTTTTTCACTTCTTGATAATGGTTCTCTGGTTTAGAGACTAAATAAATCGCGTCAAAATCACTTTCATCAAGAGCGACTTCCACTCCATTGACATATTTAGATTCGTTAACAAACTTTTGTGACATTGGGGAATGTCCCTCAACAAGGACTTTCAAACTTCTAGTTTGGCTTCTAAGTTCACTAGAAGATATACCTTGTGTTCTATCTAAATAGACGACTTTACAGTATTCATTTAGATAATCAAACTTACCAACCCAGTCACTACCAACAGTAAAGATATCAACACCATATTTCTTGATGTCATCAATCTTTTGGCCTTCATATTCCTCAACGATGATTTCATCAGCGATACCGAGTTTACGAACATTTTCCATTCTCTCTACGAGAGATTGTTTGTTATTGATCTTGCCACGAGTGATATCATAGTCATCACTAGTCACACCCACGATTAAATAATCACCAAGGGCTTTGGCTCTTTCTAATAATCTGATGTGACCATAATGGAGCACATCATATGTACCATATGTAATAACTTTTGTCATAGTGGCCCTCTCTTTCTTTATTGGAGAATGTAGTTATAGATTTCTTTGATCTTTCTACCAGAAAGTTTCTTTGGGAAGTTAGCTAATCGAATTGGATTAACCGCTTCACATAAGAGTTTGATATTTTCTTTTTTGTGTTCATCTTTGATATGAACATCAATACCGAAGTACTTAAGCACCTCAACATATAGTTCTTTATATTCTTTTGGATACTTGAACTGCACGTTATTAAACAATGCGTTAAGACAAATAGCGACAGCGTGGCCATGAGGAATTCCATATAAAGAAGTGATCTTATAGGAGAGTGCATGACCTGCAGTTGTTTCAGAAATATTAATCGCTTTTCCGGATAAATTAGCGACTTTTTGCATAGATTTTACTCCATTTGCTTCATTATTTATGTAACATTTGTAACAGGTTTTGAATAACTCAATACCTTCTTTAGCGTACTTTCTACTAGTCTTATTAGCCTTCTTACTCCAAGAAGATTCCATACATTGGGATAAGGCATCTAAACATGTACACATCTTTTGATACTTAGGAGCAGACATCACTAAACTTGTTGATAAGATGACGTATTCAGGGAGAAGCGCACTATTACAGATGGATTGCTTTTCACCTTTATAGTAGATGACTGCGTGTCTAGTGGCCTCACTTCCAGTTCCACTGGTTGTGGGTAAACAGATATGTCGACAAGCGACATGTTTATATGGTTGTTTATGAAGAGGAACATCGCTAGATTTATCCGCATTCAAACATAGTTTGATGGTTTTAGCGACATCAATACATGATCCACCACCAATAGAGATAATGGAGTCACATTTATTCTCTTCATAAAGTTTTATACCTTCAAAGACTTCCTCATATTTTGGATTAGGAGTGAAGTTAGAGAAGACTGGATAATCTTTAAACTCTTTACTCATCGTTTTAGCAAAATAGCTATCTGCGACGATTAATGGTTTAAAGACACTGATGTCTTTTAATAAAGACTTCACCTTAGCGATATGTCTAGAAGTGACAAATGTCTTTTGTTTTTTAAAGTCAAATTGTTCAATACAGGCATTCACTCTAGCGAGGTCTTCGGCATTATCGACTTCGTCGACAAAATGTCTAGCATAAGAGAAAGGTAAAATGTTTAAGTCTTTCGCTATCACATTAAGAGCGTTTTCCGCGTAAACGTTAACGTTGTTATCTCTTACAAACTCATCGACTTTATTAACCCAGGCTTTAAAGGTTGCTTTATCCATCTTATAGATGGGCTGTAAGGCGTAGCAGTTATTATCAAAGATATTCACTCCTACTTCGACGAGTTTATCGTCTATAAGTCTTCCTTTAAAGTCTTTTGGAGGTAAGGGTTTAGATTTATTGATTAAAATGAGATTCTTTCTTTTATCTTTTAAGATTGCAGGAATCACATCTCGATCAAATACGAGGTCTCCGTGAAGTGTGATGAAGTCATCATCAATCTCATCACGAGCCTTATATAAGGAATAGATGTAGTTGGTTTGATCATATTTCTCATTATGCACGAATGTGAAGTGCATGTTCTTAAAACAAGATTTTGAGCAAACCTCTTTTAACATCTCTGGATATGGACCAGTGGTAATCACCACATCAAAAATCTCGGCTTCTTGTAGAAGTCTAATTTGACGTTCAAAGATGGTCTCATCGTTATATAAATGGACCATACTTTTTGGACAGTGAGCGGTTAACTCACCCATCCTTTTTCCAATGCCAGAGTTATAGATTAAAGCTTTCATTTTTTATTTATTTGAACTGCTTCATGAAGTTCTTTTTGTTATCAACAGGAGAGATAGTTGGACGACCTAAATCATCTCTACTGCCTTGCTTGGTATATAAAATAAGTGCGCATTTCCCGTCTTTTTTCATCAATTTTAAAGAATTTCTGATTTCTTCTTCGGTTTTTGCTTCATAGACTTTAGCAAAGCCACAAGCATGTAAAACACCCTTCATATCGATCTCACTACCAACGGTTGGTTGGCCACCGACAGACTCATGAGCGGAGTTGTTATTGACGATGTATTTGAAGTTATCTTTTGCGTTCGCTCCTGCAATCGCCATAGAGCCCATATGCATGATGAAAGAACCATCACCATCTAAGCACCAAACGTTTTTGGAGGTGCCAAAGGATAAACCTAACGCAATAGAGGATGTATGACCCATACTTCCAACGGTTAAGAAGTCATGTTCATGACCTTGATGATTGGCTTCTCTTAATTCAAAGATTTCACGGGACTCTTTTCCGGTTGTTGAAACAATTGGATCATCTCCGGTTTCTTCTAAAATGATTCGAAGTGCTTCTTCTCTAAGAAGAGTGCCCATTTGAATCTTGGTTTTATTTATCGCATCGTATTTAGCAAATGTACCTTTTCTAATAACTAAAGCAACTGGTTTAGATTCCGCTTTAGCGATCTTCACCATTTCTTCTAAATCAGCTTCAAAGTTGTCACTTAGCACTTTATAAGGGATATCCATCGCTTCTAATAAGCGAAGAGTGACCTCACCTTGTTTAACGTGTTGAGGTTCATCGTGCACGCCTGGTTCTCCACGCCAGCCAATGATAAGAAGCATTGGGATGGAGTAGACTTTTGGATCTGCAAGAGAAAGAAGTGGATTAACAGCATTACCTTCTCCAGAGTTTTGCATATAAACAACACCGAGTTTGCCAGTGGAAAGATGATAACCTGTTGCTAAAGCAACAGAGTTGCCTTCATTGGCGGCGATGATGTTATGTTCTTTATCACTCCTATCTTTGATACAAGCGCATAATTCTTTAAGCAAAGAATCTGGAACACCAGTAAAGAAATCTAAATCGTGATTAACAAGATATTCGTAAAATTTAACTGTATCAACCATAAATACTATTCCTTTGGAATTAAAGTGATGATGTCTTTAATAGACATACAGTATTCTTCACTAGCTTCTTTGCTACGGCCGTGCAATAGAATGCTTTCAGCAGTCTTTTTCATTGCTGGGAAAGCACTTCTCACTAAGTGGTTAGCGTGAATGATAACATTCGCACCTTTTTCACAGAGTTCTTCTTCGGTGAATTGAGAATAAGAAGTAGGCACTAAAACGATTGGAACAAATGGGAATTCCTTACGGAAGGCCGCCATGAAATCAAAGATTTCTTTGCCGTCTTTTTCTTTGGAGTGAATCATGATGCCATCTGCTCCGGCAGCGACATATTTTCTACATCTCATCAAAGCATCTTCAACACCTCGACCAGCGATAAGAGATTCACATCTAGCGATAATCATGAAGTCTTTAGTGACTTGGGCTAATTTACCTCTTCTAATCTTGTCAGAGAAGACATCTGGATCTTCTTGAACTTGCGCCACAGCGGTGCCGAATAAGGAATTTTGTTTTAAGCCAGTCTTATCTTCGATAATAATCGCAGAGACACCCATTCTTTCTAGTGTCTTAACGTTAAAGACAAAGTGTTCTACTTTGCCACCAGTATCGCCATCAAGGATGATTGGTTTTGTGGTAACATCCATGATTTCGTTAATCGTGTTCATACGACTTGTTTGGTCAACTAGTTCGATGTCTGGTTTGCCTTTAAATGTGGAGTCACAAAGTGAAGAGACCCACATGGCATCAAATTCTTTTCTAAAGCCAGTCTTTGGATCGATGACAAATGTGGTTTCATCAATAAGACCAGTTAAACCATTATCCGCTTCTAAGACACGGATATAAGGTTTGGAATTAATCATCTTCTTTAAGGCCGCGCGTCTTCTATCAGGAGTGTTATAAAGTTTTCTCGCTTTTTCTTCGATATCAGAAGCAGAAACACCACGTGTATATGGGACTTCAATTAATTGACCACCCCAACCTTTAAGTGTTTCGATAACTTTCGCTCTGGTCTCTTGTTGGACACCTTCTTTCCAGTCATCTCCATGAACTACGTAATCTGGTTTGAGTTCATTTAAGACGTCTGTGTAATCAAGTGTGTCTTGTTTAACGACACGAGAAACATTCTTAATGTTTTCAAAAATTATCTTTCTTTCTTCATAACTAAGCAAAGGCATTCTTTTATATTCCGAGATAGCCTTATCACTTAATAAACCAATAATGACTTCACCATACTTTGCGGCTTCATTAATGATGTTGATATGTCCTTCATGAATGATATCTGTGGACATTGCGACGTAAACTTTTTTCATGTTTTAAGCTCCTATTTTTAACACTCTTTGTGTAGATCTCCGAAATCATATTCTTCACATGGAGAATGTGGATCCCTCTTATCTTCTGGAGGGAGTTTCATATAATCTCCATACATGTATTTGAGGAAGGCATCATAGTTTTTGATTCCTCTAAACTTGTAGCCTTCAAATTCATAATCGGTGTATTCCTTAAACCATTCTTTAGGCATGGAATAACGTTCTCTTAGTTTGTTCTTGTTATAGAGTTTTCCAAAACTCTTATAACCGAGCACTCTTACATCATTAGGAGAGTCGTTATGACTCTTAGAGGTAAGTTTATTGAGCTTCTTAAAGGTCTTTTCGATATCTTTTTTCGCTAGATGCTTATACCATCTTCTCATTCTTTTAGATGGGTCATTATATTGACCCACGACTGAATAAGCTTCTTTTCTAATCTTCCAGGCTTTCACTTCCACAATCCATTTACCCACGAGTGACTTAGGCATATCATCAAGAGGGAAGATATCAATAAAGACACCAGTTTGATTCTTTAAGTGAGATTGACCAACACGGATGAACTTTGTTCCGGTTCTTCTGAGTTTGCCATACGCCCAACGGTATTCTTTATCCGTGGAGTGATCTTGGAAGAAACAGATACTTTGATCTATTCGATCAGCGACCTTTTTAAAGGCTTCATAATCTTCACGAAGAATACCAATATCAATATCATCATCCCACGGGATGAATCCTTTATGACGGACCGCACCTAAAAGAGTGCCACAAAAGATGGTGTAATTAATGTTATTGGCTCGACAGACTTTATCGAATTCCACCAGCATATCTAATCCAATGAGTTGGAGACGACGGAATTCTTTTTCCTTGAGTACTATAATATTTCCCATAAATATAATTTATCCGCGTATCATTATACGATATTTTTATTTTTAATAAAATATGATTTTTCATTAAATAGAAAAAAGACAGGTTATGAGCCTGTCAATAAGTTAAGTCATTTACTTTATCAATAAGAGGGTTGATAACTTCGATACTTTTTTGAATTCGATCGGTGAATTCTGGATGCTTGCGATAGATATGATTGAGCAAGAACAAGTTACCAAGTAGTTTCACTTTTTCTAATATCTCATCTTTATTGGAGTAATCCTTAAACAAGAGATTAAAAGCATCCATGAATAGTTTACGAGTGAGTTCACCTTCCATACCTAAGAAGGCTAAAGAATCACCTGGTTTATTTTCTTCATAAGCGATATAGGTACGATATAAGGCTGCCACCTCATAAATTGGATGACCCTTTCCCATGGTGTCCATATCGATAATGATGGGTTCGTTATTCACCATGAAGATATTTTTAAAGTGACAATCTCCATGAACGAGGTGGTTAGATTCTGGAATGGTATCAATGAGACTTTGGAGTTTAGCAAAGCGCTTTTCATCAAGCGCACCTTTGACATCATCCACTCTTCTTTGTAAATCAATTTTAATAGAGGGAATAGAGTTATCTTTCACTTCTTTAGAGTTGATTGTTTGAAGAAGTTTTACATACATTTCGACATAAATATCCAATTTTTGCATGTTTTTTTGTAAAGTTTTAAGAAGTGAATCGGCATTGATGAGTTCATAAACCGCACCAAATTTTTCTTCTTTAATCTTCACAATGTCATAGCTAATCGCTGTAGGAATTCCAAGTAAAAACGCTTTTCTAGCAAGGCGACGTTCTCTATCTATATCACTGATTGGATTACCTTTATAAAATGACTTCACGACTGTATCATCACTAATACGATATACTTTGCCATATGCTCCTTTACCAATGAGTTCTTTTCCTTCTATAGAAATCACTCTTAAGGCTTTAGAGATATCCATCATCTCAGTAAATCCCGTCATCTTAAAAATGTCATAAACATCTTTTTGGCATTCACTGATTCTCGTGTCGTTATATTGTTTTTTAATCGCTAAGATACATCTAAGACCCACACTAGAGATATAAGTGAGATTACCAGCATCTAAAATAATTGATTCAGGAGTGTAGTTAGCTAAAATAGCTTCCACTCCATTATCAAATAAAGAAGCGTTAGATGTGTCGATTCTTTCAGGAAGAGTAATAGTGAGGGTTTGATTATCTAAATGATGTAATAATTCCATATAAGGTTACTCTGTCCTTTATTATATAACTTTATTATTCCTTATGGGTGAGTTATTTTTATGCCTTTATCTTAAAAGATAATGTGTTAGTTTTAGTTGTCTACAATTTGTGTGCAACTCAACTAGAAAAGCGACTTTAAAGTCGCTTTACTCATAATGGATCCACATACGAATAATGACAACAACATTTTCGTCTTTTCTCACTTCATAAACTAGACGATGTTGAGAGTTGATACGCCTAGAATAGACTTCTTGAAAGCCAAGCAATTTTTCGTATGTTGGTGGCGTAGTATAAGGATTGATTTTAAGCAATTCAATAAGACTTTTGACTTTCTCTAATAATGTTGGATAATGTTTTAGTTTTTCATAATCTTTATAAGATTGTTTTGAAAAAACTATTTCCATGGAGGATCTTTAATGAATTCACTAGTCGGAGTCTTAATAGCTTCTTCAATATCCTCATATACGTTTTTAATACCCGCCAAATAGAGAGATTCAATTAAACTAATATAATCATCTTCAGAAAGCATAATGACATTACCATCTTTGGTAGAAATGTTGATTACGTCATTATATTTTATACAAGATGATGCAAGTTTATATAAGTCAGTTCTTGCATTGCTTATGTTTAAATTGACCATAATTGATTCTCCTTTCATCTGTATTATATCGTACGTTTTATCGTACGTAAACATAAATAGACGGCCTTATTTTAAAAACTTATGAGATACAACAAAAAATCCCTGATTAGTGTCAGGGATTATAATCATTCTGGTGCCGTCTATCGGAATCGAACCAACAACCTACTGATTACAAATCAGTTGCTCTGCCAATTGAGCTAAGACGGCAATTTTGGTGGACACTGTAGGGATCGAACCTACGACCTCTTCCGTGTGAAGGAAGCGTTCTCCCGCTGAACTAAGTGTCCAGTTTCAACGCTAAATAATACTATCAAACTAAAGATTGTTTTACAACAATATAATTAAAGAAAAACGCCCGTATAGGCGTTATTAACATTTTGGTGGGCCTAATTGGACTTGAACCAGCGACCTCGCCCTTATCAGGGGCGCGCTCTAACCAACTGAGCTATAGGCCCATCGCTGAAATACAGCGTTAATAATATACAATAGTGAAAAATAAAAATCAACGAGTATTTTCAAAGAAAAAAGGAAGATATTGAATACCTTCCTTTTGACACTTTTTTTCTTCTTGAAACGATTAACGTTTGCTGAGTTGTGGAGCTCTACGAGC
>CAMKFP010000033.1 GCA_946411895.1 uncultured Caryophanales bacterium
AATGTATAATGGTAATGGGTTTGTAGATAAAAGTCTAAAAACTGGGTCAGCCTCATAATAACATCGACATAAGTCGGTGTTTTATTTTCTTTATGTTTATTTTCTTTTGTCTCTTCTTTATAATATCTAAAGCGATGCCCGAGTGGTGAAACTGGTAGACGCACTGGACTCAAAATCCAGCAGTAGTGATACTGTGCCGGTTCGATTCCGGCCTCGGGCACCATTTATTGACACTTGTGTCAATTTTTTATTGCATAAACAAGTTTATATTTTTATATTTTTTCTATTGCTAGAAGCAAGAAGAATGTGATATAACATTATGTGGTTAGCCGTGACTAACTAAAAAGGAGAAGACAATATGCCAATCGCTTTAGCCCCACTTAACACAGAAATGAGAGTGGTGAAGATTCTTGTTGATGAAAAGACGAAAAAGCATCTTGAGAGTCTTGGTGTTTTAGTCAACTCCCTCATAACCGTCATTTCCTCAGTTAATGGAGGAGTCGTGGTTATTGTTAAAGAAGGACGACTAGCGTTAGATCGCTCAGTCGCCAGCAAAATTCTAGTAGCGTAGAAAGGTAGGAATTATGCTAAAAACACTAGATCAATTCAAAATAGGCGAGACTGGCCTAATTAAAAAGGTGGAAGGTGAAGGTCGCCTTCGTAGAAGACTATTTGATATGGGCGTGACCCCTGGAGCAGTAGTCTATTTACGTAAAAAAGCTCCATTAGGAGATCCCATTGAGGTCACAATTAGAGGCTATGAATTAACGCTTCGTAAAAGTGAAGCCTGTCTAGTCGTCTTAGAAGTGGAGGAGAACTAGTAAGATGAAACGTTTTGCTCTTGCTGGTAATCCTAACTCAGGAAAGACCACTTTATTTAATAACTTAACCGGTTCTACCGCGCATGTTGGTAACTGGCCTGGTGTCACAGTCGAGAAAAAAGACGGTGTTTATAAGAAACTTGAGGAGCCAATTTCCATTATTGACTTACCTGGTATTTATTCTTTATCGCCGTATACCAGTGAAGAAGTAATTTCTAGAAATTACATTCTTGATGAAAAACCCGATTGTGTCATCAATATTGTCGATGCGACAAACTTAGAAAGAAACCTCTATTTAACCACTCAACTTCTTGAAATTGATGTCCCTGTCGTCGTGGCCATCAATATGATGGACGTTTTAGAAAAAGCTGGTGACACATTAGATGAGAAGATTTTAGAAGAAAAACTCGGTGTCCCAGTTGTGAAAATCAGCGCTTTAGAAGAATCTAATCTTAAAGAACTCATGATTTCGGCCTTAAAGGCTAGCCAATCTCCTAGAGAAGGGATTAGTATTATTTCTAATAAAGATTTATCTCATCTTATCGGCGATGTGAAAATCGCTTTTAAAGGCAAGAAAGTTGACAATCCTTTATTCCATGCCATCAAGCTCGTAGAAAATGATGAAATCGAAACACAAATGCACCCGGATTTGCTCCCGATGGTGGACGATTTTAAAAAAACTTTCAAGGATGAAACTTTTGGGGATGATGTCGAAGCTATCATCGCTGATGATCGCTATAAATATATCTCTAATAACTTCTCCTCTGCTATTACCAAACATCAAGTAGAAGGGGAAGAAGAAAAAGGAAAAGTTAAAGAAACCAAATCAGATAGAATTGATAAAGTTTTAACGCATAAAGTATTCGGTTTGCTCATCTTTGCGGTGATTTTATTCTTCGTTTTCCATTTAACGTTTGCCGAAGATTTGTTCTATCTTCATGCGATGGGTGTGAACCTCACTCCTTCATTTGAAGGAAGCATATATGAAGGTCTACTTTGGACAGAAAACGGCATTAATTCGCCAGGCGTCATCTTATTTAACTTCTTTGATCAATCATTTGCCGCGCTGATAGGCGATGATGTCACCGGTACCGGATTCGGTATGGGCGTTCTTAGATATGCGATGAGCACTGGTTTACCAGAAAACGCTCAATGGTTCACAGGCTTTATTTGTGATGGTGTTCTCGGTGGACTTTTCTCCATCTTAGGATTCTTACCACAAATCTTATTACTATTCTTATTCTTCTCTATTATGGAAGATACTGGATATATGGCTCGTGTTGCCTTTATTCTTGATAGAATATTCCGTAAATTCGGTGTTTCAGGTAGAGCCTTTGTTCCAATGATTATGGGTTTTGGTTGCTCAGTTCCTGCGATGATTAACACCAGAACTTTAGCTGATGAAAAAGAAAAACAAGCCACGATTAGAGTAATTCCTTTCTTCTCATGTGGCGCCAAGCTTCCAATTTTGGTAGCGATTGCCGGAGGTATTGTCTCTTATTTTGGTTTCCCAAATACTGATATTATCACTTACTCCATGTATGTCGTTGGTGTTTTGGTGGCCTTTATTTGTTTAATTGCAATGAAAAAGACCACGATGAGAGGGAAAGCCGCTCCATTTATTATGGAATTACCTTCCTATCACTGGCCAAAGTTCAAAGTTTTAATGATTCACTTATGGGACAAAGCTAAGCACTTTGTAAAAAAGGCTTTTACCATCATTTTAGCTTCCACAATTGTCATTTGGTTCTTATCTAATTTTGGATGGAACTGGGCTTATCTTGGTGAATTTAATGGCTCCATCCTCAATGGAATTGGTAATCTCATTCAACCAATCTTTACTCCTCTTGGCTTTGGTTCTCAATTACATGGCTTTGGTTGCGTCTTCGCTATTGCAGCGATTACTGGTCTAATTGCTAAAGAGAATGTTGTTGCGACATTTGCCGCTTTAGCTCTTATGATTGATGCCGCTTATGATGGCGGAGCAGACGAAGGAGGCATTACTGCCGCCATGTTGATGATTCAAAATACTGGTATCACTTGGCAAGGCTGTATTTCCTTTATTGCCTTTAATATGTTAACCATTCCTTGCTTTGCCGCGGTTGCTACTGCAAAAGCCGAGCTCCAAGAAGGCAAACTCAAATGGACCTTATTATTCTGGATAGTTGTTTCCTTAATTGCCTCTAGCATCATCTATAGTTTCTTATCTATGTTTACTGATAAGGCTGCTACACTTGCTTGGTCAATTCCTACAACTGTAGGTATAATCTTACTCTCTGCAGGAGCGATTGTTGGAATCCATTTTTATAACAAAAAACACCCCGTTATTGAGGCTTAATTATCATGATTAACACAATAATCATCATTTTAACTACGATATTCTCCTTGGGCCTTATAGGTTATTTAATTATTAGACATTTTTACAAAAAGGCTCATCATCTTCCGACTGGCGATTGTGGTTGTTGCCACAAAGGAAAAGATCGACTCCTAAAAGAATATCGCGCTTATTGTGCTAAAAATAAATAACAAGTTTAAACTCCCTTAACTTCTTCAACACCTTAAGAAAAAGGGAGTTTTCTTTTGCTTACGTTTTTAAGTTCAAATCTTAAGTTTATGTTTCTCGTTTAACTTATAGATGATATATTTAAAAAAGATAATTTGTCTTAAAGTGCATTTATGAAAAGAAAGATGTCTGATTTTGATAAAGCTAAACTTATCTATTCTGGTGAGCTTATTTTATTTTCTGTTGTTTTCCTTGTTTTAGGATTACTAATCATGCTTCATGTTATCAACCTATCAAAGAACTACCGTTACATATTCACATTCCTCACTTTAGGTGGTGGAGTATTTATCATCTCAGATTTTATCTGGCTATGCTGCTCTAAGAAGAGACAAAAGAAAAACTCCTTCTTAGATAAGATTCTTGTTCTTCCTGTTGGTGTTGTGCTTATTGTTATTGATCTCATTAGCATCGTCTCAGGAATCGAAAAGATGCCATATGAGTATTTCCAATATTGTTGTAGCTCCATTTTCTTATATGTCGCACTTGTCTATGCTTTCCAAGGAATCTATCACTATAAAGTGCCTGCTAAAGCATTAGTGCATGCCTATGAAATAGAAAAGAAAAAGGAAGAGCTTGAAGAACAAAAGAAATTAGAAAACAAGGACGAGGAAAAATAGACCTCGTCTTTTTTCTTACCTAATTAATGAAATAATTTATTAATTAAAAATTTTTTGATAAAATATTTTCGGTCATAAATTAAAGGAGATTTATTTAATATGGCAAAAATTACATATGTACACGGTCGTGAAGTATTAGATTCTCGTGGTAATCCAACCGTCGAAGTCGAAGTGAGATTAGATGATGGTACACGCGCTTCTGCAATAGTTCCTTCTGGTGCGTCTACTGGTGAAAGTGAAGCTCTCGAATTAAGAGATGGCGACAAATCCAGATATTTAGGTAAAGGTGTTTTAAAAGCTGTTAAGAACGTTAACGAAGTTATCGCTCCAAAAGTCATCGGCTTAGAAGCTACCAACCAAAACCAAATCGATAGAGTCATGCTTGAACTCGATGGTACTCCATTTAAGAAGAACTTAGGCGCTAATGCGACCCTTGGTGTTTCTCTTGCTGTTGCACATGCTGCTGCTCAAAGCTTAGGTTTACCATTATATAGATATATTGGTGGTGCTAATGCAAAAACATTACCAACCCCATGTATGAACGTTATCAATGGTGGTGCTCACGCTGAATCCACAGTTGATTTCCAAGAATTCTTCATCATTCCTGCTGGTTTCACCACATTCCGTGAAGCCTTAAGAGCGGGTGTTGAAGTCTTCCACGCTTTAAAGAAAGTTGTCAAAGCCAAAGGCTATGAAACCGGTGTCGGTGATGAAGGTGGTTTCGCTCCTTCTTGCAAACACGGTAACGAAGAACCTCTCGAATTAATCGAAGAAGCTATTAAGGCTGCTGGCTATGAAGTTGGCAAACAAATCTTCTTAGGTATGGACGTTGCCTCTTCTGAATTCTATGATGCTGCAACTGGTAAATATACCTTAAGCAAATCTGGTGAAGGTAGCTATGATTCTAAAGGCATGATTGCTTATTTAGAAAAATTAGTGAAAGATCACCCAGCTATTATCACCATCGAAGATGGTTTAGCAGAATCTGACTGGGAAGGTTGGGCTTTATTAACCAAAGAACTCGGAAGCAAGATTCAACTCGTTGGCGATGACTTATTCGTCACCAATCCAACCTTTATCCAAAGAGGTATTGATTCTGACACCGCTAATAGTGTCCTTATCAAAGTTAACCAAATCGGTACTTTAACAGAAACCTTAGACGCTATCAGATTAGCTCAGATCAATGGTTATACAACCATGGTCTCTCACCGTTCTGGTGAAACAGAAGATGTGACCATCGCTGACTTATCCGTCGCCGTTAACGCGGGACAAATCAAGACTGGTTCTGCTTCTAGAACAGACCGTATGGCTAAATACAATCAATTATTAAGAATTGAAGAAGAACTTGGCGAAGAAGCTCGCTATCTTGGCTTAAAGGCTTTCAAAAACCAATAATTGATTAGTTAATCAAAATCTAAACCAGGCTATGCCTGGTTTTCTTTTTGTCGTGTACGTCTATATGAAGATGTATACGAAAAGAAATGAGCTATAAAAATATATGATATTTTGTTTAGCGATTTATTCATTTATAATGTATATGACATGTTTGAGAACAAAAACATCCGGGAAACACTCCAAGAGCTCGATGTGGATCCCTCTACGGGTTTAACAAACGAAGAAGCCAGCCGTAGACAAATAATACATGGCTTTAACAAAATCGAAGAAAAGAAAAAGAAATCTATTTTGAGAGTTTTCTTCTCTCAATTTAACGATCCAATGATCTTTATCTTGCTTGCTGCAGCGGTACTTAGTGTCGCGATTTCTTTATATTCTCTTTTCTCTCCTAGCATTCCAGCAGACGAAAAACCTGATCTCGTGGAAATCATCTCTGATCCGATTATTATTCTTGCCGTCGTCATACTTAATGCGACGATTGGCACTATCCAAGAGAATAAAGCGGAGAAATCTCTAGAAGCTTTAAAAAGAATGTCTTCTCCTACCTGCGTAGTTAAACGTGAAGGAAAGGTCGAAGAAATTAAAGCGGAAGAACTTGTTCCAGGTGATATTGTTATATTGGAAGAAGGTAGGACTGTTCCTGCTGATTTAAGGTTAATACAAAGTATTAATTTGAAAACAGATGAATCCTCTCTTACTGGTGAATCCTTACCAGTAGAAAAGAACGCGGAAATCACATTTACCGAAGAAGTCGGTGTTGGTGATCGCGTGAATGAAGCATATATGTCCACGCCAGTTGTCTATGGACGTGGTGAAGGTGTTGTTATCGGAACTGGTATGAATACCGAAACCGGTAAGATTGCTAAACTTCTTTCTGAAGATGATGACCAAACCACACCCTTACAAAAGCAACTTGCAAAATTATCTAAGTTCTTAGGCATTTTGACCATCGTGATTGTCGTTTTACTTTTCGCCATTCAGATGTTCAAATTATTCGTTATTGATAAAGTGACAGGCGCTTCTGTGGCTAGTGAAGTCGCGGAAGACTTTATGTTTGCTATTTCTTTAGCGGTCGCGGCGGTTCCTGAAGGTCTACCAGCGGTCGTGACTATTGTTTTAGCGCTTGGCGTCCAAAGAATGGTGAAAGTTAACACCATCGTAAGAAAACTCCCTTCTGTTGAAACATTAGGCGAAGTTGGTGTTGTTTGTTCTGATAAAACAGGTACTTTGACGCAGAATAGAATGACTGTCGTAAAAGCTTATCAAAATGAAGAATTTTATGAAAATAATGACCTTTTGCAAGATAAATTGCATTTCTTGTCACTAGGTTTATCGCTTTGTAGTAACGCCTCAGTTGATGAAGGTTTATTTGGTGATCCTACTGAAGTCGCTTTAGTGGTGTTTGCAAATACACATGATCAACATAAGGCACAAATCGAAAAAGATTATCCACGTGTTGATGAATATCCATTCGATTCTGTCCGTAAGATGATGTCCACTAAACATCACACCAAGAACGGCGATTATGTCTTCACTAAAGGTGCGATTGACTCCATCTTAAAATGCACAACATCAATTCTCATTAACGATAAGGTGAGAAAGATCACCGCTAAGGATAAAGAAAACATTATGGCGGCTTCTGATAAGATGGCCCATGATGCTCTCCGTGTTTTAGGTTTAGCCTATAAACAATCAAGTGATTTAACAGAAGAAGATCTCGTCTTTGTTGGCCTTGTGGGTATGATTGATCCTCCACGCCCAGAAGCCAAGAATGCTGTTGATATATTTAATAAAGCTGGTATCACCACAATTATGATTACCGGTGACCATAAGACTACTGCTTTTGCTATTGCAAAAGAATTAGGCATCGCTCAAGATGAATCTCAAGCTTTATCCGGTAGCGAAATTGATGAAATGAGTTTTGAAGAACTCTGTGAGACTGTGAAATACGCTCGTATCTTTGCTCGTGTCTCTCCTGAAAACAAAGTGAATATTGTTAAAGCTATTAAGGCTAATGGACAAATCGCCGCGATGACTGGTGATGGCGTTAATGATGCACCAAGTTTGAAGTCTGCCGATATTGGTATTGCTATGGGCATTACCGGCACTGACGTTGCTAAAGGCGCCGCTGATATGATTCTTACCGATGATAACTTTGCCTCTATTGAAAAGGCGGTTGAAGAAGGTCGTGGAATCTTCACCAATATTAGAAAGACCGTTCTCTTCTTATTAGGTAGTAATATCGCTGAAGTTTTAGCAATGTTCGCCGTTGTCATTATTTCGCTCATTTTAGCGGCTTGTGGCTATGGAAGCGCGGTCAGCGATATTCCTCTTCCATTGCTCTCCGTTCATATTTTATGGGTCAATTTAATTACTGACTCTCTCCCTGCTGTCGCTTTAGGCGCAGACGAGAAAGAACCTGGCGTTATGAATGAAAAGCCACGTAATCCAAAAGAATCCATCTTTGCTCATGGTGGATATCATTTAATGTTTGGTTATGGCTTGCTCATTGCTTTAGCAACTATCGCCGCTTTCTTCTTTGCTCCATTGTTCCAAGTTGTAGACGGACAAGTGAAAGTAATCTCTATGAGTTTCCCAGATATTTGTATGAATCTTGCTAACGATGAGGCTTTTAGAATGACTGCTCAAACATCAGCGTTCTGTGTACTCTCGTTCTCTGAGTTATTCCATATGCTTGGTATGACCTCTATTAGAAAGTCATTTGTCCATAACTTTAAGAGCAAGAACATCCTATTATGGATTTCCTTAGCTGTTGGTATTCTCTTACAAATGACAGTGGTGCAAACTAATGGACTTAACTCCTTCTTCAAGTGCGCTCAACTCGATGTTATTCACTGGGTGTTTGTCTTTGCTTTAAGCTTACTCCCACTTGTTGTTCACGAGATTGTCGCTTTGATCTTATATCTCTCTAAAAAAGGCAAAAAGTCTTCAAAAGCTCAATAATTTTATAAATATATGCGCAAAATCATAATCATTGGTGGTGGCATTTCTGGCCTTTCTTGTGGTGTCTATTTAAGACATAATGGCTTTGATGTCACCATAATAGAAAAGAATCCTAATGTGGGTGGCTTTTGTACTGGTTGGCTAAGACAAGGTCGCTATATTGATGGCTGTATCCATTGGCTTACTGGATCAAAAAAAGGAAAAACCTGTAACCATATTTGGAAATCAATTGGGGCTTTTAAGGATGAAAAAGAACTCATCCAACTTGATACCTGGGGAAATTTCTATTATGAAGACATAGTTGTTCCATTTTTAAGAGATTATAAAAAGGCAGAACAGATTTGGCTATCAATTGCCCCTGAAGACAAAAGACAAATTAAAAGATTTTTTAAAATGGTAAGAGGCTTTATGAATGTTGAACTGCCAATGGACAAAGCCCCATATGATTTATCTTTAAAACAATACCTAAAAGTGGGCCTTTCGGTATTAAGACATCCGAGCTATTTATTTACGATGAAAATGAATACCGATAAGTATTCTCTTAAGTTTAAAAATCCTGCGATTCGTTACGCTATTAAAAATGCTCAACCAGGTCCTGGCAACCTCTTTTCCATGATTTATTCTTATGCGACCGTTGCTTCTGGCGATGGTGGAGTTCCTAAAGGGGCAAGTGTCGGCTTATCTAATAGTATTCTAGAAAAATATCTTTCTTTAGGTGGCA
Organism: uncultured Caryophanales bacterium; assembly: GCA_946411895.1. Lineage (GTDB taxonomy): Bacteria > Bacillota_I > Bacilli_A > RFN20 > CAG-826 > CAMKFP01. Next base: position 9,082 of record CAMKFP010000033.1, read on the forward strand.
AACTAATCACTTCTAAAGAAGTGAAAGACATCGTTATTGAAGATAAAATGGCTAAAGGGGTCATTTTAAATACAGGTGATATAATCTCATGTGATTTTCTTGTTTCTGCGACAGATCCATATTTTACTTTGCATAATTTGCTTCATGAAAAATATAAAGAAAAGGGTTTGCTCTATCGTTTAATTAGACCAAAG
>CAMKFP010000034.1 GCA_946411895.1 uncultured Caryophanales bacterium
CTCCTTCTTTATTAAGAACGTCTTCAAACTTAGTCAATGATGGCATTGATTTCATAGAGTTTTTTAATAAACTCACTGACTCCTTGTTTAATTACTTCTTTTTCATCATTAGGGCATTCATTATAGAAGTGATTAAGAATGTCCTCTAGTGAGAGGTCATCATTTTCAATAAGGTGAACGATTTCACTGCCGGTTTCATTAAGTTTAATAACACCGTGGAATCTTTTAGTTTCTTCCCCCACTGGGATTAATATTTCACCATTATCACTTTTATGGATGAGGAAGTTTTCATTTAATTTCATTTTTAATAATCCTTTCATATGTTAGGGAAGCAGATTCCATTTCCTTATTAACATTAATTTCGTAAAAATTAACTCTCTTTAATAATACATCAATAAGCTTTAAAGCTTTTTCTCTTTTAGATTTATCTCTTGGTAAGTAGATTTGACTTAATAGTCTAAAATAGACTTCCTGATTATTAGTTAACTGTTGATAGGTATTATTTCCCCTGTTAAGGAAAATGACCGCTTTAAGGGGGGCTTTAATATCATTACCCCTTCTTTCTTTACCATTCCATGGTGAGGAATAAAGCATTATGTTATTATCATTAACTTCTAATAATGGTTTATCATCATTGATATAAGTTAATTTATCCCCTAGTAGTTTCTTTAATAGACCAACATGAGTTGATTTACCCACACCTGAACGTGCGGTCACGATAAAGGCACAATTATCCACTTTAAATGAGGAACCATGGAAGACTACGATATTACGTTCGATAAAGAGATCCGCGATTCTACGATATAAAGCACTTATCTCTTCAGAAGCATAGACCTTGCCGTCTTCATTGATATGTTTTTCATTTTCTAAATCTTCTCTAGACATAGTAATAGTAAAATCACTCTCTTCATTAGATAAGAAATCTTCACAGTACTTCTTAGTGCTTTCATTAAAAGCATTAATATCAATAACTATGCCAGCGATTTTGATTTTGAAGTTAATCATGGGTTTATTATATATAAAAAGTGGAGAAAATCTCCACCTTTGTTATAAGCCATTAATTTTATTAATTGCCAGCTAATATTTTTAATGCAGCATTAGAGATGGTAGCGCCACCAGTTTCCAAATACTCTTGAGCCATCGTTCTAACAGAATATTCCATTTCATTTAAGAAATAGTGAGTGCCATCTATTACAATGTAAGGCGCTGCTACATAAACAACACCATAGTTGCTTTCTGTTGTCATATTAATTCTTGCGGTATACACAAGAACGTCTCCTAACGGACGTGGTGCATCACTGTCCACAGTATGTACATCCGCTCTTGGTCTAACACCATTTTCATAAGCTTCTGCAATAGAAGAAACGTGGTGTGTATTTTCAAGTGTTGTCTTTTTCATAAACATAACACCGTAATAATCAATATCCCAGGATGCAGCAATATCATACCAATCGCTAATTGGAATGCATGCACCAAATCTCATGCAAACATTGCTTACAGATACTGTTTGTCCTAAATAAGTGACTTGGGCTGATTTTAATCTCCAGTGACCACTTCCAGATGGTCTTGTTAATATAACTTTTGTTGCAGAGCCAGTCCAAGTATATGTCGAATGATTGTAGTTGCCAGTATTGACAATATCGTCGCTGCTCGGTTTATTTTCTGAAGGAGAATCCCATGTAAAGACAATTTGAGTAATACCAGATTCACATTCTACAATAATTGAACCGTTACCATAAGTTCTTATACCAGAACCAGTATTATAGTATTTTCCATCGTTGGCACCACCATCAAAGGCAATAGTGACACCATCCGCTATTACAAACGGATCAGAATATTGAACTGCGTTTGTTAATCCTAACGACCCAAAGGTAATACTATTAGTTGTAGAACCTGTTCCGCTCACTGTTTCGTTGGCAGCGAGAAATGCAATTGGGAAAGTGCCATTTAAATGATTAGATGGATTATCACTAATTTCTCCAACGATATAGAAATCGATAGTTTGAATAAATCCTCGTTTGGTATATGCAAAAGTAATATTATTAGCAGACGAGAAATCAAACGTCAGTGTCTTGATTGGATTTGTTCCATTATAGGCAACACCTGGTGTTTGTGTAGGGGCACCTCCAACAGAAACAGTATCAGTTGCAGTCCAACCAGCAGTTTTAATGACCACCCTTGTGACGCTAGCACTTAAACTAACGGTGAAATTACCATTAGCACTGCTTGTTCCGAATTTTAGTCCAAAATCTGTGTAATTGTTTTCGCCTGGAAACACTTTAGAAGTACTCGTAACACCAGTAATGATGTCTGATAATCCTGTGCCTGTTTGAGCGCTAGAATTGAGACGTTCCAATAAAGCTGCAGCTGAATACGCGCTGGTTCCATAGTTATCCGATGATAGATTATAAGATGCAATTTTAACGTAGTCTCCAGTAGTGCCGCCATTATCGGTTACAGTTACTTCACAACTGGCACTATAACTACCAGATGTTGCAGTAATCGTTGCAGTGCCTTCACTGACGCCTGACACCAACCCGTAATTGTTCACTGTAGCAACATCAGTATCATTTGATGACCACGCAATTGTTCCGGTAGCTCCAGCAGGCTGCAAAGTGGCAGTGAGTTGGAGAGAACTGCCAGCTTGTACTGTACCCGTTGTACAGTTTAATGAAATACCAGTTGGTTCAATTGGGGTACCACCACCATTATCTGGATAGGCCGCCATACAGGCGTCCTTGTATGATGTATGTTCAGCATTATCGCCGAATATCTTCCATGCTAATTCAGGATGATCAACAAATGGATTTCGGTTCTTTTGCTTAGATTGCTTTTCACAGTAGTCATTTCTATGGCCTTCTAAAGCATCTGGTTTATCCATTGTGTGCCACTGAAGAAGCGTGTCATAACTTTCAAAAACAGATTTGATGTTAAGCGGTTTGCTTGAATTATCATATGTGGTCCAAACATACATAATGATTCTAGCAACATCACCTTTAACACAATCCAAAGGTTCAAAAAGATCACCACCATCTTCAAGATAACCATAAAACATTTTGTTATAGGTTTTGGATACTTTATCTACAACATTACCGTAAGGATGATTATTTCTTGTACTATTTGTGGATTTATATGTTGGTCTAAGGTGTAGAATATCTGTTCCGCCTTTAGATGTGCCCCAGTTGTTATTTGACAAAGATTGACACCAAACATGTTCTCTATTCCATACTTCCACACCTGGATTAGCCCATGTTTTCGTAATGGAATCGCGTGTGTAAAACATGACCATGTTTGAATGATTGTTTGGATCTTCATCAGCTTCTTGAAGTTGCTCCGACAAAGTACCAGTGTCGTTGCCACTATAGGAATAAAACCCCGCAGGATAAATTAAATCAGACAAAGATTGTCTTAACGCACCGTTCATGCCACCTGCCGCACTAAAATCAATATCCTTATAATAATTTCCACTATAAGTATAAGGCGCATAATTATACGCATATTGTGTAGCTTCTACCTCTTTGAAAGGCGTATTAATGTTCGCAACTAAACCAGCACCTAAAGTAAAAGCTGCTGATAAAGTAATTATTTTAAATAAATGTTTTTTAATTTTCATATTATAATTCGTCTTTGGGCGAGCACTTAATAATATAACTAATAATAGATTTTTCCAAGAAAATATTATTTTTTATTAGCAATTATCAATACAAAAAGGCAGAGCATAAGCCCTACCTTTATGATTATAAATTATGCTGATTAATCGATATCTTTGTCATCAACATCGCCAATATCGGTTGGATCGCTAGATGTAATAATATCAACATCGCCAAATTCGACTATTTCTGCTTCTGGCATAATGAATTTCTTTTTGTTTTCCATGAAATTAGTCTCCTTGATTTCCCGCTAAAATTGTTAATGCAGCATTTGATAAGTTAGAGCCACTATGACTGAGATAGTATTGAGCCATTGTATTGACAGAATATTCAATTTCTTGAAGGAAGAATATTTCTCCACCTGCAACAATGTAAGGCGCTGCTACATAAACAATATCATAGTTATTAACGTTGGTCATATTAATTTTACCTGTGAAAACATAATTATCGCCTTCTTCATATGGAACTTCACCAGACCCCTTGTGAACGTTAGCGTTTGGTCTTAAGCCATCTTCATACGCTTCAGCGATTGATTTGCCTTGGTAACTATTTTGTAATGTCGTTTTCTTCATGAACATGACACCATAATCACTTATTGCCCAGTTAGAATTAATGTTAGCCCAATCGGTTTGAGGAATAGAGGCGCCAAATCTAAGCTCAACATGATCAACTGTGACAGTAGCATCACCGTAAGTGACCTCAAGGGCTTTCAACTTCCAGTGGCCAGAACCTGATGGTCTTGTGAATGTAACGGAGGTAGCACTTCCAGTCCAAGTATTGGTCGAAACAGTGTAAGTACCTGTGTTAACAATAGTAGCAGCGTTTGGTTTATCGCTTCCATCCCATGTAGCTACAATTCTTGTAATCACAATAGAAGAAGAAACTGTAAATGAATTACCAGCATATACTCTAACTGCAGCACCAGAATCGTAATACTTGCATCCATTTGATAAAGTTAAAGTCGCATTGCTATCAATCGAATAAGAGCCATTAACGGCTGTATTGTTTGTAAAACCTTGATCGGCTAGAGTAATATCAGCTGTGACTTCTGGCGTACCGCTGGTTTCTTCTTCACCTGAAATTGAGAAGACTTTATTTGTGTTATTTAAGTACATTCTCGCATTTTGAGCTTGTGCATTGATAACGATTGATTCTGATGACTCACCAGCATATGTAACCACAACAGTATTAGAACCGGCGGTTAATGTACCATTTTCTACTCCATTAACTGTCCAAGTAAAACCTGATGTTGGTTGTGTATCTGATTTGCCACCCGTCCAAGTAACTGTTACTGTGAAATCTGAAGCAGTAAGTTGGGTGTTTTCGTAATAAGTTCTATTAGCAAGAGAAGCACTTACTGTATTTATAGCCACGGCAGCAACCTTTTCAAGTTCGATTGCTGTTTGAGCTGTTGTATAACACGCAAATCTAGAATCGCTGTGATTATAACGTAATCTTCTTCCAGCAACTTTAACACTTTCAACGATTGTTCCATTTCCATCATAGAGAGCAGTCCAGAATGTAGAATCAGACTCTTCGGAATCTGTAACATAAACGGCGTTCGATGATCCAGAATAACTTAAATAGTAATCGTCACCATTCTTAAATTGAAATTGGCCTTCGTTTGTGCCTTCGATAGCGGTAAAAATCATAGCTTCAGAAGAATTGGTTCCCACCGTACCATAGTTGCTAGCTGAAACACTGGTTAAATAATATGTTGTTTCATCGCGAACAGCTTTGATGATGAACGAATCACCATTTTCTAGAAGTTGTTCGAGAACTTTAACTTCGATTGTGTTTGATGCGACTGGTTCGCCACCAATATTGAGAATTTTAGCTGTGATTGTCGTTGTACCTGCAGCAACAGCATGAACACTAAATGTTTGGTTTGTTTGAACGATGGTTGCAACAGTCAAATCACTAGATTCCCAAGCAACAGAGCCACCTTCAGGAATATTTTCGGCATTTGCTTCAAGTTCAACATTGGCATCACCAACTTTGAAAGTAAAGCCGGTATTTACGATTGTAATCGAAGGCTCTGTTGAAGCAGGTCTGTCAAGGCTGAGTAAATAATTGCCGGTATCTAATTCTTTGGTTGAGTTGTAGGTTTTAGCGTTACCAAATATAACAACGATGTCACCAACTTGAATATCATTAACATTCGTGAAATCCGCTTCATTTAAACCTTTGCCACGATATACTTCATATTGATCTGTAGTTGTTCCATCATCACTTATAAAATATGTAGCATTACCATGTTGAGTGCTGACCTCACCAATTTGTGAAATTATGCCTTTAACAATAATGTTTTCAAGTAAGCCTGTCGCAGGTGTCGCGGCGGTCAATTCAGCAACGGTTGCATAATTAACGGTGATTCCAGAGACATCTTTATAGCCGTTTTTACCGGAAGCACTAGCTGTTGCCCTGATAACTCCGTTTGTTACTTCATCACCAGTATTTTTTGCCAATTCCGCTGGAGAAGATGGGCTATAGCCCCAAGTGACAGGGCCACTATATTGGGAATCGTCACTCATATTGACAGAAGCAATTAAGCCAGTATTATCCCAAGATTCAACGGTATTATAGTTTTTGTTGGTCATATCACCACTTACAGAAACAGAGTCAACAGTTGCACTAGCAGAACCGGCATCAATTAGAGTTATATCGTTTTGTGTATTTTTATAGCCACCAAAATTTGTGCCACTGTTATTCTTCTGAATAGACCAAGTGTTAGAACCAGAAACAATCGAAAGTCTTATTTTACTGCTTTGATTTGTCGCTGTAACGACGATAGGACTTGTCGAAACATTAATTTTTCCGTTAGAAGTGCCAGGAGCGATATAGTTTCCTAGTGGAGTTGTGATGTTGTAACCGCCAGTGACAGCCGTAAATGTTAATTTTACTGCATTTTCTGTTGTTGTTGCGCTTGTACCACTTTGCGTTCCAGCAGCATCAGCAAATGTTAGGTATTCCACAATTTGTTTTCCACCGCTATTTCTAACGCCTTTAATGTAATAATCATTGCCACTAATAATGTTCGCGATAGCAGAAATCTCATCGCCAGGATCAGCATTTACTTCTTTTGCTGCTTTATTAGCGTTCATTCCAGCGCCAACGCCAATCATCATGGCGATAGCTAACGATGCGCCAATGATTTTTGAAAATAATTTGTTCATAAGCTTTCTCCTTTCACGAAAAAACTCTCAGGGAGTAGAACAATTGGTATGAGTATCTATTCATTCAAAATATGAACGAGTAGAGTAACAGTCACGGTGTTACGTAGAGACGAGCCAACCATACTATGGCTCATATACTCAATTTCCATTATTAATCATAAAGATAATTAAAATATCTATCAATAGATAATATTGAATATTTAATTATGCGTATGTGTCTAAATGACAACTTTGTAACAATTATGAAAAAAAGGCACCGATTGATTCGATGCCTTATATTGTTATTTAGTGCTGATGTTTGGTCTATTTTTGCCCCACTTCTTTTCTAAGAAGTTGACACGTTTAGCGCACCAGCTGATTGTTTCAGCTTCTGCTTCTTTATATTTAGCAGGATCTTTGTATGGGTCTCTAATTTCATCAAAGTTGTTTGGTGGTTGATGCGCGGCATCATTTTGTGGCCATTTTTGATGGTTACGTTTGATTTCACCGTCATGATCAGCGAAGTGTTTGTTCATCATAGTGAACATACCTTCGAAGAGTTTTTCATCTCTAGCTTGATTCCATTTGGTTTTAACAATATCAATGAAGAAATTAATTTTGCTTAATAAATAGAGCCAGGTGTTATATGTGTTATCAACATATGTATCACCATCGGCGTTCACATAGAAGTTATTTCTATTACCAAAGTTACTATCGAAATCCCATGGTACGTCATATCTTAATTTATGATCACCTGTTGGGGTGTTATCAAATGACATATAGAAGGATGAATAACCTAAGTCTGGTGGACAAGAGAAAGCATTAATAATATAACCATCCGCCCAAGAGTTTAAATTGAAGTGCTTGTTAAGCATTGTTTGAACAGATTCACTGGTATTGATAACTTGGTTATTAGCGTCAATATCTTTAGCTTTCTTATTAATCGCAGCTTCGTATAAGACTTGATATAAAGCTTCCACTCTATCTCTAATGAAGGAGAGTTGGTTACTATTACTTGTCTTTGTGGCGTTACTTCTTGGTTCACCTGATTGAGAATCGACACTACTATAGTCCGCTTGAGTATGTTCATTAGCAGGACCATCGGTAATATCAGAAAGCATTGTATATGTACAAATCTTACCAGCGGCTAATGGACCACTTGGACGACCTTGTTCCATTTTTGGAGAATATCTCACTCTGAATGTTGGATCACCATCTGCGCCTTTAGCCATTTCACTAGCTTCACCTTGTGAACCGGCACTATCAGCGTAGTGGTCTAATTCAAAGCAATAGCCAATATCTGTACCAGTATATGTTTCATCTGGTTCTGGAAGATTAACTCTACCTGGTTTAGTTTCTTTTTGTTCCGCTAAATAGTAGAAGCCCCAATATTGGTCATTAAGATAAACGTTAACTGGTGTGTAATCACTAACCCAAACGTTATCGCCATCTTTGACTAAGCCTTTAGCGACATATAAGCCTAAAGCAGTTCTGACTAAAGTTGTATCTTTAGCATCAGCTAATAAGATCCATTTCTTGAACTTACCACCATTATTTAAGCCTAATAAGTTGGTTTTACCATCAAGCTTAATTCTAAAGGCTTTCTTGGACCAGTTAGCGGTTTGGTTACCTCTAACTTTCATAGTGCCAGTCATATCGGTTTTCTTAAATGAATCATCACAATTAGTGATGGTAAATTTGCCTTTGACTTCTGGTCTAGTTAAGTCACCTTTAGTGGCTTTAGTGGCAAAATCAATTTCACTTGCGACGTTAGAGGTGAATCTAATTTCAGGAATTGATTCAACGTATGGCTTAGTTTCTGAACTAGAAGATGTAGAAGCGGAAGAACCACTACTAGGAATTGATGAAGGCATAGAAGTAGATTCTTCTGAACTAGATGTTTCATCAATACTACTTTCAGATGCTTTCGATGTTCCCGCACATCCTAAGACTAAAAAAGCCAACGAGAAGCAAGTGAGTTTCTTAAATATGTTTTTCATATTTTGTACCCCTTTATTTATGTTTACTCATTTCACTATAAAGTTAGTTACTTAAACGAACCTTAAGATGAAATACTTCAATAATTAATATA
>CAMKFP010000035.1 GCA_946411895.1 uncultured Caryophanales bacterium
GTTGATACGTCTGATCCATAATTTACGATAATCTCTTTTGAGTTTTCTACGATCGATGTACGCATAGCGTAAGCTGTGCATGACTTGTTCTTTCGCAGTCTTAAATAGTAAGTGTTTACTTCCGAAATAACCGGAAGCTCTTTTTAGAATTCTTTTACGACGAGCACGTGTAACGGTGCCACCTTTGACTCTTGCCATGACGGTTATCTCCTTTACTACTTGATGATGAGGAACTTAATTCTCTTGTAGTCAGTCTTGTGGACTAAACCAGCTTTCATTAAGTGTCTCTTTTGTTTGGTTGTTTTGTGTGGGGCTAAGTGGCTTCTGTAAGCGTGACCGCGGACAACTTTACCGCTGCCAGTTACTTTAATACGCTTCATTAATCCGCGTTTGCTTTTCATTTTTGGCATAAGCAATTTCCTCCTACTTCTTCTTTGGTGCTAATACAGCAATCATCCAGCGACCTTCCATAGCAGATGGTTTTTCAATCATCGCGATGTCGCTGAGTAGTTCGATAAATTTATCTAACGTTTCTTGACCAACTTCAAGGTGCGTCATTTGACGTCCTCTAAATCTCACTCCGACTTTAACTTTGTTACCTTCGGTAAGGAATTTTCTCGCACCTCTTGCTTTGGTTTCCATATCATGGATACCAATTTGAGGAGTGAGTTGTACTTCCTTCACTTCGATAATGCGTTGTTTCTTTTTCGCTTCTTTAGCCTTCTTTTGCTGTTCAAAGCGATATTTACCATAGTTCACTAATTTGCAAACTGGTGGTTGTGCGGTTGGAGCGACACAAAGTAAATCCAAATCGTATTCGTTGGCTTTGAGTTGTGCCTCTCTACTAGACATAGTGCCTAGTTGTTCTCCCTCAGGACCAATTAAACGGACTTGTGGGAATCTGACTAATTCATTAACGAGATCTTTTGGTTGGTTATTCGGTTTCTTTGAGCCGAAATTGTTGTTAGGTAAGATAAATATCAACTCCTTTTTCGTCAAAAAACGGATGCAGAATGCACCCGTTTATATATCTAACCCCTAGATAACATAGCATTTGCCAACTGACATTTTGTCGGTCTGGCGAGAAGCGGGTGCCTCTACTTTCTAATCGTTTATTGCGTGCTAATTATATCAAATAGAGTTTTTGTGTCAAATATTTTCTTAAAGAAAAAGGTCTAGGGGTTTCCTAGACCAATAATTCTTATTGTAAGATGTTGACTAATTTAAGCATCTCTTCGTGGCTATCGTGCTTCATTGATAAGGCTTCATCAATGTCTCTTACGATAACTTCGTTGTGATACATACAAATGATCTTCTTGGATTCGCCTTGGACTAAGCACTCAACGGCTTTGGAGCCCATTAAGGAAGCGAGAATTCTATCATGCGCGGATGGAGCGCCACCTCTTTGAAGGTGACCTAAGATTTCGACCTTAGTTTCAAATCCGGTATCTTCTCTAATCTTATCCGCCAAGGCGCGAATATCTAAGAGTTTTTCAGAGACCACAACAACGGCGTGACCCTTCTTTTGCACTCTGAGTTTTCTTAACCTCTTACAGATTTCTTCATCGCTTAAGTGGTGGTCGTGAGTAACGACGAGTTCAGCCGCTTCCGCAATGGAGGAATAAAGAGCTAAGTCTCCACAGTGGTGGCCCATAACTTCGATGAGGGAACATCTTTGGTGAGAAGTGGAAGTATCTTTAATTCTATCGATACATTCACAAATGGTATTTAAGGCTGTTGAGAAACCGATTGTTTCATCAGAGCTAGCGACGTCATTATCAATAGTAGCAGGAACACCAACTACGTTAATACCGGCTTCCGCTAAATCTTTTAAGCCTCTGAAGGTACCGTCTCCACCAATACCGACAAGAGCATCAATGTCTAAGTCTTTTAAGTTTCTGGCCGCTCTTTTAACGACTTTTGGATCCATGAATTCTGGACATCTGGCGGTGCCAATAATTGTGCCGCCTCTATTGATGATGTCTTGAGTGAATTCCTTATGGACTTGAATTATATTTCCATCAACTAATCCGCGATAACCGTCATACACTACATATGCTTCTAAGCCATAGTATAAAGCAGTACGGATAACAACTCTGACTGCCGCGTTCATTCCTGGGGCATCGCCGCCACTAGTCAATACAGCTATTTTCTTAATCATAACTTTCTACCTCATTTTAATAATAGCACCATCTAATAATAGATGAATAATTTTTTTCGATTTTTGTTTACTAACGATTTTTCCACAAAATTCAATGTGGATAACTTAAGTTAATTTGTCTCTTTCTCTTACGAAAGCTAGAAATAGTCTACTTTTCAAATGTGGATAAATAATTTGACATGTATGTGTATAACTTTTTAGTGTTGAAACTTACTACTTATCTATTGATAATAATTAACACTCGGTGAGCGAAATGAAAATATTAAGCAAAAAAGATTACTTAGAAGTGAAGATGGCAAGCCTATTAGCGGACTATGATCTTAAGACCATCTCTGATTTATATCAACCAATCATTGGCTATAAGGCCATGAGTGTATATTTGACTTTGGTTAATGAGGCGACCAACCAAAAGGTGAGCCCCATTATTACTCATGAAGAACTCTTTGTGAGAATGCAAATCAACGCTTCAGAATTTATGGAAGCTAGAAGAAACTTAGAAGCGATTGGTCTACTTAAGTCCTATCTCAATCAAGATGGAGACCCAAAAGTGTATTATTACGAAGTATACGCTCCAAAAACACCTAAGTCCTTCTTAGAAAATGCTTTATTCTTTGGCATGCTCATCAAGACTTTAGGAGAAGCTAAAGCCAAGAAACTCAAGAGTTTATATAACTTATCACTCCCTGCGAATAAGGGGAACGATGTCTCAACTTCTTTCGTAGAAGTATTCGCTCCTGATTATAACGATGAGGCCTTTAGAATCGCTTTAGAGTCTAAAGATCAACTCTTAACTCACCAAACCATGAAAATCACTAGTGAGTTTGAATATGAAAAGTTCTTCTCTTCCTTAAAGGAAATCTCCCAAATCACCTCAACAGCCTTCACGAGAAAAGACATGAAGGAGATTGAAAGATTATCCACCTTATATGGTTTAACCGAAGAGAATGCTGCGCAAGTGGTGGCAGGCATCTATGATGCCCATCAAGTGAAAGGCAAACACCTCAACTATGAAAAACTTGATGAAGCAATGAGAAACGAGACGAGCTATGCCTTACTCACTCACCGTAGAAAGAAGGACAAAGTCTTAATCAGTGGCAAAACTGATTTAGCTCAAAAAGTTAATCTCATGGAAGAAACTGCACCTGCAAAGTATCTATCCATCTTACAAAATGGTGCAAAAGTCGCTCCTAGTGACTTAGCTCTCTTACATGATATTTCCCTTAACTATGGCTTAGAGAATTCTGTCATCAATGCTTTAGTGGACTATGTCCTCAGCATGAATGATAACGTCTTATCTAGACCCTACGTGGAAAAGGTCGCTGCTTCTTTAGCTAGACAAGGTGTTAGTAGTGCTTATGAAGCCATGGAATATCTTAGATCAATCGCTGCTAAGCAGCGTAATCCAAGAAACGCTAAGAAGACGACTACAAAACTTTCTATAAAAGAAAGCGTTAAAGAAGAGGAAGAAGAGGAAGCCCTTTCTTGGGATGAAATCGTAGGAGAGGCGAATAAAAAAGAAGACAAGGAGGATGAATTTGACCCATATGGAGAAGATTAAAGTTGATTTAAATTATTCTTTCGATGAGAACTTTCTCGAAGAGATGAGAAGAGCGTATCACGCTTGTCCAAGAGCGATGAAATATATCGCTAAACTTGGCATCCCAGACGAGAAAGTGGAAGAGAATATCACCAAAATCTATGATTTAGTTTGTGACATTAATTATTGTTCCAACTGTCCTGGATATTTTAAATGTGAGAAAAATAATCCTCACCTCGTTCATAACATCACCTATTCTTATGGCTATGTAAATAGAACCCTCACTCCTTGTAAGAAAGCCCTTAATAGAGTGGCTTTTGAAAACCAATTCCTCATTCATGACTTTGCTGATCGTCTTTTAGACGAAGACCTTATGAAAAGCGTGGATAAAACCACCCCTAAGACTAAAGCCATGAAGAACTTTAATGAGTTCCTTTCCTTAGGAAAGAATAAATGGATTTATCTATACGGCGTTGGTAATACTGGTCGTTCCTATTTAGCCGCTGCTTTATGTATGGAAGCCGCTAAAAAAGCAAGAGGACCAATTTGCTATCTCAACACACCAAATCGTTTAAGCGAACTTAATGATTTATATTTTAAAGACAAAGATAGATTCAATGCTCGTTTAGAAGCCTACTCTACCTGCAACCTTTTAGTTTTAGATGGCTTTGGCAATGAATTTAAAAATGATCTCATTAGAGATGCGATTCTCTTCCCTATTTTAAATAATAGAAGTAATAAAAAGCTCATGACCATTGTCACGAGCGATTTCACAATTGATATGATCTCTGAGATGTACGCCACCTCTAAGGCTGGTTCCATCAGAGCAGAACAATTAGCAAAGTTACTTAAACAAAACTGTGAGAAAGAAATCCTTATAGGCGAGATGTCACTTTATTAATAATCTCATCCGTCTTCTTGATTAAAGATTCTTTACTAGAATTATTCTCAATCACAAAGTCCGCTTTCTGGTAGTTCTTATCAAAGGCGGATTTTTCATTTATTTTCTTGAGTAAAGAAGCGGTTGTTGGGTTACGTTTATTAAGCATTTCGAGTTGTTTTTTCTCGTTAACTTTAACCGCGATAATGACATCAAACATGGTATCCATCTTTGATTCATAGAGTAGTGGAATTTCTGCGACAAGAAGTGGTTTTTTCGATAAAATAATGGCTTTTTGCACGTATTTCTTCACTAGTGGATGCAAAACCTTCTCAATCTTTTTGATGTCTTTTGGGTTGTCTTTAAGGTGAATTCTAACACCCTCTTTAGCATCATTTACATCTAAAGAAATCCCAAGAGTTTTCTCAAGTTGTTTAACCACTGCTGGATCCTTATAAAGTTCAGCGATTACTTCATCGCTAGAGACGGTATCGTAACCTTTCGCTTTGAATTCTTCTAAGACAGTGCTTTTACCTGAAGCGACTTTTCCATAGATAGCCACGAGGATTTGATCGGTCACTCTTTGTTGACAGTTAGGACAATATGTGGAGCCTCTTCCACCAACTTTCATAAAGCGCATGATATGTCCGCATCTTGGACATGGTTCGTCGCCCTTGCCATATGCTTTTAAGTTAACTTGGAAGTTACCATCTATATCTTTTCCTGGATGATATGACTTAATGGTGGAACCACCAGACTGAATAGCGGCGTTTAAAATATCCACCGCGTTTTTAACGATAATTTGCCACTCTTTCTTTGTGATATCTTTAGTCTCGGTTAGAGGATGGATTTTGCTCGCAAAAAGAACTTCATCCGCGTAGATATTTCCTAAGCCAGTCATGAGTGTTTGATCAAGCAATGTAGACTTGATTGGCAGATGAGATTTTTTAGTTCTATCTACAAGATAGTTCACATCTTTAATATCGAATGGTTCAGGCCCAAGCTGGGCGATATCTTTAAGGTTTCTATACTCTTTTTCTGTTGATAATTTCATCATGCCAAAGCAACGTGAATCGTCATAACAAATCTTATGATTATTATCTAAATGGAAGACCACTCTCGCATACTTGGTATTAGGTTCTTTTTCTTCTAGTTCAAAATACTTTCCTTCCATTCTTAAATGGGAGACAAAAGTGACATCTTCATTTAAATGGAAGATGATGAATTTACCAATTCTCGTGACATCTAAAAAGGTCTTTCCGGTTAATGTCTTAACAAATTCATCGATATCGGTTTGAATCGTAGATTTTCTTAATACATCAATCTTAGTAATAGTGTGTCCTTTAACAATTGGTTTAAGAACAGTGATGACTGTTTGTACTTCTGGGAGTTCTGGCATAATTATTTGGCCTCATACCATGACTTGCCATAGCCACCATCCACTAAAAGTGGAACATCGATTTCCATGGCGTTTTCCATGATTTCTTTAACTAATTTATAAACAGTTTCTTTTTCTTCTTTTGGAACTTTAAAGATGAGTTCGTCGTGAATTTGAAGAACCATCTTTGTTTTAAGTCCACTTTCTTTAAGCGCTTTATCGACTTTAATCATCGCAATCTTGATTAAATCCGCGGCGGTTCCTTGAATAGGAGCGTTCATCGCCGCTCTTTTAGCGAATTCTCTAGTTTGATAGTTAGAGTCATGAAGCTCTCTAAGATATCTTCTTCTACCAAGTAAAGTTGAGACATAACCATCCTTGAGAGCGTTATTGACCACGCCATTAAAGAAGGTCGCTATTTCAGGGAAGTTATTATAGAAGTTATTGATGAGCTCTCTAGCTTCTTTAACAGGGATTTCAAGTTGATCAGATAAGCCCCAATCGGAGATGCCATAGACTATACCAAAGTTCACAGTCTTAGCCTTTCTTCTTTGCGCGTCTGTTGGCTCGCCTTCTAGGTTAAAAACAGTCTTCGCTGTTGCGGCGTGAATATCCTCTCCAGAAAGGAAGATATCCTTAAGTTTTTGACAACCGGATAAAGAGGCTAAAACACGGAGTTCGATTTGGGAATAATCAAGAGATAAAATCTCATAATCATCCTCAGGATAATAGAAGGCTTTTCTAATGAGTTTACCTTCTTCGTCTCTAACGGATATATTTTGTAGATTTGGATCAGAACTTGATAGTCTACCAGTCGCGGTTTGGGCCTGGTTAAACTTCGCATGAATCTTTCCATCTTTATGAATATGCTCTTTTAAAGCGTCTGTATAAGTGGAGACGAGTTTGAAGTATTTTCTATGCTCTAAGATGAGATTCACAATTGGGTGAGTATCCGCGATTTCTTTTAAGACATCGCTAGAAGTCGACATCTTTTTATTAGCCTTTAAACCGAGTTTATTAAATAAGATATCTCCCACTTGCTTTGGACTAGAAAGATTGAACTCTTCTCCTGCTAGTTCATAGATTTCTTTTGATAGACTATCGAGTTTTTCTTTAAAGGTATTTCCTAGTTCATCAAGCTTCTTGCTATCAAGAGGGAATCCTTCGATTTCCATATCCGCTAGAGTGTTCACTAAAGGAAGTTCAAGAGTCTCATATAAATCGACCATCGAGATCTTTTCTAACTCTTTTCTCACCTTCTCAGAGATGAACTTAGATAGATAGGCAATCTTACATGTTTTTTGTTTATCTCCTCCGGAGAATAAGGAAACAGTCTCTTCTTTAGAGGAGATATCATAACCAAAGATATTCATAACGACCTCTGGTTTATTCTTCGTGGAGCTATCAATAAGATAAGAGGCGATTAATAAGTCAAACTTTAGTCCTTGGATATGAATTCCCAAGTTATATAAATTGACCTTTATCGCTTTATAGTCATAACAATATTTTTCAATTTTTGGATCTTCTAAAACCTTGATTGCGGTTTCATCATTTAAGAGATCTTCTTTAGACATATAGAAGTGCTCTTTATTGATATCAAAGGCCACACCAAAGATTGATGAAAGAGAATAATCATCATCCTCATAGTCAAGGGCAATTCCAATAGAGTTAGCGATTTCAATGCCCTTAAGAGTTTTGATTTCTTTAATCTCTAAATCTTCACCTGTCGCATCTTCTTTTTTCCATTTGCTAGAGATTTTAGACATAAACTGTTTAAGACCATATCTTTGACAGAATGTAGAGATGGCTTGGAAGTCATAGCCTTCATATAAAGTATCTTCCACTTTAAATGGAATCGGAGTGTCGGTTTTGATAATCGCTAAGTCTCTGGACATCTTGCCAAGTTCGACGTTCGCTTTGATGTTTTCACCAAGCTTTCCTTTAATCTCTTCTACATGAGCGATGATGTTATCAAAAGAGCCATAATCTTCGATGAGCTTAACCGCGGTTTTCTCTCCAACTCCTGGGATACCTGGTAGGTTATCGCTTGAGTCCCCTCTAAGTCCCTTATAATCAATGATTTGACGAGGTTCAAATCCATAGGTTTCTTTCACTAAAGATGGGGTCATGAGTAAAACATCAGATAAACCCTTTTTTAAGATATGGACGGTTGTTTTATCTGTCACTAATTGGAGGAAGTCTCTATCAGAGGTATAAACATGAACGTCAAAGCCTTGTTCTTCGGCTTGCTTTGCAATTGTGCCTGCAATGTCATCACCTTCAAAGCCAACTTCTTCAAATTGGAAAATGCCCATGGCTTTTAAGAATTGTCTTACTAGTGGGAACTGTTTAACTAAATCTTCAGGAGCAGGTTTACGATTAGCTTTATAAGTCTCGAGTTCTTCATGTCTAAATGTTGGTTTACCCGTATCAAAAGCAACGAATAAATAGTCTCCTTGTTTGAGTTCAGAGAGAATTTTATTCATCATATTGCTAAAAGCAAATATGGCGTTTGTCGGGGTCCCATCTTGAGCGCGCATAATCTCAACGCCTGGATAGGCGGTTGCGTAGTACGCTCTAAAGAAGAGAGAATTACCATCAATAATCGTAATCTTTTTCATATTTATTCCTCGAGTAATTTGACACTATCAGCGATGAACATTTCTTCCTCGCTTCTAGAGTCCATATATCCCTCCACTAGGAGGATGTTGTTCTTTTGTAATAAACCTAAACAATCTTGATAGAGTTTAGGGAAGATAGTGATCTCCATTTCGGCGGATTCATCAACGATTTTAATAAAGGCCATCGTCTCACCTTTTTTGGTGTGAATAATCTTA
>CAMKFP010000036.1 GCA_946411895.1 uncultured Caryophanales bacterium
ATTTTCTGTTTTTGGTTCTTCTTTTTTCTTGGTTGAGACCATGACCATCACCGGTCTCACTAAGCGGTCATGAAGTTTATAACCTTTTGCATATACTTTAAGTATATGTCCTTCTTCTAATTCCTCATTCTCCTCTGTATCAACAGCGTTCATGATCGAGGCATCGAATTTGTCGCCGTATTTCGCGTCAATTTCTTTAACTCCTTCATTTTCAAGCACTGTGACAAGATTCTTATAGATGAATTGGAATCCGGTTAAGTACGCCTTGAGTTTTGGATCTTCTGGCTCGGTAGCTAAGGCGAGGTGGAAGCTATCTAAGACAGGGAGCAATTCATCGATGAATCCTTCAGAGCGATATTTGATTGCATTGGAATGATCTTTTTCTAGAGAATCTCTTAGATTCTTTGTATCGGCATAAGCACGATAATATTCATTTTTCCAATGGTCGACTTCCGCTTTTAAGGCTTCAATTTTTTGCTCGTATTTTTCTTTCTTTCTATGTTTAAGTTCTTTTTCGTCTAACTCGATCTTTTCATCATTAGGCATTATTTCTTACCTCCTTTTGATGGTTCGTTGAAGTATTTATTTAATTCATTAGCGAGATATTCTAAAGCGCTGAGAGCCTTGTCATAGTCCATACGAGTGGGACCGAGTAAGGTAATGGAGCTTTCGCCTTCATCACCAAGGTTGATTTTGGCTGTCACCATGGAGACATCAGGATGTCCATGGATATCACCAATCGTCATGATTGGCTTATCGCTCTTATTGGCTTCTTGGCTGACTTCTTTAAAGAGGCTTTGGTCTTCTAAGAGTCTAAAGACTCTCTCAAGTTTATCAGCGTCGTTTCTGAATTCTGGATTGTTGAAGAGTTCATCGCGTCCATATAAGGAGAGACGGTCGCTAGCGAATCTTAAGAAGACTTCCATTAAGGCTTGATAGACGACATCATGACCGACGATGTAATCACTTAAGACTGGCTTTAAAGCTTGCATCTTTTCTCCGAGTTCAGAGATTGGTGTGCCCTTTAATCTATCATTAAGGATTTTTACGCATTGCACGACTTCTTCAGGTTTGAGCTCATCACTGACGATGAAGGTCTTGTTTTCGACATATCCTTTATCGGTGACAAGAACACTGGTTAAGGTGTTATCAGAAATTTGAATGAGTTGGACATTAGCGAGCTTTTCTTGACTCTCATCCGGTCCTAAGACGACGGAGACAAGGTTTGTCATGTGAGATATAATCTCACAGCTGGCTTTGACCACCTCTTCAACAGATTTCACTCTTTCGTTGAGCACTAATTGAAGGGAGCTTTTGAGCTGATCGTCGACGTTCTTATCTCTAAGGTTTTCACAATAATAGCGATAACCGGCGGCGGAAGGAACTCTACCGCTTGATAAGTGGGTCTTTTCGATATAGCCCATCTTCTCTAAAGCGAACATTTCATTTCTAATGGTCGCTGAGGAATAAGGAAGTCCAAATTCTTCAATTAAAGTTTTACTTCCAAGTGGTTGCGCGTTCTTAATAAAGTATTCAACGATACATTTTAAGATGGTGTCACTACGTGAACGGGACATTTTTGAACCTCCTTTTTAGCACTCTTCTTTTATTTGTGCTAACAATATTATAAGCAAAAAAATAGCACTGTCAATAAGTGAGTGCTAAATTTCTTTCTTTTTATTTATAAAGCGCTATTCGCTAAGGAGTTCAACAACGATAGAGTCAAGGACCATCATGCCTGCATATGAGGCATATATGCGGTTTTCCTCTTTATTAAATATTAATAGGCTCTCTCCAATGTATTTATCGAGAGTTTTTTGGTGTTTCTTATAGAAATTCTCATCAAACATCCTCTGATATTTGTTTAAATCAAGGCCTTCAATGGTTCTTAAATTGAGCATCAAGAAATAGATCTTGTCGTCTTCATAGTCCACGACTTCTTTTTCTTTGACAAACTTGCCGTTATAGTAGTCCACCAAACTCTTAGTGTTCGTGTAGCGATATTTGCCAATATAGCCGGAAGCGCCTAAACCAACGCCATAGTAGCATTCATCTTTCCAATAGGTGTAATTATGCTTGCTCATGCGATTGGGCTTTGCCCAGTTACTCACTTCATAATGGATGAATCCGGCTTTTTCTAATCTTTCATGAGTAATGTCATAGAGTTCTCTAGAAAAGTCCTCGGTTGGTTCTAAAACATGGTTGATACCAAACACTGTGTGTTCATGCACAGTTAGGGAATAACAGGAGATATGTTCAACATCGAGGCTGATAATTTCCTCTAGATCTTCAATAAATAAGGTTTTTGAGACGTGAGGAAGGCCGATAATTAAATCGACGTTAATATTATTAAAACCTGCTTTTCTCGCTCTAGAAATGGCTAATTTGACATCCCTAAATGTGTGGTGACGATTAATGGCTTTTAAAATCTCATCATGAGTGGATTCCACTCCGATAGAGAGGCGGTTCACCCCGTGCTCTTTCATGAGTTCTAGCTTTCTATCACTTAATGACTCGGGATTACACTCGACTGTATATTCTTCTACACCTTGGGTGTATTTATCAAGCATGCTTAAAAGTTCTGAGAATTCATCATCGCTTAAAGAGGTGGGTGTTCCCCCACCGATATAGATGGTATTTAATTCGTGATTAATATGATAAGAATCGAGCTCTTCCTTTAAGGAAACTAGATACTTTTTTGCGTAATTAGTAAAATACTGCAACTTCGTAAAGTCGCAGTAATCACAGATGTGTTCACAAAAGGGAATGTGAATGTATAAGGCTTTTGGACTATTTGTCATCCTCGTCCTTATATTCAGAAATCGCTTTCGCGGTTTCTTCGTCTTCCACTTCTTCAAGAACTCTATTGAGTTCCTCTTTCACCATTGTCTCTTCTTCTGGTTTATCGTCATCTTTTTTCATTTTTGGATGGAGTAAACGATAAATAAAGAAAGCGATAAAGGCCGCCACACCGGCAACAGAAAGAATGATGATAAATGTTAATAAATTATCTAATCCAGCAGCATAAATCATAAAATGATTTCCTCCTTGCCTTAGCGGCGAACTGGTGAATAAACAAATTTCTTGTTATTCACTTTTTCTTTAGTATAATAACCCATTTCCACAAGATGTTCCATAGAAGTTCTTGCAGTTTCATAGGCACAACCAATACATTTCTTATATTGCTCAATTGTGTAGCTCTTTCCTAAAGTGCAGTGTCTAGCATAGAAATGGGCTTCGCCCTTTTTCATCATGACATTGCTCTCAAGAAGATGTTCTTCTAATCTAGCGGCTTGTTTTTCATCTAGAACAGGTGGAATATAGCTAATAGCTATTTCGTCTTGACTACGAACCACTTGAGGCTTCTTTTCCATTGGTTTAGGCTGTTCAACACGTTCCACTTTTGGAGCAGGCTGCTCTCTTACTGGTTCTTGATAAACAGGTTTTACTTCCTCCACGACTGGTTGAGGAGCTGGGGCAGGATTAAAGACTGGTTTTGGTTCCTCATAGCGTGGTTGTTCTTTAACAGGCTCTTGATAGACTGGTTGAGCGGGTTCTTGATAGGAAACTGTTTCCTGAGCCTTTGGCTCTTCTTCCACTCTATAGAAGTCACTTCTGAGTTCTTCGGCCTTTAAATTGACAAGATCATCCGCTAAGCCAACACACTTTTCTTCTAAAACCTTTAAAACATAGTTTACAAAGTAAGTGACGTCATTGCTCTTTTGGACTTCCACAAAGATTTTCGCTTGAAGTTCTAAGTTATCAGTAAGTAAGAATTCTAATGGCATAAAAGCGCCAAATTCACCTAATCCGTTATGAGCTAAAACAGCTTTTGCCATTAACACAGCGATTTCATCGCTATGAGTTGGGAATGGACGAATATAGTTAATGTAATAATATGTGACAATGGCTTTAATTAAGCCACTTAAATTCGAGGTTTGTAAGAATGAGAATAAGGAATTCATCATGGACTCGATTAAATTTGTTGGAGCGCATGTATAAATTCTATCGATAAGAACACGGTTTTCTGGGTTATTGTCTTCCTTGCTTCTATAGAAGCTGGTCAATTCTTTAACACCGATAAGGAGAGAATAGAGCTCCGCTAAGAAATCCATATCAATTGGATTGACGTGTCTATCTTTGATATATCTCAAACAATCGACGTATTGAGAGATGATTTTACTTGAGGAATCTAATGGACCAATAATGCCTCTAGTGACATTGAGTAAGTCGTTTTTATCTAAAGATAATTTGTATTCTTTCACCAATTCTTCTAAAGCTTTGACGAGTTCCAACTCTTCAAATCTTTTGGCTTTAGCAGGATTGCTGGTTGAGACCATATAATCTCTCATGAGTTTAATGAGTTTGGTTTCAACTATGTTGATTTTATTAGTCACTGTTTGGCAACAACATAATAAAAGTTGGTTACGATCAATGCTTCTAACTGATAAATAACGGTTGAAGTTACTTCTATAAGAAAGAATGTTGCTCCAGATGTTGTCGATTAAGGACATCTTGAGTTCTTTCGAGACTTCTTGTTTGGTTGCGTAATTGTTTTCAGTAAAACGAATTGCTAGTTCATTATTTGCCATAAAAAATACCTCGCAATTTTATTATATATGCGCGAGGTATATATGACAATAATTTTACTGAAAATCTACTAATTTTTGACTAATTGTCTTCTTCGTCAATCGATAAGATTGACATGAACGCTTCTTGTGGAATTTCAACAGAACCGACTTTCTTCATTCTCTTCTTGCCTTCTTTTTGCTTTTCTAAGAGCTTCTTTTTACGGCTGATATCACCACCATAACACTTGGCAAGAACGTCTTTTCTGACGGCTTTAACATCACAACGAGCGATGACTTTTCCACCAATTGCAGCTTGGATAGGAATCTCAAATTGTTGGCGTGGAATGACTTGTTTAATTCTTCTAATGATGCCTAAGCCTCTAGTGTAACCACTAGGACGATAGATAATGCTGCTAAGAGCGTCAACGATTTGTCCATTTAATAAAACATCAAGCTTGACTAAGTCACCTTTATGGTAGGAAGAGTATTCATAATCAAACGAGGCATAACCCTTGGTGTAACTCTTAAGCTTATCAAAGAAATTGTAGACAATTTCAGATAATGGAAGTTCGTATGTTAAGACCATTCTGGTGTCATCGAAGTATTCCATATTTAGATAGATGCCTCTTCTTTCTTGACAAAGTTCCATGATTGGACCCACATACTCCTTTGGAGTCATGATCGAAGCCTTAACATATGGTTCTTCAATAAAGGCAATCTTACTTGGGTCAGGAAGTTTAGATGGGTTATCAAGATTGATAATCTCGCCATCCGTCATATGAACGTGATAAATAACGCTAGGTGCAGTGAGAATTAAATCTAAGTTATACTCTCTTTCTAGTCTTTCTTGGATGATATCCATATGGAGCAAGCCTAAGAAACCACATCTAAAGCCAAAGCCTAAGGCTTGGCTTGTTTCAGCGGTGAACTGTAATGATGCATCATTTAGAGAAAGCTTTTCCAAAGCATCTTTTAAGGCTTGATAATCATCACTATCAACTGGATATAGACCACAATAAACCATTGGGTTCATGATGCGGTAGCCAGGAAGAGGTTCTTTTGCACCGTTGTTTTTGGTTGTCACTGTATCACCAGGATGGACATCTTTAATGTCTTTGATTTGCGCGCAAAGATAACCGACTTGGCCAGCAGTTAAAGACTTTGTCTTGATTTCTTCAGGGGTTCTAATGCCGACTTCGGTGACCTGATAGTCTTTGCCTGATTGCATGAGATGAATCTCGTCACCAACATTAACTGTGCCGTCTTTAATTCTTATAAGAATTACGACACCTCTATAGGAGTCATAATAACTATCAAAGATAAGCGCTTTAAGAGGAGCGTTTTCATCACCTTCTGGAGAAGGAATTTCTCTTATAATACCCTCGAGTAGCTCGTGCACGCCTTGGCCTGTCTTCGCGCTCACCTCATATGAGTCAACGCAAGAAATACCAATTCTCTCTTCAATCTCTTTTTTAACAAGTTCAGGTTGAGCGCTTGGCAAATCAACTTTGTTGATAACAGGCATGATATAGAGGTCATTATCCACTGCTAGATATGTGTTAGCAAGTGTCTGAGCCTCAACACCTTGAGTGGCATCCACTACTAAAAGTGCGCCTTCACAAGCAGCAAGAGATCTACTCACTTCATAAGTGAAGTCAACATGCCCAGGAGTGTCAATTAAGTTAAAAATATAAGTCTCACCATTATCCCCTTTATAAGAAAGAGTGACAGCGTTTAATTTAATGGTAATTCCTCTTTCTCTTTCTAAATCCATAGAGTCGAGGATTTG
Source organism: uncultured Caryophanales bacterium (assembly GCA_946411895.1). GTDB lineage: Bacteria > Bacillota_I > Bacilli_A > RFN20 > CAG-826 > CAMKFP01. Next base: position 6,361 of record CAMKFP010000036.1, read on the forward strand.
GTCCTTCATCTCACGAGATGAAATAGCACCAGTGGACTCCAAAATACGGTCCGCTAAAGTGGACTTGCCATGATCAATATGGGCGATGATGGAAAAATTCCTAATTTTTTCTTTTTTGAAATCCATATGCGTAATTGTATAACAATTTGAACTAATTCTTAAAGAAATTTGATAGTTTTTCTTCTACTTCAGTAGAATCTAAGACCACTTCATAGTGTCTCCACTCGGTTCTAAAGAGCTCATTATATTGTCTAGACATATAACGATCGTCAATAAGAAGAACCGCTCCTTTATCGGTCTCAGAACGGATGACGCGCCCAACCGCTTGCATGATTTTGTTCATGCCTGGGTTTGTATAGGCATAATCATGTCCAGGTAGACCATTTTCTTTATAGTAAGCAGCGATTTCATCGCTAGCGAAGTTGATTCTTGGTAAGCCAATGCCGATAATAACCGCGCCGATTAAACGGTCACTGATGAGGTCAATGCCTTCTGAGAACGCACCACCAATAACTAAGAAGCCAAGTGTCGTCTTTGTGGGAGAGGCAGTAAAGTTAAGAAGGAACTCTTCTTTTTCCATATCTGTCATCTCTTTGCTTTGGATGTGGTAGTCCACCTCATCAAGATTGAGATAAGGGAGAATCTTATCAAGATATTCATAGCTTGGACAATAGATAAAATAGTTGCCAACTTTATTTCTAATAAAGGATTTGATATATTCAGCGACAACTGGATATGATTCTTCTCTATTTCTATAACGAATCGAGACTTTCGGAGCCACCAAGAGCTTAAGATTCTCCATTGGGAAAGGAGAAGGCAAGATAATTGAAGGATCAAGGTCCTTATTACCTCCTAGCATGTCTATATAATAGGAGATTGGAGAAAGTGTTGCGGAAAAGAAAGTCGCACACTTAATTCTCTCAACAATTGCATGAAGGAACGTTGAGGCATCTAAGCAGCGAAGATGTAATTCGGCTATTCCACTATAGGCATGAACATAAGTGATGTAGCGGTGATTATAAATCTCATAGATTTTCAAGAAGCGATTTACTTCTAAATAGAGTTCGGTAAGTTCATCCGTCATCACTTCTTTTTCATTTTTACGTAAGTCTTGCACCACATCAATAAACTTGGCCAATACTTTGTATTGTTCAAGTGTCAAACCCTCGATTTTAGTGTCACCTTCTGGATAATTATCCACTAACTCATCATAGATTTGCCTGAGTTTGGTCATGTGTCGTTTTAGTGTGTTGTGCTTAATCTTTCTTAACGAGCGACGAGCTTTTTCAAATGTGAAGGAAGATATAGAAGCGCTATACATGTCTCTAGAACGCTCCACCAAGTTATGAGCTTCGTCCACTAGCGCGATATGATGGGATGAATCTTCATCAAAATAGCGCTTCATGTAGCCAATTGGATCAAACATGTAGTTATAATCACAAATGATAGCGTCACAGAACAAAGATAGGTCTAGTTCAAGTTCAAACGGACAGATATGATTAGACATCGCAATTTCGCAAATTGTCTTATAATCAAAAGAGTTATAGTTTAATAAACTATATTTAAGGACACCCTGGATCTTATTGTAATAATCTTTAGCAAATGGACAATCGTCTGGGTTGCATTTGCCAGTCTTTGTAAAACAAATCTTATCTTTTGCGGTTATGACTACGTC
>CAMKFP010000037.1 GCA_946411895.1 uncultured Caryophanales bacterium
TCTGACATGGGGTATTGAGTTTTTTTGAATTGTCTACTTTTCGTTGACTAGTTCACATCACAGCACTTATTTTTTCTATAAATTATTCAGTTTTTTCTTCTTTTGGCTCTTCTTGCTTGGCAAGATCGGCGAGAAGTTGTTTTCTTAAAGCTTCTTTCTCATCCGCACTTAATTCATTAAGTTGAACTTTCTTCTTGGAAGTTTTTCTGAGGTACATCACTAAGATAATGATGTTTGTCGCGAGAAGAAGAATTTCAGGCACCACAATCGCTAATAAGAAGACGGTTGGGTTAGCTTGGAAATAACCAATGAATGTATTTGGATCAATATCCGCTTTTGTTTTTGGTGTCTTCACAATCATGATAATGGAGACCACAAATAAAAATACAGTGATAGCCATATCTAGACAGAAGAGAGATATAAATAATGCTTTTTTACTTTTTGGAGACATGTCGATTATCCTTTGTAGACTAATCTAGAAATAATTATATACATTTATCTTTAAATAACAACTTAGATTTTGCGAATAATCTTAGATAAAATCTTAGATTATTCAATTCTGATATTTTTACCTACAAATGAGTATTTTCGCTGCAAAGGACAAAAGAAAAGTCACCGCCGGAGCAGTGACAATTCTATTAAATTTGTTTTGTGCTATTAAGCAACGACTTCAGCCATATTGAAGGCTAATTCAACTGTTAAGGCTTCGTCATCAACCCAATCAGAAATACTGGATGGGTCAGTTCCTTCAAACCATGTATAAACAGTAACATTGATAGCAAGACCATCATCGCCAGTTTCAGCATCGGCAACCAAGTTACCTAAGTAACCTAATGTATCAGCTTCCTGACCAGCATGGACAACACCTAAACCAGCAAGATTATCATCTGTTGGTGCGGCGTTCTCGGTTGAAGGTTCATAAGCAACTTCTTCAACAGGAGCATAAACGACTGGATCAGAACCTGGAACTTCACGATTGACATCAACGTATCTAGAGTCTGAATAAAAACCTTTAGAATCTAAATGGGCCTTGTCAAATTCAGGAATTTGAACATCGACACCATCATCACCGGTGATGATACCATTAGCATCGCCTAATCTCTTGTATGTGGTTTCATATCCGTAAATCATTCTGTTATCTGGATTGCCAATGGAACGATAATCTCCTTTAGGATCAGATACATCTTCAGAATTGATATAGGAATAACCTTTCTCATCTCTAAATGGAGCAACAACGAAGAAACTATCATCAGAATCATCTGCTGTTCCTGCATCAAAGACGAAACCAATTCTTAATGATTCTTGAACGAATGAAGAACCACCAACTTTAAGTTGAGAGTTGTCATAATAGACGGCGAATGTCTTACCCGCTTCTTTACGATAAAGTTCGAATGTAGCGGTATAAGAAGTCGCGTAATAATATGGTGTTGGATCGGTTTCACCAACTTTTGTAACTTCACCAGCCATATCTGTTGCGGTAGCTAAATCTAATTGACGATACCCGACAACAGCATTACCTTGTGAATTTAAAATGGCTGTATAAGCTTTTTTGTTGACTAAGTCAACAGATCCATCTCTAATCAAACCGTGTGAAATGGCGGCTGGTTTAGAAGATGAATGTGTAGAGTGGGAATCATTATCAACATACTTTGTTCCGATTCCTTCAGTTAAAGAAACTTGTAAACCAGATTCAGGGTTGAATGATGTAATGTTAGTCATACTGACTGACACTGTACGTTGAGCGAAATACCACGCTACGGTACCTGTAACAGCAGCGGCAGTAGAGAACGTGAGTGCAGATAATGCAACTGCTAGTATTTTTGATTTTTTCATAATGAATAATCCTTAATTAATTTAATAATTAAAATCCTTTTGAGTTATTGATTAAGCGGTTTTGGATTTACGCATACAGAAGTTCAAGTTAGCTGTGAATTCTTCGGCTAAAGCTTCAGCAGTGTTAACACAGGAGCTATCAGTACCTTCGAACCATGTAACAACTTTAACGGATAAATCAGAGGTGCTTAATTCACCAAGGTAGCCAGCATAAGCAGTAACTGTAGCTAAGGCTGGAAGGCTATCAACAGAAGCGGTATCAGCAGCATAAGAGGAAGAAACAGCGGCTGTATCGTTTCCAAGAATGATTTGAGCAGAAGTATAGAAAGCGGTTGTGTAAGCGCTTGCGCCTGTAGCATCACCAGCAGCGGTAACGTATCTTAAGCTGACGTCAGCAGTTGTACCAACTGCGTCGGAGGTAAATGGAGCCCAAACAAACCAATCGGAAGAGGTCTTGAAGCCAACTCTCATGGCTTTCTTAATGCTCTTTGTTTCATCAGAAGCGGCTGCAGGAGCAGTAACAGAAGATCTGCTTTCATCAAAGATTAAGTGTTGTTTGTAGCCGCTTTCAGCACGGTCAACGCTGAACTTAAGTTCAAAAGCTGTCGCGAAGTAAACATCTTCACCATCATATTGTTTGGAATCTGGTGTAGCAAAGTCTTTTGCAGCAATAGCAGAAAGATCGCCAGATGTTTCATCTAAAACTGAACCGAAAACAGCTGGATCAGAAGCAGCCATATTGACAGAAGCGTCTCTTAATTGAACGTGTGAAACGGTAAGAGTGGCACCTTCTTCAACGACACCAGTGTTAGCGGTATAGTGACCAGTGCTACTAGCAATAGTAACTGGGGAGCTATAAGCTGCTTTAGCATATGTAAGCTTTAAGCCTTGTTCTGGGTTAACAGCAGAAATGCCGTTCATGCCAATTGTTCTAACTCTGGTAGCGGTGAACCAAGCAACGGTACCTGTAACAGCGGCGGCTGTGGAAAGAATGAGGACTCCAAGAGCTGGAGCAATAATTTTTGACTTTTTCATTTTAATAATCTCCTTTAAATGACAAAAAGACCAATAGATTTTTCTATTCGTCGCGGTAGATGATGAGGCGGATGATTTTCGCTTGACTGAAGGGACGTCAGCTACACGCTTTTTTCCGCATAAATACTATACAACAAGAATAAATAATTTTGCAAAAAATATTTTTAAAACAATAAAATTGTTTGAGTTATTTCCATTTAGTGGTATAGTTTTAATCGTTCTTTTTTAAAGAAAAACCGATATGACTATTTTTGACTCCACCATCGCGAATAAAGACAAGTTGAGATTAGACTTAGCCCTAGATATTGCAGAGATTTGTATGCTTGAAGTCTCTCATGAAGGTCGTAAGGTCACCTATCTAGAAAATGCCTATTCTGTTTTTGGTTGTTCCGATGAAGTGGTCCTCAAGAAATTCAAAAAGATTGAAGGTCTTCCATTTGATAAGTACATATCTGATTTCGCCAAGATCTTTGTTCATCCTGATGATTATGACATCGTTAAACAAACTAAAGAGAGTCTACAAAAGCTTGAACCATTTAGTTCTGAACTTAGATTATTACAAAGTAATGGTAAATACGCTTGGATCAAATTCACTATTCAACCACTAGTGAAAGATGGTCAAATCATCTCTGCCATATGTGTGATGATTAATATCAACAGCAGCAAACGTAAAATTATCAAACTTGAGAAATCCAACAAAATGGATAGCTTCACTGAGGTCTATAACAAAACATCGACGTTTGAAATCATCAATAAAGAAATTGAAAACTCTAAAGAGAATGATAGATTCGCCTTTGCCATCACTGATATTAACGAATTTAAGAAGTTCAATGACACGTATGGACATGACGTGGGTGATGAAATCTTGATTGAAGCGGCGAAGAAACTTAGAAAACTCACTAATGACAAGAACACGATTGTTGGTAGATTTGGTGGAGACGAATTCATCATCTTGTTCAAGAACTATAAGGATAAGAAAGAATTAATCAGAAGAATCAAGACAATCTATGAGTTCAAAGTCAGAGAATATTCATGCACGTCTTCATGTGGTATTTCTATCCTCAACGAGGACGCGAATACCTTCTCTAGACTATTCAAACACGCTGATACAGCTTTATACGAATCCAAAAGAAGCAAACAACCGATTGTCTTCTATAGCGATATCAAGAAATAGTAAAAGTGCACAAATTAGTGCTCTTTTATTTTGCTTCGCTCGTAAAATATAGCGCGTTCAATTGCTGACGCGTATAATGTAGATATAGATAAGGCACGCTTATGGATGCTCTTCTTGAACAACTAAAAAACGTGAAATGTTTTGAAGACTTTAATAACTTCGATTGTTTTATTATGGTGCAAGACCCGAAAACAAAAGAAGTTGTTTTTACTAATGATGCCTATAAAAACGAAATCGCATCCAATAAGGGTGAACATCCTGAGTACGAGAAAAGATTTATCAGTATTGAGTCTCTTGCCGTCAAAATTGATAAGAAAGATTATTTGGTTTTAATCTCCAAAACACTAGAGACCGCTACAAGTGATTCTAACCGCATTGAATCAAGAAAATGCCTTTCTTATATTGCTCACGCCATTAGAGACGAAATTCATAATGACTTTTTAGAAATCACCAATGGACGGTCAGTTCATGAAAAGATTATCGACGATATTATTTTAAAAACTTTAGACTTCTATGGTTCTAGTTATGGCCAATTATTCCTATTCCCTGAAAATAGCGAAGATCCAGGAAGAGTCTTTGAGTATCATCTAGGGTCTGATAAGGTCAGTGTTTTAAATCCAGAAGAATTCAATATCAATATTGATGGAATGTCTTTTGACTATCTTCTCAAAGGCTACTCCTTAATCTGCGATGACATCTCCTTCTTTAAAAATATCAACAAGGATCTCTATCGTAGATTTAGCGTTTATGGAATTAGCAGTTTCGCTGTTGTTCCTTTTTATGCGCAAGGAAAGATTCTTGGTATTTTTATCATCTCAAAACCAAATAATACAGGTGGGGTTTTAGACCCATTCTTAGTGGACTACACCGCGAACGCAATTGCCTTAATGGCCTATCGCGGAGAGCTATTTAAAAACATCTACTATAACTCTGTAACAGGCTTATTTAATACAGGTGTAATTTCTAACTTTTATCCATCATTTTTAGAAAAAAACGAGCATTTGCCGGTTGTTTTTATCGAATTTGGTATTTTATACATGGATGCAATTGCTCGTGTATACGGTATTCCTAAAACCGATAAAATACTTGGTTTCCTCGCCATTATTTTAAAAAGAAAATATCCTCACGAGATCCTTTCATATCAAGAAGGAACTAAGACTTTTAACTGTATCCTCACTGGTATAGCGGAGAACATCGCTTTAGAGGCTAAAAACATCCAAAACGAGATCAGTGAACTCTTCCCAGATGTCACTATTGAACTCGCTTTTGGTATTTATCAACTTCCAAAAAGAGAAGAACACTTCTATGACTCTAAACTTAAATGTTCCTATGCTTACCAATATGCGATTGAGCACCCCTCAAGTCGTATTAGAATTTATGACAACGCTCTAGAGGAGATGGAGACTAACCATACCTATCTCATCAATAATTTTCACTCTTCACTAAAGGAAGGAAAATTCAAACTTTATATCCAACCAAAATATAACAACGAAAAAGACACCTATTATGGAGGCGAAGCTCTTTCTCGTTGGGAACTTGATGGCAATATCGTTATGCCAGGAGACTACATCTCTCTATTTGAATCAAATGGATTTATTAAAGAACTAGACTTATACATCTTAGAAAAAGTCTGTTCCAAGATTAAAGAGTGGATTGATAAGAATCCTGATCAAACAGTTCCTATCTCTGTGAACTTATCCCGTATCGATTTTGCGGATCCTCTTCTTTTTGAGAAGATCATGTCTATCATCAATGAATATAAAGTCCCTCCTCAATATATTGAACTTGAAATTACCGAATCAGTGTGGTCGGAAAATGAAGCCAGTATCTCCACATTTGTGGAGAAGTGCCATAAATCAGGCTTTAAGATTCTTATGGATGACTTTGGTTCTGGTGAATCAAGCTTCAACTCTTTAAAGAATCTAGATATCGACGGCTTAAAGCTCGACTATAAGTTCCTCTCTAAAGAGGGCGATAACGTTAAAAAGAGAAAGATTATTGAATCAATCGTCTCTTTAGCCCGTGCGATTAATGTCTCTTTAGTTGTGGAAGGCGTGGAAACCAAATCCCAAGCCTCATACTTTAGGCGCATTGGTGTTCGTCACATGCAAGGTTACCTTTTTGGTAAACCAATGCCTGTTGAGGAATTTGAAAAGATCAACAACAAAACCGCTGAATATGGCACAAAAGATATCTCAGACTCTCGTTTATTCCTTAACGATATTTTAGATACTGAAAGTAACGTTAATGCCTTATTTAATGAGACAAGAAACCCTGTTGGTGTCGCTAAACTAGAAAACGGACATCTATATTTCGTGATGGTCAATAATTCTCTTAGAGAATCATTATCCCGTATCAATCGTCTGGACGGCTTTGAAAGTAGCGATGTCACCGCTTTCTTAAGTGAAGAAGATAAACAAAAGCTCTTCGCTCTCCTTCAAAGTGGACTTGAGCAATATAAATTCACTCCTCGTAGATTGATCTCCTTTAAAACAGGATTTAAAACGTATTTAATTAGTTTCTCTTGTATGCTTGTGAAACAAAAAGAGACAGAAAGCTATTATGTCTTTGATGCTTTAATCCTCAATAGTGAACAAGATCAAGCCACTCGTTCTATGACCGAAGAAGACTTCAAACATATGACGGAATCCAAAGTGGAAGGCTATGCGATTTTTGATGAGAACTATATTTTATTAAAGTTTAACAAGTACTATTCTGACCTCTTCCCAGATCATAAACCTGGTCATGAAGCTAGCGAAGTTGGTAAGCAAAGACTCGCTGTAGACGGCTCATTCTCCCGTATTTATTTAAGAAATAAGAGATCAGTCTATGAAATAGAAACCAAGCACTATCTCGTTAATGAAAAGAGATATATCGTCGCCCGTTATAAGAAGATTGGTATCCCAACTAGACACGTCGGTGACTTAAATAACTCAGGTTTCCAATTCTTAGATAGATTCCTTTCTACCTGCCAAACAATGGCCTCATATTATGTTGAAATCGATTTAGATAACGACACTTATGTTGAATCTCGTCTTGATAACCCATTTAATGATGAAGATGTCCTAAAGATTGGTAGATTCTCCGCTGAAGTGATGGATAACATTGAAAACAATGTCTCTGATTTTGATCACACATTGCTCAAGCAAGAACTCAATTTAGAGTCGCTTAGAGAATCCTCTCACATCAAGACACCTAAGACATTTACATTTAAACTTAGAAAACAAAAAGTTTTCTATCGTGCGCATATGAAGTTCTTCTTTGATGAAGGTCGCCACTACGCATGTATGTTCTTGTCTAATGTCACTGATGAAAAGATTAAGGACTATGACCGCTTAACGGACTGTATGACGCGTACAAGTGGTATTAATATCATTAACAAGCACATCAAAGAGAACCCAATTCAAAAGATGGCTTTAGTCATATTAGATCTTGATGACTTCAAACTCTTAAATGACACCTATGGTCACCCATTAGGCGATAAGGTGCTCGCTCAGATGCATTCATCATTTAAGAAACTCAGAAAAGAATATAACTTCGGCACACGTTTAGGTGGCGACGAATTCGCCCTTCTCCTAAGAGATAGAGGTGAAAACTTCTCTGAAAAGGATGTTATAAACGAAATCGAAGCCGTCTTAGCGGACATTGGAAAACAAGTTGGCTTAGACCAAGTTATTCATGCCTCATACGGCATCGCTTTAGTACCTGAAGATGGAAATGACTTCAATACGTTATACTCCACCGCTGATAACAAGTTATACAATCACAAAAACGAAAAGAAAGTGAGTAGATAAAAAACCGTTCCCCAAATTAAGAACGGTTTTCTTTTTTATGCAAATAAGATAGCGATGAGGGCCATCATCTCTTGATGAGAGATGAATCCATCTATCTCATAGAGATAGCTTCCACAGTATT
>CAMKFP010000038.1 GCA_946411895.1 uncultured Caryophanales bacterium
TCGAAAGCTTTGGTATGTTCAACAAAGTCTTTGGTATCATCTACGCTAACGAACTATTAAGACAAATTCGAAAATACATTGAAGGCGTTAATCATAAGGCATTCCTCTTTAGAACGCAGTCAGCAAGGTTTGTCATTCTTTTAAGAAACAAAGAAGAACAACTCGCTATGGTAAAGGCTCTTAAAGAGAGATTCCAAGAACCATTCCAAATCAAGAATAACTCCATGAATATCTCTATTCGTCTGCTTTACTTTGTAAACGATAATGCTTTTAAGAATTCCGATTCCTATAACGACTTCTTAAATAGAACTATGGCAGCGATGATCAACTACAAGAACCAGAACTACATTGGACTCGATAAAGAGTTCATGGACTCCATTAATAGAGATAGACGCATCAAAGAAATCCTAGAAAACTGTATCAAAACTAATGTTGGGTTATATATGGTTTATCAGCCAATCTATGACACCAAATTTAAGAAGTTCAATCACTTTGAGGCTCTTATTCGTTTAGCAAATGAAGAACTTGGTCCTGTTGGTCCAGGAGAGTTCATCCCTATCGCAGAGGCTTTTGGTCTTGCTAATGATATCGACTTCTTTGTTTTAAACGAGACCTGTGCATTCTTAGCTAGACACCCGGAAATAGAGAATCTCGAGGTCAATGTTTCTTGTGCAGAGTTCTTTAATAATCCAAGTGATAGATTTATTAAAACAATCAACAAATATGGCATCGATCCAAAGAGAATTTGTTTAGAGATTACAGAAACTGTTGCGGTCAAATATCCTGCAAAAACCAAACAATTTATGGCGGATTTAGGGCAATATGGCATTCAATTCGCCATGGATGACTTTGGAAGCGGATACTCAAATATTGCTCGTTTTATCAATCTCCCATTCTCAATTGCAAAGCTCGATAAATCACTTCTTGAGCCAAGCAAGAACATCCGTTTCTTCTTAGATTCAGCAATTCAGTTGTTCAAGAATCTTGGTATCCCACTAGTCATGGAAGGTATTGAAGGCGAGGAACAATTAGAACTCGCTAGAAAGAACAATATCAATTATCTACAGGGCTATTATTTCACTAAGCCATTACGTGAAAGAGACCTGATGGAATTCTTAAAAGAACACAATAAATAGAGGCAGCATTAATTATGTTGCCTTTTTTATAAAAGAGAGCATAATAGCGATTGTGTCTTATGGTTGCAACAATCGTTATTTCTCTAGTTACATTCATACTTGTAGCCTTATCAATTCTCTTCTTCTCAAAGATTAAGATTGGTAAGATTCATCTATCTACTTATTGGATTATCTCTTTATTAGGAGCAACTATGTTGCTCATCTTTAATCTTGCTCCAATTAGAGAGGTTGGTTCCCAACTCACTAGTAACAATTCGATTAACCCAATCAAGATTATCATTCTGTTCTTCTCAATGACCATTTTGTCTATCTTCTTAGATGAAGTTGGGCTATTTAAATATCTCGCTAACGTCGCCGCGAAAAAGGCCAAGAGCAATCAATATGCATTGTTCACGATTTTGTATTTACTTACCGCCGTGCTCACTATCTTCACATCAAACGACATTGTCATTTTGACCTTTACACCGTTTATCTGTTTCTTTTGCAAAAACTCTAAGATCAATCCTATCCCTTATTTGGTTGCTGAGTTCTGCGCGGCTAATACTTGGTCACTCATGTTAATCATCGGAAATCCGACGAATATTTATCTAGCAACATCTGCGAAAATAAACTTCTTTGATTACTTTAAAGTGATGGCGATTCCAACCCTAGTTACAGGTATTGTTGAATATCTAGTTTTGTTCTTAATTTTCCAAAAAAAGCTAAGAATTGCATTAGAAATCAGTGAAAATGAATGCAAAATTGAAAATAAACCCGCTTTGATTATTGGACTTATTCACTTATTAACTTGTTTAGCGTTTTTAGTGATTTCTAGCTATATAAATGTTGAGATGTGGATCGTCTCTTTATCGTGCGCTGCTTCTCTTCTTTTAGTTGTCACTATCATGTGTTTAATCACTAAGAAGAATTGGAACTATCTCACTGGTTCAGTTAAAAAACTTCCATACCCACTTATTCCATTCTTCTTATCTATGTTTGTGATTGTGGTCGCTTTAAACTATCAAGGTATCTCAGTAAAGATTGCCGAGTTCTTAGGTCACACTCATCCGATTTGGACATATGGATATTCGTCATTCTTAGCGAGTAATCTCATCAATAATATTCCAATGAGTATCCTCTTCTCTAACATGTGTACAAGTAAAGAAGCGGTTTATGCTTCTATTGTTGGAAGTAACATTGGTGCCTTTTTAACGCCTATGGGCGCGCTAGCGGGCATTATGTTCACAAACCTAGTAAATAGTCATGAAACAAAGTTTAGCTTCTTAGACTTCGTAAAATACGGGTCTATAGTGTCTATCCCCGTTATAAGCATCTGCCTATTAATGGTGTCTATATTTGCTTAGCAAGAAAAAAGCGGTCACCGACCGCTCTTTTTATGCTTCTAAATGATGACTATGATGAGCTTTTAAGTGATGCTTTCGTTTATACATCTCACTATCAGCTCTGGTGAACACTTGTAAGATTGTTGTGTCCTTGCCAGGCATAAAGGATGACATACCTGCAGCAATCACAATTGGATTACGCTTCTTAAGGTTAGCGTTGATACGATTATTGAATTCCTCAAAGAGGGCATCTTTATCGTGATATTCATCGCCAGTTAAGATGATGGTGAACTCATCACCACCGACACGATAAATCGGAATATTTTTATAAACTTCAGAAATAATTTGGCAGCTCTTAACGATATATTCATCGCCAACTTCGTGGCCAAACGTATCATTAATGCCTTTTAAGTCATTTAGGTCAAAAACGATAACGGCAAGTTCAGAAATTTTACCTTCATCGATTTGACTATCAATTTGTGCTTCATAGTCAATATAAGCGTGCTTTGACATAACTCCAGTTAATGGGTCTGTTTGAACAGCGGATCTCGCTTCTTCTAGTTCATGTCTTTGGTTAGCGATTTCGTCTTCGACGACGAATGTATGTAAAGCCGTAACACCCACTAAGAAACCAAGGGAATACATTGGCATAAGCGGGAACAACACCTGTAAGGTGATCGCTACAATCATGAATAAAGAGAAGATTCCGATTGAAAGGAAACGACGCTTATATGAACTTTCAGCAGTTCTTATAGAACTGAAAGTATAAATAGCCAAAATTAAGAACATGACGACTTGGATAGAAAGCATCACATATCGACCTGTGGTAGCGCTATAAACACAACCACTCGTCACCTTAAACAATATGGCTGGGAAATCGGGATTAAAGAAACTGATGGTGTTTAGACCAATTAAAACGATTTGAAGAACAAATAACGCGACCCCAATATATGAAAAAGCCTTATTGTTTTTTGTTTCCAAATAGCGATAGACGAACATTCCCCAGAACAAGATACTAATCGCCATAGCGATAAAGTAGACCATTGTGTCAATCCATACAGCTTCTCTAAGATGGTTCTCATATAATAAACCCCAGAAGCCATCCGTAATGTGGTAAAGGATGACGCTTAAAAGGAAGAGAATATAGAATTTTCTACCTGAAAACTTTTTCTTGCCAATGAAAAATACATCAATGTTCACGATGAGATGAACAACAATAGCTAAAATACCAACTAGTGAATATTCCATAAAGTACTTGCTATATAAAAAGATAAGTCGTTTTTAATAAAAATTCCATACCTTTTACCACGCGCATAATAAATTATCCACATCACATGAAACTTTTTTTATCTCATTGTTTGTTTAAAAATTGATGCATGAAAGATTAACAATTAAAAGGGGAACACCAAATCAGTGCTCCCCATTTGTTTTTTAAAGCATCAATAAGTCCAGATTAGCTTATTTTTGTTAACGTGACAGAAAGATAGAAGATTGAAGTATTATATAAGTCATTGGTTTCAACAATATATAAGCTTTCACTATTGACCTGAATGTTATAAAGAATGTTTGTAATGTTATTGCCAGCAACTTCTTCATAAGTTTTTGTAAGTTCATTTTCAGGAATAGCGGATGTTCCAGAGTAGAAAGTGAGATTCTCTGGGTGTCTAGAATATTGAAGTATTGTAATAGATTTGACAATAAATCCACTTGGGGCTGTCAAAGCTAAGAAGCCATTATTTGGGATTGCGAATTCGGAATACTGAGAAACATCATAAATTGGGCTATGAGTGAAAGTAATACTAACCGATTCGTCATTAGTATTAGTGGCATTTACAGTTGTGCTTTCTGAACCAACCAAGAAATTAGTGTAATCGAGATTACTTGTCGAATATTCATTTGCAGGAACCCACTTAGCGTAGATAGTTAAATTAGATGTAACCGCGGTGAAACCAATTGGGTTGCTACAGCCTGCGTCGAGATACCAACCACCAAAGGTGTAGTTTTCTCTAGTTGGATTAGCGTTTGGAAGGTGATTCATGATTAAATCATTGATTTGGACATCTTCAACTGTGTCATAAATAGTATCAGTACCATCATTCATCATAAATGTTAAATCAAAGTAACTGAGCCAGGAGATTTGACCAATATTACTATATTTATAGTAATTTTTATTGAAATTATAAGGATTTAATTCTGTTCCACTATTGTAACCCTTTTCAGTCAACCAGTTCTTCAAAATGATGCGGTAATTGTTGGTAAGTGTACCAAGATAATTGCCGTTATTGTCATCAAAGTAATTGTAATCACGAGAATCGCTAGTGTGGAAGGCAAGATAATCCAAGCAGGCAATCTTATATTTCTTGCCAGTTTCAATGATTTTGCCACCATCAAGGAAGTCTTGAGAGAAGCATGTGTAATTGTACTTATTGAGTTCATTCATGACTTCTCGACCAGTAATCTCAATGATATAAACCGTATTATCAAATGGGAAAGCCTCGTAAATATCCGCATATGTAAGTTTGCCATTTGTTGGAGCGAGATAGTTGCATCTTGCATCGTTAACATATGAACAAATGATATCAGTGTAGCCTTCTGCAATTGCTGTGTCATAAACAGCTTGAGTCATGAGAGGTTCTAACGTATAGCCTTTAGTAAAGTCTCCAGTGACATTGTTCGCGACAACTTCACTAGCAACAACATCACTAGCTGCAATAGAGGTACTAATTAAACTATTAATGGTTGGATCGATAGAGGTAACAGCGTTTTTGATATCATACGAATAATAGGTGTTGACGTTAGTGTTAACAACTGTATTTAGACCTGTATCAAATGATAAGGTAATTTCACCAGCCATGCGGCCATTAGAAGAGAATTGAGCGAATGTCAAACCGTTTTCGGTTGAAACCTCGAATCTATGAGTGTGTGCGCATAGGACCAAATCAACATAATCTTCAAGATCATATCCTTTGACTTCTTCTTCACCAGTATGGCAAGAAGCGATAACGATATTGCAGCCAGCATTTCTTAAATTGGTGGCTTCTTCTTTAATTGTGTTGACGTGATTCTTAAAACCAATGTCGTGTGTATAAAGGGAGTTAATTGATGTAATTTGTGAATAACCAATAACACCAACAACACCAACTTTTAATCCGTTTTCTAAGATAAATGTGGCAGTTTTGCCGCCAATTTCGCTTTGTTGTGTATCGCCAAATGTCTTGTGATCAAAATCATAATCATAGATATTTGCCGCAAGAGTAGTTAATGTTTTGCCTTTATATTGTCTAGCAGTATTTGCTTTAACAGCGTCGACACCCCAGTCAAAATCATGGTTTCCGACAGTTCTCACATCCCATCCGGCTTCAATCATGACATCGTTAACCAAATTACCATAATTCAAATTGGAATAAGCAGAGCCTTGCCAGCTATCACCAGAATCAATTAATAAGGTGTTTTCTTGAGTGCCTTTATTTTTGAAGAAGGTCGCATATTTCGCTAAGCCAACTTCATCTCCATTTTCCTGGATTTTTCCATGGAAGTCATTAGAGGCATAGACAGTTAATGTTTTAATCTCTGGTTCTACATAGTCGTAGGAACAAGAATAATTGAGCACCACTTTGCTAATTAAGAACTCCATATATCCACCGGTGGAAAAACGAACATATCTTTGATTAGCAATAGAGAAAGAGCCATAACCACTATCCTCAGTAGAAACATAAGTTGCAGTAAAGTTCTCTCCATCAATGGAAGTATATATTGTAAAATCTGTCGCACAGGCAGAATAGATTTCAATAGTAGAAAGGTTTTGGAATTTGTATTCTGTTCCAAGTTCATCACAGAAAGAAACTGTTGCGTTGAACATTTTCGCAATGTACTCATTAGATCCACCTAATGTTGTACAATGGCTTGCTTTCGCATATAACGGTGTCCCACCATAAAGTCTTCCACCAGTTGTTTGGACGTAGTAGTTCACTGAATCTTCTTTAATGAGAAATGATTCCTCCACATTAGATCCGTTGTTTTGGAAAGTAATTTTACCAACTTCGCCATCGGCAACGTTTCTTACTAATTTAGCAAGCGTGTTAGTTGAGTATAGAGCACCAAAACCAGCAATCGCTAAACAAAAAGCAGCCGCGCCTATAAGAAAAGATTTTTTATTTTTCATGGACATACCTCCAATTTATTTTGAAATAATGTATGTTTTTTTCTCACCTCTATTATATAAGAAGAGGAAGAGGAAGCAAGCAGTTAACACGCGCGAGCGTTATTTAATACTATGTATTAAATGCATAATTGTTCATATTCATCATATTTTTTGTACATTTTTCTTATCTATTATGTACATTTTGTCTTACAATGAAATTGAGGTGATCAAAATGTGTTATGTTACTGCAACAGAATTAAAGAATAATCTCAGTTACTATTTAGAAAAATCCATGACTGAGGATGTTTTTATTACTAAAAACAAAAAAGTGATTTCTGTTTTATCAAATCCTCAGCTCAAAGCCCTATATGAATTAAAGGCTTTAGTTAAAGAAACAAAAAAAGATAGTTCAGTAAATATGAGTGATAAGGACATCATTATTGAGGGAATCGAAAAAAGATGAAACTCCTTGTTGATACAAATGTTTATTTAGAATTTCTTTTAGAAAGAGAACATTTTGAAGATGCCTTTTCTTTCTTTCAACAATCCATTATTCGTCAAAACCAATTAGTCATGACTTCTATGACAATAAGAGACATAGATTATGTTGTTCACAAATATACACATGACAACGAAAAAACAAGATCGCTTTTAATGAAAGCCTATTCTATGACTTCAAAAGTTGTCCCGATAAGTGAGGACGCCGCTATTGAGTCGCTATATTCAGAAAACGTAGATCTCGAAGATGCCTTACAAGCCATTGCGGCAGAAGAGGCGATGTGCAGCGCTATTATTACTTTTGATAAAAAGGGTTTTAATAATTTGCGAATCCCAGTATTCACTCCACAAGAGATTTGTGAAATCTGGAGAAAAGATGTTTAAAAAAAGACGATAAATCGTCTTTTTTATTAAGAAAAAGTGGCCTTATAACTACGCCACTTTCTTAATTGATTTGATGATTTTTCTTTTCTTTTCTTGATAGCTACCGACACCTTCAAAATATAATTCAAAACCGTTCTTCTCAAGCACTCTTCGACTGGCTTTATTAGCAGCCAAAGCAATTCCATAAACTTCTTTAACTTTGTTAGATTGCTTTAGGTATTCTAAGAACAAACCAACTGCTTGGGTTGCGTATCCTTTACCCGTATATCTTTC
>CAMKFP010000039.1 GCA_946411895.1 uncultured Caryophanales bacterium
TTCCTGCCCCAACTGATAGAAAACAAGAAATTCTTGAAGCTAACGATTATGAAACTTTAATGAATTTAGTGGCTGTTCTTATCAATGGTGAAAATCAAAAGAATCAAATCGAACAAGAAATCTCTCAACAAGTTAGAGAGTCCGCAGAGAAATCTCAAAAGGAATATTTCTTAAGAGAAAAACTCAAGGCCATTAAAAAAGAACTCGGTGAAAATACCGATGCGAAGAATGACCCTGATGCCATCTTAGAAAGACTTGAGAAGAATCCATACCCAGATTTCGTCAAAGCAAAAGTTAAATCTGAACTCAAGAAACTCGATATGATGCCAGGCGGATCTTTAGAAGGCGCTCTCATCCAGAGTTATCTTGACGTTCTTATGAACGTCCCATGGTGGCAAAAGACTGAAGATAACGATGACTTGAAGAACGTTGAGAAGATTTTGGACGAAGACCATTATGGTCTAGATGAACCAAAGAAGAGAATTGTTGAATATTTAGCCGTTAAAAAATTAACTGGTAACTTAAAATCCCCAATTCTTTGTTTCTTTGGCCCTCCAGGAACTGGTAAGACTTCCTTAGGTAAATCCATCGCTAGAGCTTTGAACCGTAAATTCTTCAAGGCTTCTTTAGGTGGTATTTCTGATGAGGCGGAAATTAGAGGGCATAGAAGAACCTATGTTGGTTCTCTTCCAGGCCGTATCATTCAAGGAATGAGAAAAGCTGGTGTCACCAACCCAGTCTTCCTCCTCGACGAAGTCGATAAACTCGCTTCCTCCTATAAGGGCGATCCTGCGAGTGCACTTTTAGAAGTTCTTGATCCAGAGCAAAACAACCAATTCAACGATAACTATCTTGAAGAACCATACGATTTAAGTGATGTCTTATTTATCTGCACCGCTAACTATTTAGATCAAATCCCTGGTCCACTTAGAGATAGACTTGAACTCATTCAACTCTCCAGCTATACCGAGATTGAAAAAGTTCACATTGCTCAAGAACATTTAATTGCAAAGCAATTAGTGGTCAATGGTCTTAACGAAAAGCAAGCTTCTATTAGTGAAGATGCAATCAAATTCATCATCCGTTCCTATACCAGAGAATCTGGCGTTCGTGAACTCGAAAGAAAGATTGCTTCTTGTTTAAGAAAGGTCGCTGTTGCGATTGTTAAAGATCCATCTATTGAACACATCGATATCGATGAAAAGAAAGTCAGAGAATATCTTGGTGTCCCAATCTTTGAAGATTCCAAGAAAGAAAAAGAACCACAAGTCGGTGTTGTCACTGGCTTAGCTTATACCGAATATGGTGGAGACATCCTTCCAATTGAAGTTAATTACTTCAAAGGTAAAGGTGGACTCGTTCTCACCGGTCACCTTGGTGACGTCATGAAAGAAAGCGCTTCCATTGCTTTGGACTATGTCAAAGCTAATGCTGAACACTTCAATATCGATAGTGCGATTTTCGCAGAAAACGATATTCATATCCATGTCCCTGAAGGCGCGGTGCCTAAGGATGGCCCAAGCGCTGGTGTAGCGATGACTACTGCGATTATTTCTTGCTTAAGCAAGACTCCAGTTGATTCTAACGTTGCTATGACAGGTGAAGTCACCTTAAGAGGTTATGCGCTTCCTATCGGTGGACTAAGAGAGAAATCTCTAGCCGCTTTAAGAAGTGGGATTAAAACCATTATCGTTCCAAAGGACAACAAAAAAGATGTTGATGAACTTCCAAAGGAAGTTAAAGAATCTTTAGAAATCAAGTTCATGTCCTCTGTGGACGACGCTGTTAAGATTGCTTTAGTGAAATAAGATGATAGATTTTAAAAACGCCACATTTATTAAATCGACACCCAATATTTCTGAGGCTCCGAAAGAAGGCTATCCAGAAGTTTTAATCGTCGGTAAATCAAATGTTGGTAAATCTACTCTTATCAATTCACTTTGCACAAAGAAAAGACTAGCCTTTACTTCTAGTAAACCTGGTCACACCAAATTACTTAATTATTATCTTATTGATAATAAATTTTACTTAGTTGACGCCCCAGGGTATGGTTATGCCACTGGGGGCGTCGACTTAGACGCTTTGTTTGGTGAGATGATGGAGAATTATTTCTCTAACGCCAAACACCTAAAGCTTGTCCTTATCTTGCTAGACTCACGCCGTAAACTTGGGGTGAACGATCTAGAGATTATCGATTATGTAAAAGCCAATAACATTCCTTATTACCTAATCGTCACTAAAACCGATAAGGTCAACCAAAAAGAAAAGTCTCAACTCCTTAAGCATCTTAAGGAAGAGAATATAGATGCGAATAATGTATATTATTCCTCTAGCCTTCAATTACGCTCTTTAGAGGCAATCAAAAGAGCAATTGAAAAAGCCCTTTAAAAGGGTATAATTGAAATAGTTAGTCCGATGATAAAGAGGAGTAGTTAACTCTCTTATTATAGAGAGCCGAGGATGGTGGAAGCTCGGTATAGGAAGTTAATGAAGGTCGCTTTGGAGGAATAGTTACCTAGCGAAAATAGGTTAATGAAGTGCATCGCAAGATGAACTAAGGTGGTACCGCGCGAAAGCGTCCTTAGAGGGGCGTTTTTATTTTATTTATAAGGAGGAAAACTTATGCTCGAAAAACGTTATAATCCTAAAGAAGTAGAAGCTGGCAAATACGATACTTGGAAGTCTCGTGGTTATTTCACCGCAGGCGATAAATCCAAGCAAGCTTTCTCAATGGTTATCCCTCCTCCAAATGTCACAGGTAAACTCCACCTCGGACATGCTTGGGATACGACTATTCAAGATATTATAATCCGATATAAAAAAGCCCAAGGCTATGATACATGTTACCTTCCTGGTATGGACCACGCTGGTATTGCTACACAAGCCAAAGTTATGGAAAAACTCTACAAATCTGGCATAGATGTCACGAAAATCACTAGAGAAGAGTTCCTTAAGAAGGCTTGGGAATGGAAAGATGAATATGCAGCAACCATCCATGATCAATGGAAGATGATGGGCCTAACTTTAGACTATACAAAAGAAAGATTCACCCTTGATGAAGGTCTAAATTATGCGGTGAGAAAGGTCTTTGTTTCCTTATATGAAAAAGGTTTAATCTATCAAGGCGAGAGAATTATTAACTGGGATCCAGTGCAAAAAACAGCGCTCTCTAACGTGGAAGTTATCCATAAAGATGATGAAGGTGCGATGTATTATTTCCGTTATCCAATCGTTGACTCTAACGAAGCTTTAATCGTCGCTACAACAAGACCAGAAACCATGTTTGGCGATGTCTGCGTGGTGGTTAATCCAGAAGACGAAAGATATAAGAAATATGTAGGAATGAAGGTTATCAATCCTGCAAATGGAGATGAACTCCCAATTATCGCGGATGAATATGTCGATTTAGAATTTGGAACAGGTGCGATGAAATGTACACCTGCTCACGATCCTAACGACTTCCTAATTGGCGAGAAATATCATTTAGAAAAACCTATTATCTTTAATAAAGACGCGACTATGAATGAGAAGTGCGGTAAATACCAAGGTATGGACCGTTTCGTTTGTCGTCAAGCTTTGCTTGAAGATATTAAAGCAGCTGGTAACTTCGTGAAGATTGAAAAGATCGTTCACCCAGTTGGCCACTCCGAAAGAAGCGACGCTGTTGTTGAACCAATGCTTTCTAAACAATGGTTTGTGAAAATGCGTCCTCTTGCCGAACAAGCTTTAGCTAATCAAAAAGGTAAAGATAAAGTAGAGTTCGTTCCAGAAAGATTTGAAAAGACATTCATTCAATGGATGGAAAAAGCTGAAGACTGGTGTATCTCCCGTCAATTATGGTGGGGACACCGTATCCCTGCTTATTATAATAAGCACACTGGTGAAGTTCTCGTTTCTATGGATGCTCCAAAAGATATGGAAAACTGGGAACAAGAGAGCGATGTCTTAGACACCTGGTTCTCCTCTCAATTATGGCCATTCTCTACCTGGGGTTGGCCAGAAAAGACTCCAGACTTAGAAAGATATTTTCCAACAGATGTTTTAGTGACCGGTTATGATATCATTTTCTTCTGGGTCTCTCGTATGATTTTTGAATCCTTAGAACAAACCGGTAAACGCCCATTCAAACAATGCGTGATTCATGGTTTAGTCCGCGATGAACTCGGCCGCAAGATGTCTAAAACACTTGGCAATGGTGTTGATCCAATCGCTGTTATTGATGAATATGGTGCGGATGCTCTTAGATATTTCTTAACTACCAATAGTACTCCCGGACAAGACATGAGATATATTGAAGAAAAGGTTCAAGCGAGCAGCAACTACCTCAATAAGATTTGGAATAGTGCTCGTTATGTCCTCAGTGTTCTCCCAGAAGGATTTAAGCCAAAGAAGGTTAACAAAGCCGAGTTGTCCCCTCTTGATCAATACATCATTAACCGTTTAGAAGAGACGATTAAAAATGTCACTTTGAACATGGAGAAATATGACTTTAATGCGGCTAGTAACCATTTATATAACTTTGTTTATGATGATTTCTGCTCTCAATATCTTGAGATGAGTAAAGTTGCTCTTAATAGTGATAATCCAAAAACCAAGGAAGTGACTGAGCAAGTTTTATATGAATGTCTAAAAGACATTATCTTACTCATTTATCCTTATACTCCATTTATCGCAGAAGAGCTTTATCTCAATCTTCCTGAACATTTAGAGTCCATCATGCTTGAACGCTATCCTATTTATAATAAAGATATAGTGGACGCTTCAGTGAATGAAGAAATCCTCACTTTATTCGAACTCATTAAAGATGTCCGTAACTATAAGATTGAAAACAAACTCGCTCCAAACGCGAAACTTGATTTATCTCTTAACTTAAAGATTAAGGTCTTTGATGACTTTGTCACTTATCTAAATAGATTCACCTTCTCTACAGTTAAACTCATCGGAGAAGAAATCCTCTCTATGAAAGGTGATCTCAAAGTTTATCCAAAAGCCAATTTATTAATCGTCAACGAAGCTGGTAAAGAAGATATGATTAAGCGTTTAGACGCTGAAATCGAATTTGAAAAAGCTGAGATTGAACGCGCTAACAGAATGCTTTCTAATCCTAACTTCATCTCTAAGGCTCCAGAGGCTAAAGTGAACTTAGAGAAAGAAAAACTCGCAAAACACGAGCAAAACCTCGCTTCTTTAATCGAAAAACGTAACAAATTATAAAATAATAAAAATTTTTTGGGACAAAATCGATATAAACCTCCTAGTTACAACTATATAGGAGGTTTTTTATGAAGTACCAAATTTTAACTTCAACTGAGATGCAACAGCACCAGGTTGGTGAAGCCATCACCTTAACAACTGTGCTCAGCATCATGGCGATTGCTTTACTCTCTGTAGTAATCTATCGTCTCTTCCTTTCTTCCAAAGGTTCGACAACCCTTCCTGGAGGATGGAAATTTACCTGGAACTGACTTTGGCAAAGATTAAAACACTCGACGCCTATTGTCGTCCTAGGGAAAGATTTATCCGTCATGGAGTTTCCTCTTTATCCGATAGTGAACTCTTGGCCATACTTATTTCTAGTGGGACAAAGAGCATGTCCGCCATTGATATAGCGAACAAGATGATATCTGACAGCGTATCATTATTTAACCTCGCTAATCAAGACTATAACTTGCTCATGTCCTATAGCGGAATTGGGAAAGCAACTGCCATTAAACTATCCGCTGCTTTTGAGATAGCTAAACGCTATCAATATATGAAGTTAGAAAAGGATGAAACAGTGGTTAACACCAAATATCTATACCAAAGGTATAGTTTAAGGATGATTCACCAGGATCAGGAAACTCTACAAATCGTCGTGCTCAATGCCAAAAAACAGATTATACACGAAGAAACGCTCTTTAAAGGCGACTCTCATAGCGTGACCTTTTCCACGAAAGATATCCTAAGAATTGTTATCTTACATAAGGGCAAGTACTTCTATATAATCCATAATCACCCAAGTGGGATTAGTTCCCCAAGTGAGAGCGATGTCATTTTCACGACAGAATTAGTGATCCTCGCAAAACAAATGGAGGTTAATATTTTGGACCACTTAATCATCGCTGAAGACGGATATTATTCGTTTAGACATAATAACTTGATGGGAATGAATTAAAATAATTCAAAATCTATTTGCACTTTTTCTATAACTTATGTTATATTACTTGCGTTGTCGCCTCACTAGCTACAACCGCATAGAGAAGGTTTCTAAACCAATGATGGTACCTTAATAGCGAGTCCTTAGTGAATTTCAAAAGAAGGAGGGACATTATGTACGCAATCGTTGAAACTGGTGGTAAGCAAATCCGTGTCGAAATCGGTTCTAGAATTTTCGTTGAAAAATTAGACGCCGAAGTTGGCAAAACCGTCACCTTAGACAAAGTTCTCTTAGTCGGTGATAAAGCACTCAAAGTTGGCACCCCATATGTTGCTGGTGCAACAGTCGTCGCCAAAGTTGAAAAACAAGGCTTATCCAGAAAAATCCGTGTTTTCAAATACAAAGCAAAGGCTAACGAACACAAGACCATTGGTCATCGTCAACCATATACTTGCTTAGTCGTTGAAAGCATCAACTTATAATCACATGATTAAAGTTCTTATCAAAAAGAGCAAAGACAGATTCGAGAGTCTCGAAGTCAAAGGGCATGCAGGTGCCGGACCTGAAGGTCATGACATTGTGTGTGCAGGTGTAAGTGCCGTCACTGTTGGCGGACTTAATAATCTTGAAAGACCTGATGATTTCCAAATTGATATATCCAAAGGATATGTCTATGTCAAAGCCCTCAAAGATGTTACGCTCCATGATCAAGTCGTCTTAGAAACAATCGTGACTGGATTATTATCTATTCAAGAAACATATGGCGATTTCATCAAAATTCAAAATCTATAGAAAGGGTGTCATCAATATGATGTTTAAATTAAATTTACAACTCTTCGCTAGTAAAAAGGGTGTTGGTTCCACAAAGAACGGCCGTGACTCTGCTGGTAGACGTTTAGGCGCCAAAGTTGCTGATGGTCAATGGTGCCACTGCGGAAGCATTATCTACCGTCAAAGAGGTACAAGAATTTATCCAGGAGAAAATACCAAAATTGGTAAAGACGATACATTATTCGCTACAGCTAGTGGTATCGTTAAATACTATCGCGTGGGTAAAGATCGTACCGCGGTGAAAGTTGTCGCTGACAAATAATTGTCAAAAAATAAGAATAAGACCACTAATATGTGGTCTTTTTATTTTCTTTTTTATATAATAAAAATGGAGTTTTCTAATTATGTTTATTGATCGCACTATTGTGGAAGTGAGAAGCGGAAAAGGTGGCGACGGCGCCATTGCCTTTTTACGTGAAAAATTCCTTCCTAATGGTGGTCCAGCCGGAGGTAATGGAGGTCGTGGAGCCTCTATCTATTTCCGTGCCAACTCCAAGATAAATACTCTATTTAACTTCCGTCATTCCAAAACCTTTATCGGCCAAGATGGAGAAAGAGGGGGCAACAAGAATCAATTCGGTAAAGCTGCTGAAGACATTATTGTTGATGTCCCAGTTGGAACAGTTATCTTCGAAGAAGATGGTCATGTCTTTTTAGGTGACCTTAACGAAGAAGGTAAAATTGTCATGGTCGCTAAAGGTGGCCGTGGTGGTCGAGGCAACAACGCCTTTAAGAGTTCCA
>CAMKFP010000040.1 GCA_946411895.1 uncultured Caryophanales bacterium
TATAGATAGACTTGAAAGACTTGCAAAATTACATGAATCTGGCGCTTTAACGGACGAAGAGTTCACGAAGGCCAAACAAAAGATTCTTGGATAAAAAAAGACAGTGCTTAGCACTGTTTTTTATTGTTCTGGAGCAGGTGACGGGAATCGAACCCGCATAACTAGCTTGGAAGGCTAGTGTTCTACCACTGAACTACACCTGCATAACGCGAGAATTATTATATAACTCTCGCATAAAATAAATCAATAAACTATTTAGTTAAATCGATTAATTGGTTTTTGTTGAGATAGCCAAGTCTTCTGTTAACTTCTTTCCCATCCACTAAAACGACGAGTGTTGGAATAGCTTGCACACCGAATTGACCAGCTGCTTCAGGAAGTTCGTCGACATCAACTTTGATAACGTCGCATCCTAAAACGCCTTCTTTATCAGCTTGCTCTAGAACAGGAGAGAGCATTTTGCATGGTCCACACCAAGTGGCAAAGAAGTCGACTAAGACTTTTCCAGACTTTGTCTCTTGTTCAAATTCATTTAATGTTTCAACGTGTTTAATCATTTTGCTACCTCCTTATAAAGTAATTAAATAAAACACAAGTGCGAGGATTCCAAGATGGAGTGGATAGAATATATATCCTCCATATTCGAACCACTTAGCATTATAACCGCGTTTGCCATTATAAAGCAAAAGCAATAAACCAGGAACAATGGCAAACCATTGTACTGATAAGATCTCAGTTTCTATAAATAGTGGGAGAACACAGTATAAAGAAGTCATGATGATGACATTGAATAAGGCTAATAGGTTTAAAGCACTTCTTTCTAGGTCTGTTCCCACTAAAACATCTTTATCCACACCAATACTGTAAGCGTGCATGGATAAGAAAACATCTTTAAGTAAATAACATCCATAGAATCCAATAATCATGGCTATACCATACCAACCATATTGTGTTCTTAAGAAATATGGGAACCAATGGACAATCGCGCCACCGGTTTCAACATTACCCACAATATAAGATGTTATTCCATAGGCTAAAGGCAATATTGAAAGTGCTTTTATATACCATTTTCCTTGTCTTAAACAATAAACAGCAACTGCACCTAAAAGTAGGTCAAGAAAAATATTGCCATAATACGCTACTTGTTCGAATTCTTGTAAGGCATTTTTGATAACAATTAAAGCTGTTGTCACAAAAGCGGCCATAATTCCTAATCTTAAAGCATATTTGCCAAAGTGGCGGGTATGAATGACGCCTTCTGCAATCATAAAACAGAATAGTGGTAGAGCGATTCTTCCAATAATACGTAATGTCATATAGATTGGATCTTCAGGTGGAAGATAATATGTGCCCAGCATTAAACCAAGGTGGTCGAGAAACATACAACTCATTGCAATGATTTTTAGCCAGAAACTAGATAAAAAACGTTTAAAACTCATATTATTTTCCTAAATTTATGACGCAATCCTCATAATCACAAGAATGGTGTTATTGAGAATATGACAGCAAATAGAACCTGCTAAGCCAAACTTATCATAAGCGAATGTTAAGGCGATTGCTCCTAATAAGTATAAAGGAATATTTAATAGTTCATTAGGTAAATCTTCCGCGGTGAAGTGAATGTGAATTAAAGTGAAGATAACGATCGTCACAACATACGCGACCCACTTCTTATATCTATGTAATAAGGAAAATAGGCCCACGCGATAGGTCATTTCTTCACAAATTGGGGCGAGAAAACCAATAAAGATGATAGATAAAGCAGGGTAGGTTGCAATTACATCGTTCAAAAGTCGTTCGTTTTCCCCGTCATGAAGACCACAGAAGTGTTGCAATAAGAACTGGCCTAAAAGACTAAGACCAAATAATAGGCCAAAGACGATAGCCATTCCAATGTAGTTCTTCCAAACTTTAAAGGAGCGAAGAATGTCTTTTCTAAACTTAATAATGAATAACAAAAAAATGAGGAAGATAATTCCATCAGTTACAAAGGTGGAAATAGCTAGAATTGTAATCTCTTGGGAGTGACTTGGCTCAGACCCAAACTTTGCATAGCAGATGAGTTGAATGACACCTGCTAATAATGTAAAAAAGACTGACCCCAACAGAGCAAATATGATTTGATACTTTATTGGAAGAAAGGTTTTTTGCCCGATGTTTTTCTCATAATCAGGATTAGGATTTTTGCACTCTGGGCACTCAGGAGAATATCTATTATATTCACGTTTACACTGATCGCATTTCATGTTGCTCATAAACATTTTCTTTATTTTAAATATAAAATACTTTAGACTAAAAGGGAAAGTTAAAATAGTTTAACAAAGTTATTCTAGGGTGATTCTTATGACGATGGAAACATTTGTACAAATCATTAATATTTCTCTAGTGGTTCTTTTTGTTAGCCTTATTGCCGGCTTACTTATTGCCATCTTTAGAGGAATAAAAAAGGGAATTTGGAAGGCAACTTTTAAGTTGTTTTTCATTCTCGCGTGCTTCTTAGCCGCAATCTTCTCGCTGAATGTTCTAGCAAATTATGTGGGAATGTTCGATATCAGCCCATTCCATATCCCGGATCTTAAATTCTCTGGGAAAGCGGAATACATAGTTGTTTTCGACTCCACTTTGAAAGAAGGGGCTTATGAAATTGTAAAAGGCCTCCTTATTTCTCAGGGCCTCCCATATACACCAAAAGCCGCTGAACTTGCTTATGCTTTAGCAGAATCCATCGTTAAATTTGTTACTTTCTTTGTTGAAGTTATCGTTATCGTCATCGTTGGTAACCTCATTTCCTCACTCTTATGGCATATCTTGTTTAAACACTTTATTCCAAAAATCGTTCGTAAGAGAGTTAAATTCAAAGCGATCTCCAGTATTGAAACCGCTTTGAAGTATGTCGTTACATCATTTATGATGCTCGCTCCTTTGACTGCCCTTGTTAATACAATCAACGTAGCCTATCAAAGAAATAAACGTGGCAACACTGATGGAGTGATGGCCTATATTGACTCCTTCCTTAATGCCTATGACGATTCTTTATTCGCTAAAGTTTTCTTTAGCTGGACAGTTAATGATCAAGGTTTAACATTTGATGCTTCATTTATGAACACTATCACAATGTCCACCTATCAAGAAGGTTCTATTGGTTTTGTTGAATCATTATATGATTTGACCTCAATTGCTGCTCTCACAGGACAAGCAGTTGTTATTAACACAGATGGTTCTACACCAACCATTACATGGACCATTGCTCTTGAAGGTGAATTCGTTGGTAGCTTGATTGATTTATTAATCAATTCCAAACTCATTACTTATATTCTCCCAATCGCTGCCGAACTCGGCCTTGCTTTGGTGGATGATCCTAATATCGAAGAAAAGATTGATCTCGATGCGATTAACTGGAAAGAAGAGTTAACCGCTCTTAAAGAGTTATATCAATCCTTATATAATGCTGGCTTTGCTGATTATGTCTTAACTGAAGACGGTCAACTCCAAACCAATTATGTTGTGGAAGATTTACTCGAGAGTATTATCTCTAACGACAAACAATACAACACAATGCTTAATGCGATTGCTTCTTTAGATGATCATGAAATTATCAAACAAGCTATTCCATACGCTGTTTATTATCTCGTTGAAAAGAATAGAGATGATGAAGGCAATACCACTCTCCCATATCTTCCAGATACTTGGGAAGAAATCAAATCCGTCACTTGGTGCGATGACCTTTGCTTAGTCCTAAGAACCGCCAAGAGAATGTATGACGTCAATCCTGATGTTTTACATCAAGTCTTTGATTTAACCAAGGGTGATTCTAGCGCTGCTATGTTAAGCGCGAAGTTCGCTGATGGTGGAGACGATAAGTACGAAGCCTTAATTGGTTCAATCGCACAAAACCTCGATAAGTATGTCACCATCCTTGCTGGACAAAGAAGTGCTACTGATCCATATGAACTCGCTAACTTAGACGAATATGGTAAAACCGTGCTTCCAGGCGGAAAAGAAACCGACACAATTTATGAAACCATCTTTGATGCTTCATTAATGAAGTATGCAGTTAGATATATTCCAACTCTCCTTGAAGGCAAAGAAGGTATTCCTGAAGAAGTCGCTCAAACTCTCACTGATCTTAACGATGAGTATTGGAGACTTAACTATAAAGAAGAACTCAACGCAATGTTATATTGCTTAGAGGTCATTTCTGGTAGACCAGATGACGCTAAAGAAATCTATAGCACCATTAAACAAATGACCGGTTCTGGTAGTGAAGATATTCTTAGCCTCATTACCGATTCTATGGTGCATATCTTATCAAGTATACTTCCAAGAACTGACCACTCAAGAATTCTTAATTCCTTTGCTTATCCATATGCGAAGAAATACGTTGAAGAATTCGACTTTAATGAAAATCTCGGTCTTTCTAATGAAATCATTAAATTCGCTGTTGATAGAGCGTGTGATGAAAGAAGACTTGGTGCTTCTTTAATTCCTGTTGTTGATGCTTTCCCATCCATCAAAGTTATCATGGATGATTTAGACATCAAACTCGCTAACAGCTCATCTTCTATTGCTTCTCACCGTATCAAATACGCTAGCGAAGCTAAAGAACAAATTCAATTACTCGCTGAACACTATTTAGACGTCAATAACGTCCTTAACGCATTCTATGAATGTGATTTAATCAACCCAGTATTAAGCCTTGATGAAATGAACGATACTGGATTCATGCAAGATGAAAACTATGTCAATTTGATTAGTTTTGTCTATAACATGGTCACTGATTTAGGTGTCGACACTGTGAAATCTCTAGTTTTAGATGCCAATGTCGCTAACTGGGTCAATGAAAATATGATGATCTCCTTAGCTATTAAGGCGGTTGGTGAAAGTGACATTATGTCACTTCTTGATCAAGAAATGACCAACGCTTTAATGCTTCAATTATCCGATAAGGTAGAAACCGTCTTCACCGCGATTGGTGATAGCGCTTCCTTCTCTAAGATTATGGGTCCATTCTTAGATAAGACCCTTGATTCCTTATCCGGTTCTTTACTCACCGATGGTGTTTGTTTCTCTAACGTCGTTGACTGGAAACTTGAAGCCAGCAAGATGGCGACATTAATGAGAACCATTGGTAACTCTAGTTTTGATATCAATAACTTAGACTTCTCAAATATTTCTAACGTTGTTGACCTCAATAACTTATTACACGCTTTAGAAGATTCCACAATCTTTAGACATGTGGAACTTGATGGTTCAGTTACTGAACTCTTCTCCATCTGGGCGTATAACAAGATTTATTCCTTCTTAGATGAATTCAAAGATGGCGCGGGTAACTCCTATGCTTTAGGTACTGACCCAACAGATGATCCAACATTAAGCGATTACCCACATCACTATTTAAAGAACGACTTCTTATCCGTTGATGGATCTGAATGGTATGGTGAAGGCTTTATTGTTAAAGACAAGTCTTTATTCGATGATCCAGACTTCTATGAGAAATATGTTGATATCTTAAACGCTGACGAACTCGGCCGTATGGCAAAAGTCGTCTATTGGGGCAGCAAGATTGCTAACGACAGCGGCTCCTCTTCCATTATGGAACTCGATGCCGAATTCATCGTTAACACTCTTCAATCTTTAAACGATTCCAAGGTCTTAAGAATTGGTGTCTATAACTTCTATAAGATTGCTCAAGATAGATTTGAAAACGACTTCCTCAATTTGAAAGCCGCTAACCTTTCTTATTTACTTGATTGCGGTCAAGGTGTGGGCGCTGAAAACACTCTTGAACTTAGAGCGTTACGTAAGCAAGAAGTCGATGTATTCACCGACTTATATGCTGAACTCAAGAAAGTTAATGATATGGGTGTTATTGATATGAATAACAACACCTTCAACTTTGATTTAGTCGACGATGAACTCGCTGATGAAGTTCAAAACATCGTTAACCGCATCGTTACTTCTAGAGTCTTCCACACTGATGGCCCACAACCAGGTAGTGGTGAATTCACCGTCTTCCAAGGCGTCTTAGTGAAATCCATGGAAGCCTTAGATAAATATGACATTATTTATAATTCCTCTTCTCCAAAGGATATCTATTATCACGATTTATATGAATCCTATAAGGAGAGCACTGAAACTATTGGTAAAGGTAAGATTAAATACTTAATCGATAGATATTTCAACTACACCAAAGCTGTCACTAACCCAAGCGAACAAATCGAATACCTCAACGAGGCCTTTGAGATTGCTCGTGCCGCATTTGGCTTAAAGAAGGGTGATGGAAGTGGCACTAGTTATATCGGTATCAAAGATAAAGATGGCAAGATCTCCACAAATATTGATAACTACAATATGGCTGATCCAGCCTTCCTTACCGCTGTCCGTCAAGTCTTAGAAAACGTTCAAGAATCTGAAGTCTTAAACGATATTTCTCTTAACGGTATTGCTAAAGTCCTCTCTAAAGCCGATTCTATGGTGGATGGACTTAACGTTAAGTTCTCGAGCGCTAACGTCTATTACGCCTATGGCGTACAAAACGTCACTGGCGTTGACTTCTCCAAGTGTAATTGGGACGCTGGTATCCAAGATGAAGATATCGAATTACTCCTCTATTTAGTAGAGCAAGTTGGTTTATATCGCAATGGAGAAAAGAGCGATATCCCAGATATTTCTAATATCTCAACCGACCTTGATAAGGTTGATTCAATTGGTATTAGAAACATTTTAGAAACCTTATTTGATTCCAATATGTTCCATAAAGCTGGTCCAGCCGTCACATTGACTCCTTCTGGTTCTGGCTTTGTTAAATCCTACGTCAATAGCGAAGTCATTGATGGTAATACCTATAACTTCACTGTTGCGCAAAGCTTAATCAAAGAAATCTTAAGCGTTGATGAAATCAAAGGTGTCTATTATTTAGCGGAATCTCCAAAAGATCAATATAAAGCAAACTATAGCACCGCTGCTGGAAAGATTGCTTATAACGTCTATACCACATTCCCATATGGTAGTAGTTATTCTTATGTTGATATGGAAAACGAAGTCATCGCGATTACCGACTTCGTGGAATCCTTAAAAGGATTAGGCACTGTTGACTTTGATAATCTCGACTTAGAAGACGAGAATCTTGTTAACGCCATTGAAGATGCTTTACTCACATCTCGTCAATCCAAACTCTTAAAAGACTTACCACTCAACCTCATCTATAAGATGCTCATTGAAGCAGATGATATGGTGAGCGGCTTAGAAGGCGTCAAATTCTCTAATGCTAACGTCTTCTATGTGTATGGTGTCCAAGATAAAGATGACTTCTCTAAGTGTAACTGGGAAGCGACCATCGAAATCGAAGATATCGATACAATTACTTATTTACTTAGACAAGTTGGCAAATACCAAAAAGGTGAGCCATGTGATATTCCTAACATCTCTACTATAAGTAGCGATGTCACTTCGCTCAACCCAACCGGTATTGAAAACTTACTCAATACATTATTCGAATCCAAAATGTTCCATATGGCA
>CAMKFP010000041.1 GCA_946411895.1 uncultured Caryophanales bacterium
TATATTTACAATAGATAATGAAACATTAAATTATTCTATTTATTCTGATATAGATGATTACGAAGATTCCTTGATTGTTGAAGCGGCAAAACGAGAAATGGCTAACGCTATTATCACAAGCAACAAAAAAGACTTTCGAAACTCCGGATTTCCTCTCTTCACTCCAAAAGAATACTCTGAAGCAATAAAATAGATATGGCGAAGAATCGCCATTTTCTTTTGCGTATAAAAAGGATGCGAAGAACGCACCCTTATTTGTTATGTTTAGATAAGATCTTTATGCTTCTGGAGCTTGATAGTTCCAAGTGCCGACTTCCCACTTACCACTATCATCTTGTTTAGCAAGATAGAAGCCATCATGGTCTTCGTCGTATTGAGAAGCGAATAGATCAACAGTTTTTACTCTTCCATTCTTATTAAAGATGAAACCAACTGTTCCTTTAGGAAGTGTGAAACTATAGACATTTTGACCCAAGTCGTTTTGACCGACTAAAGTCATAGCGACACCAGGCCATGTGGTATTTTCAATACCCTCACCCCAGTAATGGATTCTAATGTCTTCACCCCAAGATTCATTATCAGTTAAATAAACTGTTAATGGAGCTTCAATTGGTTCTTGACCAGGGACTTTATATCCTTCTGCCCAGACGTCGTAGCCACCATCTTCATAAAGTTTGAGATAGACATTGCCAGTCGCAGTCACTCTAATGACTAATAATCCTGTTTCAGCGTTATATAAAACGTTGTTCTTATCATTATCACCTGCACCTGGTTTAATTTGTACATTATCAATAAAGAAGGTTAATGTCTTATTTGCGATTAATTCAACACCTTCCGCTTTGAATTGTTTGACCCAAATATCGGATTCTTTCTTTTGGTCGGTGACATCCACCATTGTAATGGCTTCTCCATCACCAACTTTGAGGGTATAAACTGGATCAACAACAGGCTTTTCTTCATAGCCTCCAAGCCATGCTTCAAACCAGAGTTCTCCTGGTTTATTTTGGTCATTATAAACCTTGAAGTATAATTCAACTTCTTCAGCGTCATTATGAACTTTTAGTTCACCATCATTGTTACGGACTAAGTTATTATCTTTAACTTCTGTTGCGTGAACATCAATTGCGACACCGTCTTTTTTGAAGGTAAAGAGATTGTTTTCTTTCACTGAAAGTTTTTCTTTACTCTTTAATTGAGCGACCATGTCATCACCAAGATCGCATGTTTCTAATTCAATTTCGGTGGATTCATTGAAGGCTTGATAAACTGGCTCTTCTTCCTCTCCAGATTTCTTAGCAATCCAAATACGATCGTCAGCTTCTTGGGCAGAATCAATAAATAATGTATAATCACCATCAGCTTTAACAACTATGTTGTTATCACTATAAGTTGTTCCATCACCATGTGGAACTTCTGGAGATCTTTGAACAAGGTCAATACATTCCGCTTTGACATCATCATAGTTGTACCAATGGTCAACGCCTAAAGTATCAACATATTTAAAGACGAATTCAGCAGAGGTTGTTAAGGCGAGTTCTTCTGAGACATATTCGGTTTCACTACCATTCTTAAGTGATAGTTCAACATCTCTCCATTCAGCACCTTGAATGCTTGTATCAAGACAAATATGTAAGTAAGCTTTTGGATCTTTGGCAATTGGATCTTGATATCCACCTAACCAAGCATCGTAATAGTTTGTACCTGGGTTTTGTTCATCATCATAAACCTTGAGGTATAAGCTAACGCCTTCGGCGTCATTACGAACTTTTAATTCTTGGTCTTCATTATAGTAAAGATTGTTGTTATCTCCATTAGCGTGGACATCGAGTTTTTGTCCATCTAAAGTGAATGTGAATAGATTGAATTCTTTGACATTAATTGGATTCTTACTCACATATTGAGCGAGCATATATTCATCTTTCTCTGTTGCTTGAAGTTCAATCTCTGTGGATTCATTAAATGCCTTATATGGCACTGTTTCTGGTCCAGGAGTGGACTCATATCCACTTAGCCACGCTTCAAAGTGAAGTGTGTCAAGTTCTTCAGGATTATAAACACCATATACTTTAAAGTATAACGATGCTTGACTTGCGTTATTATGGACACTTAAGCCAGTAACACTATCAACTAAGTTATTTTCTCCTGTTGAGGCGCTGACGCTGATCGCACTTCTATTCATTGTGAAGGTGAAGGTTTGTCCAGCGGTAACATCAAGCACTGCTTTATATTGATAAAGCATGTTTGGATCCGCGTCTGTTTTAGCAAATCCACTGACAGCCACGCCATCAACATAAGCCGCAAAGACTGGCTCTTGTGGTCCAGGTGGATCACTTCTGTTTTCAACAGTAATAGAATAGCTTGTGGTCTTGGTAACTTTCTTTTCGGTGTAGCTCGCGATGACGGTTTGTGTGGAGGCTGTGTTCATATCATAGCCAGCAAACTGTGTGTCATTTGTCACGTCTTTAGTAGTGTTATCACTATATGTGGCCGTGACCGTGCCACCGAAGACGAAAGAATCACCAACATTGAAGGTAGTCGTTTGTCCACTTACTGCAATCGAGCTAAGTGTGACACTAGCTGTCTTATCTCTGTTCTCGCAGCCCATTAACGCGCCAAGAGCAAAAAGAGAGGCAACTAGGAAAACTGATTTCTTCATAATTTCATCCTTTCCATCTTAAAATCTCATTTATTTAAGTAGATGAGACTCCCTTATTGGGAATATTTTTAATACATAAAAATAATAGTTTTTTATCTATATAATGTCAAACTGACATATTCTCTTTTATAAAATAAAAAGCTCTCATTTTAGAGAGCTATTCATCTTATTTATTGGAATATTGAGAGACTATTTCTTTAATCTCTTTATAGGCATCATATGGGTTTTCTATGGCGGCGAAGTTATAACCTTTAGCAAGCACATCTTTGGAGTTCTCTCCTGAGTTAATGATTGGAGAAGACGCACTACCGAATGATATGGTGCCAGTATTTGGTTTAACAAACTTATCGAGTGTATTCACTTTGACATTAATCGTATCGATATAGCGATACTCTAAAGACTTATAGTCTGCTCCAATAATCCCGTGACGGATAATCACTCTTTTATTGGTTAAAACGTAATAGGCTTTCTTATACGCCATACGATACCAAATGATATTGGTGAGCAAGAAGACTAAGAAGACAGAACCAAATATTAAGCAGAAGAGGGGTCCCGCTGGATCGGGTTTACCAGTGTTATCGTTGATAAAATCAATAATGCCCACTAAACCAAGGATACCAAGAACAATAAATAGAGAAGCTAGAAGCGCACTAAAACCAGTCGAGAAGATTAAAGTGATATGAACAAATCTCTTCTTTGAAGGTTTATAAGCTTTAATCACTTCTTCATTATCATCTAAGATGGGTATTTCTTTTCTTATATCAAGTTCTTCCATAAACTTTATCCTAACTCTATTATTATAGTCTTATTTAATTACAATGTAATTAGCAAAAAAGATGACCGGAATGCGGTCATCTTTATTGTTTAAGTTATTTTTCTATTGAGGAGTGTATTCTTTCCACTCACCACAAGAGTAGGAATATACGCCAGAAGTGAGATTAATATCATTGGTTTGATTATAAACTCGACCTGGGTTATTGCCTTTGGTTGACCAGTCTGGTTGAGTGGTGCCGCTTACGCATCTTGCGAGTAAGCAACCATTGGCTTCAGCATCAAGATGGAATGTTAAGGATGTTGGTTTGCTTCCTTCTCCATAGGTACAATTATACCATTTGCCTTCTCCGGCATCGGAACCACCCCAAGCCCAAGCAAAGATGACACATCCATCATTAGTGATCCAATCTGGTAAATCAGTGATGGTATAAGTCACACCTTCTACTGGTTGTCCACCACCATTGAAGTTAGCAATAAGAATCTTATTGTTTTCTTCTGGTACGGTTGTATAAACCTTTGGTGCACCTTCACCTTCATAGCACATCCAAGAGACGAAAGTTGCTCCACTAGTAGCGGTCACAACATCAGCGCCCGGAAGAGCATCACCTGGATCGCCTTTATATTTAATCGCGTTTTCTAAGTGAACATCAGGATAATCATTTCCTGGTTTTCCTTTGTATAGGCCAATATCACCTAAATCTAAATAGACAGTGATACTACCAGAGCCTTCTCCGTCTTTTTTACGAGGAGAACAGCTACAGCCAGTAATGACAAGTCCAGTAATAGCTGCTAAAGCAGTTAACAATAGTTTTTTCATATTTTTTACCTCTATTTGTATAAGGCCACAACCGTGCCAGCAGGAGCGCTAGCAGGAATAAATGTGGAATAGGAATCTCCACCAAGAGCGGAGTAAACCTTATCGGTATTACCGTTTAAAACTGTATATCCTGTCGCATCAATGCCATATCCTTGATCGCTCACTGGTTGGGCATAGGCTTGGCAAGTCTTGATATAAATCTTTAGACTATGTGAACCTTGACCAGTGATAGTCATGATGAGATAGACAGAGCCGTTTTCCATAGACACTTGAGCATTCTTTGGATATAAAGCTTTAATTCTATTTAAAGCTCTGAAATAAGAAAGCATGGAGTTAGTGTCTTTAGCTTGGTCTTCGGCAGATGGAACTTTGCTTGAGTTATTGGTATCAAGTTCAATCTTATATCCGCCAGCGGAGTAATTAGCTCTATTGGAGCTTTCTTTCCAAAGGAATGGTTGACGATACCAAATATCCATACAGTTTTCATTGCCATATTTTGTAATATGTTGATCGGTATTAGAGGTCATGCCAAGTTCATCACCATAATAAATCCAGGAAATACCAGGATTGAGCATGGTAACAGTGGCCGCCATCTTACCTAAATTGATGGAGTTAGCGTTAGATGTAACTTTTGGATTATCAACTGTATAAACAGCCTTATCTTTAATACCAGCGTCAACATAGTTGACATGGTTCATCATTCTCATTAAGTCATGGTTAGAAGTGAAGGAGCCATCGATGAAGTCAGGACGTTTACCACCTGGGAGGTCAGCTTGTTGAACGCCATCCACCCAATATTCAGCGGTGTTGCCTTTAAAGGCATTTGGACCTTCGTTTGGATACTTATCAGAGTAACTACCTGGTCCATAGTATCTGAGTTGTTCAGCGATATGGAAGTAATGGTTAAAGCCAAATTGAGAATCAAGAGCTTGATAATAAGCCGCGGTTCTATTGCCATAGCCATCATAGTTTTCACCAACGAGGAAGCACTCTGGATAAGTGGTTTTTAAATAGTCGGCGAATTCTTTCCACCATGTGACGTTTTTAGTTAAGTCGCTGGAGTAATCGAAATCAAAATCAACATATTCGCCTTTTTCATTATCGTAGCTATGTTTAGTGCCAGTATCAGAAATAATGATGTCGCTTCCTGGATCGGTGATTTCATCTCTCATATAGATGTGCTTGACTGCGTCAAGACGGAAACCATCTAAACCAAAGCTGAGCCAGTACTTAGCCATTCTCTTAACTAAGTCTCTAGTTGGCTGATATTCATAGTTAATCTCTGGCATACCAGAGCCGAATTTACCGTAATAGTAGTAATGAGATTCACCATCTCTATACCAAGATGGGTTTTTACTAAGAGCGTCATCTTGAACGGTAATTTCTTGATATTCACCATCGATTAATTTTTTAATCTTGTCGGTTTCGTATTTCCAGTGATAGACATTACGCCACTCAATTTTGTTACCGTTTTCGTCAACACCTTCTTCGGCCCATTGAGATTTGGTGAACCAAATATTGCTCTTAGAGGTATGATTAAGGACTAAGTCCATAATCACTTTCATACCTTTTTTATGAGCTTTATAGATGAGTTCGCGATAATCTTCAGTGGTACCAAATTTATCATCGACTTCATAATAATCAGAAATGTCATAGGCGTGATAGCTATCACTCTTTTGAATCGGAGTGAGCCAAAGGACTTGGACACCTAAATCCTGTAAGTAATCCAAAGAGTTGATAATGCCTCTTAAATCACCAAGGCCATCACCATTAGAATCTCTAAATGAGGCGACAAAGATTTGATAGCCAACGCCGAGTTCCTTGAAGGAATCGCTTGTCTTACTGACGTTAAAAACATCAGCAATACTTTCGGTTTTTGAGACATATTTACCAGTTTCATCCTTAGTAACTGGATTAATCTTCACCGCAGGAACTTTGGTGTAATCGAATTCATAATCATCAAAATTGCCCGTGTTAATGTAGACATGAATATATCCTTTTGAACCCCATTGTTTATCAATGTTCTTGATGTAGGTGTTCTTGCCACCATCACTGGTCCAGTGAGTGCCTCCACCCATGGAACTTTCTAAGACCATGAGGAAGCCGAGTTCTGTCGCACCTTTTAAAGAAGCATTACCAGGACCCACTTTACCAGGAAGGATGTTTAAGTTTGTATCAACGTCAATAATAGCGCCATATTGGTCAACCCATGTGTCTTCTCCTTCCATACCAAATGCCGCTGGCTTCATAAATGAAGTAGTCATTGGTTGAAGGGTTAAAGTTGGAGAAACATTAGTTTTACCACCATAGGCCCATAATGAACCATCTATATCTTGTGGTTTGTGTTGCCAAAGCCATAGAGCATAAGCATCATAATCAGAAGGAACAGCTTCCGCTCCACGATTATAGTGGAAATAGATATGCCCTTTTTGGCTAAACGAAGATATAAATTGTCCGTAGTCATCCACTTGTTCAATAGCGCTTACTGATTTTTCTTCACGGTCGGATAGAAAAACAGCAGTTCCTGCTGCACCAGAAATCGCCATCACAGAAACAAGTGAGAGTAAAATTTGTTTAAATTTCATATGACTCCCCTTTCGTGTCAATAACGAAAAATCAACTTATAAACTAATTTTAATAAATTTGTTTGCGTTTGCAAGTGTGAGCGCTCCTACACACGAGAGAAAACATAAAGAAATAATGAAAAAATCCGGCAAAACCGGACTTTTTCTTCAAATATTTCAATTAACACATGTATTCAAATACGATTTGTTGTAATTGAATAGAGTTACATACGGTTCCTGAGT
>CAMKFP010000042.1 GCA_946411895.1 uncultured Caryophanales bacterium
CAGTTCCTGCTAGCTACGACTTCTCTATTCGTATTACAGAGAACATCGCGACAGGCTTACCATATAACCTCGATGACTTATTACGCCTACGTCTATACGAAAACGAAGGTCAAAAGAGAACAAATCATATATATTCCACATACGCGAAGACCAAACGTCAAGCGGATGAGGAAGGTCAATATGAAATCGTTTCTTATGATGAAAACGATCCAGACTATATGAAGCCATGTATTCCATTTAATGGAACCAATGGTAAATATGAGATCTTACGTAAGAATAAAACTAAGTTTTTAGGTGGTCAATCAACTCGATACACAGTGATGTTCTGGCTTGAAGGCACAGATAGTGACTGTAAAGGCGATCCAGATGTTTCTATTGAAAATGGTTCTATTAAATTACAAGTTGATATAACCGCAAATGAAGATAAGTAACCTTAGTGAAAAATTAGCAATACTAGGTGTATATTCTCTATTAGTTGTATCCGCTTTAGGGACCTTTATTGGAACCTATTCATGGTTTGAATACCGTGAAAGAGCCTCTCTTACCTTTAATGGTACTTCTTTAAGCGACTCATTAGAGATAGATGTGGGTCTACGTAGTGCAGTGGATCTTCCTGATTTCGAAACCTATGGTTTAGAACAGGATGTTAACGATAGTCATATATACTGGTCTGAAACGGGGTTGTCATGGGGCACCCTGGATTATTTTTTACGCGCGAACGGGTATGCGACTAATAAATTAGTTCCTGTGAGCTCAGGTTCATATGCGACAGGCGAACAAATCGATTTAAAAGCTCGACCAACCGAGAACAAAACAGCTCTTTATCCAGCAAATAAGCTTGAGTACTGTTACATTCCATTAGTCTTTAAGGCAGTAAATAATATCTCAACCTTATCCAATTACGACATCATTTTGCAGAATGTCAAATTAAGAACTGACAGCTTATCCACCAAGGCGTTTAGAATCTATTTTGATGGTTCTAACCAAGAGAAATTCCTCTTCTCACCAAGCGATGAAGAAGGCGGATTCAACAATGTTGGTGGTGTACTCGATCTCGGTAATGATGGATGCTTTGATTATTCCAACGTCACAAATAAGGAAATCTTCTATGGTGAAGCTGATGGTGAAGTGTTCTATAACGACACCCCAAGCCCACATGAAGATATTCTCCCTGAAGAGGAAAGAAACGTCTTCAACGCTTCTCATAAAGAAGGCGTCTATGCGGTTGATTTCACAAAAACAAAATGTAAAACATCTACCTATTTAGGTAAAAACGAAGTTATTAGAAATAACAAAATCATCTGTTCTGGAACAGATTTGGAATATGCGACTTGTAACATGAGTCTATATTTCGAAGGTTGGAGTGAATATATCACTGAGAGTACATCTGAAAACTCCAAGTTTGATCTCACTTTAAACTTCTCTTTAGCTAACGACATGTAAAGATTATGAAAAAAAGAGCACTTATCATCGGAGGATTTGGCCTTATCAATGCCTTAGTTGTATCTGGTATTGGTATGTCTTTAGCGTGGTATGATTCAGCCTCATTATTAAAGGTTGATAACATCAAAGTGTCCTTTGTTGGTGAGATGAAAGTCTATGTCTCCACAAATCCTGATGGTCCATTTGATTCACACACCATCACAAATGATGAATGGGGATATTCTGGTATCTATTATCCAGTTAGCTCTATGTATTCTGATTTATGGCTAAATCAATCTAATATTGATGAACCATTATTTAGAAGTGCTTATCGTAACGCTTTACAATCCGATGAGTCCACTTATAAAGAGTCTG
Source organism: uncultured Caryophanales bacterium (assembly GCA_946411895.1). Classification (GTDB taxonomy): domain Bacteria; phylum Bacillota_I; class Bacilli_A; order RFN20; family CAG-826; genus CAMKFP01. Next base: position 1,798 of record CAMKFP010000042.1, read on the forward strand.
CGATAGCCGCGGAAGGCTATTTCACCACGGACTTATACTTCTATACAGAAGCTCGTGATGCTTTAATTACCATTGATCCGTCTGCGACAAGTTTTATCGCTAACGAGGAAAAGAATAAGGAAACAGTCTCTCATATGGATGCCTCCGAAGAGAAGAAAGCTGAAACCTTAGCAGGACTTAATCAAGCTCATAAAGCGATGAGATTTTCTATCCTAGAACAAGATAAGAATAATGATTATCATTACACGGTCTTTGATCCATATAAGGAAAGTGAAACCTATTTCGCAGGCCCACTCGATTTAAATGGAGATCATGAATATGACTACTATAGTGAATCCTCTCTTGTTGATAAAGAATTCATGTTTGGTCAATATTCTAATAGCGATAAGATCATTTATAATGATAATATGGATAATGACGTAGACAAGTATACGTCATTCTCATCCAATCACGCGGAAGGTGTGCAAGGCATTGACTTTGAAGCGTCACTCGCTAATGGATTTACCCCCGCGGTTGAACAATCCGTTTCCATCAATCCTAAGATTGAAGGTAATGAGAATATCGATGAAGAGATCTATGATCAATTCAGTTTCCGAATCAATAGATTCGAAGTCAAAAAAATCACTCTCAGCATCTATGTTGAAGGCTGGGACAGAGACAACGTCAACATCACACAAGCAGGTAGCTTTATAGCTAACATCCAATTCAAAGGAGAAGATAGATAATATGAGCGCTTATTTCGAATATCTACGTGACATATTCTTAGAAGTCATGGGAGATATTGGCCAATGGTTTTATAAGCTAATTGTTGGACCGTGGACTGATATCCCAAACAATTTCTTTAATTACGACAATATTTTTGACACCTATTCCGGGCGTTTTGGTCCTGGCGGATGGATCTTCTTTGTTTTGATGTGGATTTTATTAATCGCTATTGTGGCGGGTCTTGGCTATCTCTTATTTAGACTTATTAGAAAATATGTTCGTTTCGTAAGAAAAGAACTCGATAAAGAAAAACTCCAAGAACAAGTCGAAAGACTTAACTATGAACTTTATAATGCGATTCAAGAAAAAGATAAAATCTTGGGCTTAAAAGTTGGTGTTTTAGGCGTCAAGAATCCTGAACTCGATAAGAAAGATCAAAAAACTGTGGAAGAGATTACATCTCGTTTCCCGAAACTCAAATATGTCGATCACGAATATGAAGAAATTCATACCGAAATTCCATATGTTGATAATCTCTCATTAGAGGCTATCTGTAATTCCTTCCGTAACTTTGCCGCTAGCCAATTACATCTCTATTACACAATCGACGTCATTAGACAATTATTCGCCGGTATGGCTGCTTCTAAGTTGATTATCTTGGAAGGTATCTCCGGTACAGGTAAAACATCCTTAGCATACGCTTTAGGTAAATTTATCAATAATGACGCAGCTATGTGTTCCGTCCAACCATCCTGGAAGGATAGAACCGAATTAATCGGTTACTATAACGAATTCACCAAGAAATTCAACGAAACCGAATTCTTAAGAGCGGTCTATGAAGCAACATATCGTAAAGATATAAATGTTATCGTCCTCGACGAAATGAACTTAGCCCGTATTGAATACTATTTTGCTGAATTCTTGTCCATCATGGAAATGCCTAACAAGAACGAGTGGCAAATCGAACTCATCAATTCCTATGATGATAACGATCCTGCTCACGTGGAAAAAGGTAAACTTGTCATTCCACAAAACATCTTCTTCTTCGGCACCGCGAACAACGACGATAGTACATTTACTATCTCTGATAAGGTCTATGACCGTGCGATCAGCTTATTCTTTGATGATAAGGGCATTCCATTTGATTGCGATTATGAAGAACAACTCGTTGTGCCATATGCGCAAATTGAAGCTTTATATGAAGAAGCTTGCAATCAATTCCCAGTGTCTGCCAAGACTCTTGAGAAGTTTGATAAACTCGATAGTTTTGTTATCGCCAAATTCAGACTTGCGTTTGGTAACCGTATCTTAAAACAATTAAAAGTCTTCATTCCAGTTTATGTCGCCTGTGGTGGCACCGAACTCGAAGGTTTAGACTTCATCTTCACCAATAAGATTTTAAAGAAGATTGAATCTTTAAACATCGCTTTCCTTAGAGATGAGCTCAAACAACTCGATAGTGAAATCGATAAATTATTTGGTAAGAACACTTTCAAAATGGCGCATGCCTATATCGCTAACTTAATTAAGATGAGCTAATTTTATGGCCACTGAAATAGCAAACAAAAAACCATCAAAATATCAAAAACTCCAGTCAAAACTCACTAAAAAGTTTGATTCTTTTTACTCAAGCAGTAACGAAGCCAAGGAGATTTTAGCCTCTATTTCTCATGGTCAAAACCGCTATTTCAAGTCCTCAAGAGTGATCAATAACTCCTATGATCCTCGTTGGCTCGACATGATTGAAGACACCATCCCAACACTTGGAGAAATTATTAAAAATCCAAGAAAGGTCACTAAGACTGTCACAGAGATTGTCCCTGTCGAACTCGCCAAAAAGACTAACGCCGAATCCGTTAGACACCTCGCTAGTCACACTCAGTACGTGAAGAGTGTAGATGAACAAGGCAATATTACTCCTAATAAAGTTTTAAATATCGGCACTGATGACGATTACGCTATCTATGAAAATAAATTCATTGCCACTCTCGTTAGAAGACTCCTTCTTTTCGTTGAGAAACGTTATGACTTTATGACTAGATACGCTCCATTAAAGGACACCGATGTTTTAATGCTCAAATCTACCGCGGTTGTTGATGGAAGTATCGTGGAGATTGAATCTAAGGTGAAAATCACCAAGAAGCCAGATGAAGTGAATCCAGGAGAGACTAACGAATTCTTAAAACGTATTGAAGAAGTGAGAAGATACATTCTTTACTATTACAATAGCGACTTCATGAAGATGTTTAAGACAGAAAAGAGTGTTCGTAGTCCAATTCTTCAAACTAATATTATTAGAAAAAATCCTCTTTATAACAAATGTTATAAATTATATAGATATATCGAAAACTATAGTGGTTTAGGTATTGATTATAGAGTAAAAGAATCCTATACCGACTTCTCTAAAGAAGGCTTCGCACAAGTCAATAATGCGGCTTTAGCGGCTTTCTTAGCGGTCAACGCGGAGAATCCAGGTAAAAGTATTCTCCAAGAAGATAAAGTCTATAAGCCACGCGTTCTTAAGTCTGTGGATGATGACACATTTGTCTACGCGCCTATTTCTAATAAACCACTTGAGTTCATCCGTGTTGATGAACAATATTTCAAAGACCTCAAAAGAGGTATTGGTGAGATTAAACTTCACCCCACCAAATATGAGGCCGCTTATCAGGATTTAGAAGTGGCAAAGAAGAAAGCCATTGAAAATGAAGAGATGAGCGTTAATAAACTTTTAAAACGCAAAGAAAAAGAACTTAAAGAGTTCGAGATCAAACAAGCAAAGCTTGCTGAACTTGAAGCGAAGAGACAAGAAAAACTCAAAGCAAAAGAAGAACTCGAAAGACAAAAGAAAGCTGAAGCGGTTATTGAAGAAGTCAGAAAAGATATCAAGAACAAAGCTTTAGACGATCGTAAACAAGAAGAGGAAAAGCTAAACGATGGCCAAAAAGAATAAGCCTAAAAGTAAAGCTAGAAAGATAATTGAGTGGATCTTTACCATTCTCTTTGTCCTTGTTTTTGGTGGCGTTGCTGTAATGAACATCGTTTCATTCGCGACCAAAGACAAGAATAATGGTGTGCCTAATTTCTTCGGCACTCAAATTCTTATCGTTCTCACCGATTCTATGGAGCCTGTCTACAAAGTAGACGAAGCCTTATTTGTCCAAAAGATTTCACCAAGCAAACTCAAAGTTGGTGATGATGTGACATTTATCTACCCCGTTAGAGGTGTAGACACTCCTATGACCCATAGAATCTTTGATATTAAAGCCCCATATACTGATCCAGACACTCAAGATGGTCACTATTTATTTGTAGCGCATGGCGTGAACAAAAACTCCAAACAATGTGGTGGTGACTGTTCTGAATCAGAAGAGAATATCCAACACTTCAATGAAACCAAGCTTTTAGGTAAAGTGGTGGGCCACTCCGTCTTTGTCGGAGCGACATTTAACTTTATGACTCAGCCATGGGGACTACTCGTTCTCTTGCTCTTACCTGCTTTATATCTAATTGTGACAAGCGTTATTGATATTGTTAGAGCGGCTAAATTAGATGATGAAAAGGTTGTTGCTACGCAAGAAGCGGCAGAAGCAAACCCTGATGATAAACTCGCTCGCTTATCTGAAGAAGATAAGAAGAGACTTAAGGAAGAACTCCTTAACGAGATGATTGACGAAAAGATGAACAAAGGAGACAAATAGAGTATGTCTAAGAAGAAAAGATTTCTGATTTTGACGATTGCCTCTGCGGTTGTTTTCGTCATTATCTTAATCATCGACTTAATCATTGGTTATCGTGATACCACCAGTTCGATCTTCACCATCGTTTTAATCTTGGTAGCTCTTGCGACATTCTTCTTCCTTAACTTACTCCTTTTAGAAAACAATACGATTAAAGACAGTAAAAAAGAAAACGAATATAACTTGCATCGTACTTATCGTTTTTATAACTATGATGCTTTCGCGAAAGACTTAAATAGACACTATAACGCCCTTCGTAAACATAATGGATACCTTATTGCTTTTACTGCAATCAAAGCTAAAATTGCCACGTCATATCCATTCGCCCAAGTTGCTGATTTTGCCGGTTGTATCGCTGACCATTTAAAAGAGAAATTTACCGATAAAGGTCCGAAAAACTCTGCAAAAAGAGCATATTATTGCTATTATCGTGGAACTTTCCTTATTTATTTATGCACTGATATCAATGGTCTTAACGCTCTTGTTAAAGAGCTTGAAAACTCCATTTATGATATTGCTAGAGAAAAGGATTTCCGTTTATTTATTCAACCAAGTTTTGGCATCTCCGAAAACCCAGTTGGTTCTGATCAATCCATCTTCGAATTAACCAATAAAGCCATCACCGCTAGAGATATCGCGGAGAGCAACTTCGAAACCGCTCTTATCTTTAAAGATGAAATGCTTAATTCCACAACCAACAATGAACTCGATGAAATTATCCAAGCTCTTGATAATGGTGAGTTCGTCGTTTACTATCAACCAAAATAT
>CAMKFP010000043.1 GCA_946411895.1 uncultured Caryophanales bacterium
CTTTACGACGAAAACAAGAAAAAGGTCGATTACCAAAGTAATGGATCTACTTTAATCTTGAACAAGAAAGAGAATAAGTCCCTTTCTTCTATTGCTAAGCAGATTAAAAACCAAGACTTATATTTCGCTATTGATGATAAAGAGTATAAACATGAAGACGTCTCTATCATCTTAGTGAATGTCATTGATGTCGCGAAAATTTATTTTGTCTTCCCAAGATTTGAATCAGTGGAAACTAAAGACCTCATTTTTAAAGAGTTAACTTTGTTAAAAGAGATGCCAGTCGCCACTAAAGAAGATAAAGACAATAAGATTTTAAAAGTCTTCGAGATACTTTCTAAGCATCATCCTTTATTTGGATTTACTGATAAATATCTCTCCGTTGTTAATTTAGAACTCACTAATAAATATGGCTTTGTTTTTATCATGAAAAACAACCCAGAAGATGTGAAAGAAAAAGACTACAAACAGAAAAACGATAGAAAATGGAATGCAGGAATTTCTTTATTCTCTCAAGCTATTCTTGTCTGTTTGTTCTATTTCTCGTATCACTCATTTAATAACAACCAAACAGTTCTAGCGGTGATTCTTTTAATCATCGCGATAGTGGAATCTCTTTTGTTCAACTTCATCATTGTCTCCGCAATTGTTGATAAAAAGATCACCCATTATCTTAAGACAAACTGGATTGTTCCTGTCGGTGCGTTAGGCGGCTTACTTGTTGGATTTGGTCTATCTTATATCCTTGGTAAATTCCTCTTAGCCGTCAAAGACGAGAAGTTAATGCTTAGCCTCATCTTCTATGGCTTACTAACAGGCTTATTCACTACGTTGTTATTTGGTACACTCGCGCGTCTAATGAGTACGCATTATATGAAATATCATCAAGACGAACCAACATTTAAAAAGTGTGTGAAGTTCCTTTTCTATAAAGGACAAAAGAAGAAAGTCGAAACAGGTGATGATGATTATTATCACATCACATTAGATTAGATAAGCAATATTGATAATCCATAGCAGTTGTTATGGATTATTTTTTTATAAATCCAGTAATATAGAAATATGGAAAACACGAAAAAGAGATTTAAAGTATCTAGATGGATATTCTTATCTATTTCAGTTTTACTGAATGCTTTTATTATTTTCCAATCCTGTTTAGATGGAGCAACCTCCAGTAAATGGAGCAACTTCTTATCTAACTTATTTGAAAACATCTTAAATTCTGGAGAAGGTGTTATTGCTCCACGCGTTCCTGTGAGTTCAGTCACTCTATCTTTCCAAGAGTCTTATCAATATAACCACATAGTGGGATATCAAGATAATGAGATTCCTTTAGGATGCACAAAACTATTGAACGCTCAAGTGCTTCCTCTTGATGCTTCTGATAGTTCGATTACCTGGACGAGCAGTGATGATGAAATCGTTTATTTAAATAGACAAGGTAAGAACCTCGCTGTTATGGGTAATAAGACTGGTACAGTTACCATCACTGCGACCAGCAATTATAACCATGAGATTAAAGACACTTTTGAACTCGAAGTTGTGGATCTTGTTGAGCCTTTTAATTTCTCTATTTCAGCCAGCTCTATTGATATTCCACTTAATGGTGGAGACCTTGTTCCTATTAATATTATCGCCGATGAACTTATCTTAAAAACATACGATCAAGACATTTTCTTACAAAGATATTATGACGTCAGTAAACTAACCTATGTTTCTAGCGAACCTTCAATTGTTGAAATTAAAGAAGTTGAAGGACTAAAAAATGTATTATTCGCAAAAGCAACTGGAAATGCAGTGGTTTCTGTATCAAATTCAAATGGAATTCAACATGATATCACTGTTAATGTAGTGGCAGAACAACCTGTTCAGTTATTACCTACAATTGAAGATATTGTTTGTTATGCAGATGACATGGACGTGGCTAGAACAGATAACACAGTCGGCTATTCATTAGGTCTAAATGATGTCATGTATTTACCAACTGATCCACTTCATGTTCGAGTGAGTAATGATGGTAGAGCGATTGGCTATCGTAAAACAACTCATGATGATGTTCAAACAAGCATTAAAGTTATCGATAAACACAATGTTACAAATTCAAAACTATATGAAGTAGTCTTAACCGACCCTCCATTAACTGATTTCAGCTTAACGATTAGTGGTGCTAAATATGTTGATGGTCATTATGAACTCGAAATGGGTAATACCATCTCGGTTAGCATTACCAATGTTCCAAGTAACGTCTATAGTGCAACCTTTACAATTACAAGCTCTAACACTAGCGTTGCAACAATTACTCATCAAGGCAATTCTTTCTTTGTGAATTGCTTAAAAGAAGGCCAGGTCATTATTACTGTTACTTGTAACGAGAACACATCTATCTCAAAATCCTTTAATGTTACTGTCACCAAACGTGGTGTGATTAACACTGATAATAGAAACGACTTCCGTAACTTTGTTAGAAAGTCATGGGGACATTTCTTGCTATTTGTCATTAATGGTATTTTTACCACAATTGCCTTATATCAGTTCCTCTCTGATAAGTTTAAGAAGTGGTGGCTAGTTTTTGTTATTTCTCTTGGTGTTGGATTCTTTATTGCTGGATTATCAGAATTAATACAAAGTATTGTTCCTGGTAGAAGCGGTGCATTCTTAGACGCCGCTGTTGATGCGTTTGGCTTCTTCTTATCCACTTTGATTATCTATTTGATTATGTTGACCATCAGGTTGACAAAAAAGAAAAAGATAGAATAAAAGCGCAAAGTTTGCACATTTGTATTTGACATTAATTATTCCTTAATACTATAGTATATGTGCGAAGAGGAATATATTATGTCACTTAGAGAAACACGCAAAAAATGTAAATTAACACAAAAAGAAGCTGCTGATATCGTCGGTATGTCACTTAGAACATACGTCTCTTATGAGCAAGACGAGAGCAAAGCTGATCAACTCAAACTTGAGCGTATGATTGAAAAGCTCAATGAGTTTGCTTCTAAAGATACTTCAATTTTAAAAGATAAAGTTTTACTCATTACTGGTGGAACCGGTTCTTTTGGTCACGCGGTTGTCGATAGATTCTTAGATACCGATATTAAAGAAATCAGAATCTTATCTCGTGACGAGAAGAAACAAGATGATATGCGTAAGGCTTATAACAACGAGAAACTTAAATTCTACATTGGCGATGTCCGTAACCTTGAATCCATTATCGATGCCTTTAAAGGTGTTGATTATGTCTTCTCTGCGGCAGCCCTTAAGCAAGTCCCATCTTGTGAATTCTATCCAATGGAGGCTGTGAGAACTAACGTCATCGGTAGTGATAATGTCATCACCGCTTGTGTTCGTAATAAAGTGAAAAAAGCCATTTTCTTATCTACAGATAAAGCAGCTTATCCAATCAATGCGATGGGTATTTCTAAAGCCCTTATGGAAAAGAACGTTGTTGCTAGAAGTAGACAACTACTCCCAGGTGATACAGTTCTTTGTTTAACTAGATATGGTAACGTTATGGCGTCCCGTGGATCCGTTATTCCTCTATTCTTAAATCAAATCCACGAAGGTCGCCCAATTACCATCACTAATCCAGATATGACAAGATTCATGATGACTTTAGATGATGCAGTTGATTTAGTCTTATACGCTTTTGAACATGGCGAACAAGGTGACTTATTCGTCCAAAAGGCTCCTGCAGCGACAATTGAAACACTCGCTAAAGCGGTTATCGATTTAACTGGTAGCAAGACCGGAATTGACTATATTGGTACTAGACACGGTGAAAAACTCTATGAAACATTAGTTACACAAGAAGAAATGTTAAGAGCAGAAGACTGTGGCAATTTCTTCAGAGTGGTCGCTGATAACCGTGATCTTAACTATGATAAATACTTCTCTAAAGGTAATAAGAAACTCAATTTAGGAGAATCCTATACATCTCATAACACTGGTAGACTCGATGTTGAAGGTATGAAAAATCTTCTCAAGAAACTCGAACTCTTCGGTGGACCTGTGAGACAACATGAATAAACTTAGGAGGAACAAATATGGCATCCTTTAAAAACAACGGAAAAGTCAAATTACTCATCATCGCTGGCACTAGACCGGAAATCATTCGTCTAGCCGCGGTTATGAAAACTAGTAGAGAATATCTCGACACTTTGATTTGTTACACAAACCAAAACTACGATAAACAACTCTCCACAGTTTTCTGGGAAGACTTTGAATTAGGCGGACCAGATATCCTCCTTCACGTTGCAGGAAAGAACTTAGGTGAAACCTGCGCGAACATCATCTCTCAAACCTATGACTTAATGGTGGAACTTAAACCAGACGCAGTCCTAGTTTTAGGAGACACCAATAGTTGCTTATCTGCGATTAACGCGAAAAGATTACACATTCCTCTCTTCCACATGGAAGCGGGTAATAGATGCAAAGACGAATGTCTTCCAGAAGAAACCAATAGAAGAATCGTCGACATCATCGCTGATGTAAATCTCCCTTATAGCGAAGCTGCTAGAAGATATCTCATCGAATGCGGTTGTCCTAAAGAAAGAACATACGTCACCGGTTCTCCAATGGCGGAAGTTCTCAGCATGAACTTAAAGAAAATCGAATCTAGCGATGTCTTAGCTAGACTCGGACTTAAGAAAGATAACTACATCCTCTTAAGCGCACATAGAGAAGAGAACCTCGATAGTGAGAAGAACTTCAATAACTTATTTAATGCGATTAACGCTTTGGCAGAAAAATATGATATGCCAATCCTTTATAGCTGCCACCCACGCAGCAAAAAGAAACTCGATGAGAGTGGATTCAAACTCAATCCAAGAGTGAGAGTCAATGAACCTTTAGGTTTCAATGATTATAACAACTTACAAATGAACGCTTTAGCGGTTGTCTCTGATAGTGGCACTCTTCCTGAAGAAAGTAGTTTCTATCTTTCTATCGGTCATCCAATCGCTGCGGTTTGTATTAGAACTAGCACAGAAAGACCAGAAGCTATTGAATCTGGAGATTTCATCATTGCTGGTATCACCACAAACGAATTATTACAAGCGACCGATATGGCGATTTCTATGAAACGCAACAAAGTGCTTGGTAAACCATGTCCAGATTACACTGACACCTGTGTTTCTATGAAAGTAGTGAGAATCATTCAAAGCTACACCAATATCGTTAATCGCATGGTTTGGAGAAAAGATCAATAATATGAAAGTCTTAGTGACAGGGGCTAATGGTTTTATTGGCAAACACATCTGCAAGAAACTAGAAGCCAAATCTCACACAGTCTATAAGTACGATTTAGACTCTACAGAAGAACAACTTATAGAGTATATTTCAAGTTGTGATTTTGTCATCCATCTAGCAGGAATCAACCGCCCAATGAGCGTAGAAGAATTCTATGATGGAAACACCAATTTTACAAAAAAAGTGGCGGATTTGCTGTTAAAATTCAATAAAAACGCTCCAATTATCATGTCTAGTTCTATTCAAGCTAGCCTTGATAATGACTATGGTAAATCTAAGAAAATGGGAGAGGATTATCTCCTTAATTCAGGGTTGAAAGTTTATGTTTATAGACTTGCTAATGTCTTTGGCAAATGGTGTCGTCCAAACTATAACAGTGCCTGTGCGACTTTCTGTTATAACATCGCTCACGATTTAGATATCACCATCAGAGATAGAGATTACGTCGTTCACTTCAACTACATCGACGATATTGTTAAAGAATTCATCAACATCGTGGAAGGTAAAGAACCCGCTCAAAAAGATGGAGATATCTATTCCGTCTTACCAGTTCATGATTGCTCTTTAGGTAGACTTGCTGATTTACTCTATTACTTTAAAGGAGAAATTGAATCCGATAGACATCTTCCAAGCATTCACGATGACTTTGAACTAAAACTATTTAAGACTTTCTGCGACTATCTATCAGATGAAGGATATAGCTTTAATTACGCAGCTGATACGCGTGGGTCCTTTGAAGAATTATATAAGTCCAAAAAGTGGGGGCAGATATCAGAAAATATTGCCTTTCCTGGCATCACCAAAGGTGGGCATTACCACACTTATAAAAAAGAAATCTTTATGACCGTCAAAGGTCAATGTGTGATTAGACAAAGAAATATCAAAAATGATGATCTCATAGTCGATGAAGTTGATGGGAAAGATTCTAAAAAAGTTAATATCATTCCTTATTACACTCACGACATTAAAAATGTGGGTAACTCCGATAGCGTGACCATTATGTGGATAAATGAAATCTATTCTGACGCTACTCACGATACATATCGAGAACCAGTAGAAAAATAACTCTATTAAAAATAGAGTTTTTTCTTAAATTGAATAATCGTATGAATAGGTTTCTTTTTGTTTTTCGACTAAATATTGTAACGATACACTAATAAA
>CAMKFP010000044.1 GCA_946411895.1 uncultured Caryophanales bacterium
GTCTTTTTAGTTCTTCGTTGTGATCTGTATAACCATAGACCAGGATTTCTCGATTATTGAAAAGCTGAGAAATGTAATAGTTAGGTCTAACAAAAAAGTCTTCTTTGATGCTAGCTTTTAATCTTTGAAGATATTTGAGTTTCTCTTCTTGATAGTTCTTTTTTAAATCAATAAAAGTAAAATAACTAGCAAGTTCTACAGCGTTATCCCGGTTAAGTTGATAGTTAATTGATAGGTCTTTCACTATCGTATCTAAATAGTCACCAAAGATCTCGGCGGATAATTCCTCTATAGACATTCCTTTGACATCCAAAAAGGCATCCTTTGAACGATAAAAGGAAATTAACTCTTTATGCATGCTCATCGGAGCAATTAAAAATAGAGGCTTTTGCATACACCTCTATTATAGTCTTGGATAGATAAAATATCAAATAGGGTTATTAACCCTATTTGTTATTATTCGAATACTCTAGTCGCTTTAACAGCTAGTTTCCAGCCATCATATCTACGTTTTACTTCTTCACTAGACATGCCAGGTTTGAAGTTAGCTTTATAGCAGTGGATGGATTTGATTTCATCAATGCTCTTGTAGTAGCCACTCTTAAGGCCAGCTAGATAAGCAACACCTAAAGCGGTTGTTTCTAAACAGCTAGGAATAAGAATCTCTTTTTGGATGATATCACTTTGGAACTGCATTAAATATTTATTGGTAGTTGCCCCACCATCAACCTTTAAACATTTGAGGTTAATTTTGGCGTCTTCAATCATCGTGTCAAAGACATCTTTACATTGATAGGCAATGCCTTCTAAAACCGCTCTTATGATATGGTTTCTATTGGTGTTTCTAGTTAAGCCAAATAAAGCACCACGAGCATCATCATCCCAATATGGAGTTCCTAGTCCCACGAAGGCAGGAACGAAATAAACTCCATGTGTATCATGACATTCATAGGCTTTTTGTTCGGATTCAGCGGAGGTAGAAATAAGACCAACTTGGTCTCTCATCCATTGAACGGCAGCTCCTCCAACAAAGACAGAACCTTCTAAAGCGTATGTTACTTTATCGTTCATTTTCCAAGCAACTGTGGTTAATAAACCTTTGGAGGAAAATGTTGGTTTTTCTCCTGTATTAAGAAGCATGAAGCAACCTGTACCGTAGGTATTCTTACATTCACCCTTTTCAAAACATGTTTGTCCAAATAAGGCGGCTTGTTGGTCTCCAGCTACTCCATAGATATGTAAGTTTGGATCAAAGAAGGAAGCTGCTCCATAATCATCACTACTGCTCTTCACTTCTGGAAGCATACACATTGGAACATGGAATAAATCGCATAAATCTTTATCCCAAGCCATGTCATTTATATTAAAGAGCATAGTTCTAGAAGCATTACTCACGTCAGTTGCGTGAACTTTACCTTTGGTGAGACGATAAATGAGCCAGCTATCAATCGTACCAAACATCAATTCACCCGCTTCTGCTCTAGCTTGCGCACCAGGGACACTATCGAGGATGAATCTGATTTTACTCGCAGAGAAATATGGGTTAATTAATAATCCGGTTTTTTGATGAATATATTCTTTCTTTGGCATGAGTCTATCACAGATCTCCGCGCTTTGACGGGATTGCCAAACAATAGCCTTTGAAATAGGTCTACCAGTGGCTTTTTCCCAAACAACCGCAGTTTCTCTTTGATTGGTCACACCTAAAGAATCAATTGATTCGGTGCCAATATTAGCTTGGACCATGACATCGTTAATGATGTCGATGACACCAATCCAAATCGCTAAAGCGTCTACTTCTACCCAACCAGAATGAGGGAATTCACATTCTACCGGACGAGAAGCGATGTATTCAGGATGACCATTATGATCAAAAAGAATCGCTCTCGAGCTTGTCGTACCTTGATCAATTGCAAGAATATATTTCTTCATATTAATAACGTTCCTTACTTTGTAATAACCTTTCGATATCTTCAATTTCTTTTGGAATATTATGAGAGAGACATTCTCCGTGTCCATCTCTAATTAAGACATCGTCTTCAATACGCACACCAATACCGTGGTTAGCGAAATATAAGCCTGGTTCAACGGTAATAACATTACCGTTTTCTAATGGTTTTTCTCTATCAGAGATATCGTGAGTGTCTAAACCCAAATGATGGGAAACATTATGGTAATAATATTTTCCAATATCATCATCCTTATCCATGAGTTTTAATCTAATACACTCATTACGTAAAAACTCTTTAGCGAAGTTTTGTAAATCAAGAAGAGTTAAACCAGGTTTAATATAATTAATCACCGCTTTATTGCAGTTAAGCACAGCGGTATAAATATCTCTTTGTAAGTTATCGAACTTTCCACTAACTGGATAAGCTCGAGAAATATCCGCACAATACCCATTATGTTTGTAGCCTAAATCAAATTGAACCATTCTATTTTCTAAGATTGGGTCATTTTGTTGTTCATATGGATAATGTAAACAGGTCGCATTCTTTCCACACGCAATAATCGTTGAGAATGCTAATTCATGGCGGCCATGTTCTCTTCCATAGAATTCAAAGATATCAGCGAGATTATATTCTGTCATTCCAGGAGTCATTTTTACTAACATGTGGGATATTCCAGAATAAGTCGCATTGATCGCTTCAACGAGTTCTCTCACTTCACATTCACTCTTTACCATTCTAAGCATCTTAAAGTGAGGATAGATATCTTCAACATTCACATGAGGATATTCTAAAGCGATAAAATCTTTGAAATTTGTTGTAGAATAGGCTTCTTTTATCTTTAATTCAGGAGTTAAGTCCAAATATAAAGTAGAGATATTGCCGTATTGGTTATTAGTGAACGCTAAAGCCATAGAGAGCATATTCTCAAAAGAAGAAGTCGCATAGACATTTTGAATATCAGCAATCTTTCCAGCTTTTTCGAAGGTTAATCGTTTTCCAGTCCATTTTTCTTTGAGTTCGTTATATTCATCAACGAAAAGATAGACCTTCTTTTCTCCTATACCTTTTATTAATAATAAGATGGAGTTTTCTTGTTCAATATTGGAAAGATAGAAAAAGTTACGATTAGAAATAAATGGATAGAATTCATCCGCGGTTGAAATCTTAGCTGCACCAGCAAAGATGACAGCAGCGCTGTTTTCTTTCATTAAAGCGAAGAGTTTTTCTCTTCTATCGCGAAGTTCTGACATACTTTTCCCTCCTTTTATTTAATGATTTGTTCGACGGCCTCATTAAGTTCTTCAATCTTAACGTCTTCAACATTACCTTCATCCATCTTCTTAGTGTTTTCACTATTAAGAGGGAGTCTAGCTAAGATATTGAAATGTAAGTTCTTAGAGAACTCTTCTAAATGAGATTCACCAAACATATAAATCTTATGTTCGCATTCTGGGCAAATGAGATAAGACATATTCTCAATAACGCCTAAAACATTAATCTTCATCATCTCCGCCATCTTTAAGGCTTTGGTGACGATTAAACTCACCAAGTCTTGAGGAGATGTCACGATGATTAAATCATCGATAGGAAGAGACTGGAAGATTGTTAAGGTGATGTCTCCAGTTCCTGGAGGCATATCGATAAGTAAATAGTCTAAATCTTCCCATAAAACGTCTTCATAGAACTGTTTAACGAGATTTGATAATAATGATCCTCTCCAGATGATTGGGTCGCTGTCGTCCTCTAATAGACAGTTGGCAGACATAATCTTAATTCCGGTTTTAGAGATAAGTGGATAAATAAGATTATCTTCTCCATAAGCCTTCTCTTTAATGCCAAAGGCTTTAGGAATACTAGGGCCAGTCACATCGGCGTCCAAAATACCTACGCTATAGCCACGACGAGAAAGAGAGACCGCTAAAGAAGATGTCACAAAAGATTTACCCACGCCTCCTTTACCAGAAAGGATGCAGATAATCTTTTTAATGCTGCTACGGTCATTGAGTTTACATTTTGGAATTTCATTGCAGCTCCCTTTAGAGGAGCAATTTGAGCAATCACCACTACAACTAGCCATATATCTAATCTCCTTATAGTTCAATAAATGTGCATTTGTTTAGGACATCTATTCCGGACTGTAAATAAGTGCGTAATAAACGTCCAGCGCCTAAGAGCGACCCACCAAAATAACGGATCACAATAATCGCGCAGTTGTTAATATCTCTTTTATAGAGAAGTTCAAGAAGTGGATGACCAGCGGTTCCCTTGGGTTCCTTATCATCGCACGACTTGGCTTTGTTTCCCACTCGATAAGCATAAACAATATGCTTTGCTTTGGGGTGTTCCTTTCTTAATGAAAGGAGAAATGGTTTAAATGATTCTTCCTCGTTTAGAGGTATGGCAAGAGCGATGAATTTACTCTTGTTGACCTCTAATAACGAAGATTGTTTTTCTTTAATAGTTTGCATTAGAACAAATGCCAACCTAAGCCTGTTGAGTAATAAGCAAATCCATTGAAGGACGACTCGTAAAGCTTTCTTTGAGATAAATCGTCACCGATGTATTCACTAATTGCTGTTGCCCAGTGATCGAATAAATCGTCCTCAGCGTTATCTCTTAAATAGAGGATTCCGGAGTGCATTCTAGAGAGGTAGAGCACTCTAGCGAAGTAGGACTTACCCATCTTTGTGAATTCACTATGCAAGACAGCGAAGTTAGAACCATTCATTCTGTCCATAGTTAATGGTTGACCATAATATGGAGAAAGTGGGTTGAGCTTATCCATTAAGATACTAGCGTAATCGTTAGCAACGCGGGCCATGTAATCAATAGCGACCAATGAAGCGGTTAAGCCATCGGCTTCG
This sequence comes from uncultured Caryophanales bacterium, assembly GCA_946411895.1. Taxonomy (GTDB): domain Bacteria; phylum Bacillota_I; class Bacilli_A; order RFN20; family CAG-826; genus CAMKFP01. The sequence goes on from CAMKFP010000044.1 coordinate 4,817, forward strand.
ACATCGTCAACAGGGATAGAAACTCTATCGACTTTGCCATCACTATTATCATCATAAGTGATAGTTTCTTCATATGAAGAAGCGGTGACGGAGAAGGCGCTTAATGGGCCAAATCTCACTGGAATATACGCGGACATACCGTGTGTTGCAAGAATAATAGCTTCTTCATTCTTAATGATATCGTTAAGTGTCTCACCAACGATTTGAGAGACGAAGAAACTACGGCATTCAATGCCATCAATCACGAATGTGCAATCATCCATTAATTTATGGATGGTGTCAAGTTGACCACTAATACCAGAGACGTCATAACCTGAACCGGTTGTCATCGAGGTGATATCTTTAACTGCACTAGCGTTCTTTAAGAGATAATGGACACCTTGAGCTTCTGCTAAGGTCTTAAAGTCGATAGAATCGAAGTTAAAGATCTTATAGATATTAAGAATCTTTTGCTCGTAGGTAGAGCCAACGAAGTATTCAAGCAAGTTGGTCTTCGTGCCACCAGTATCAAATGTAATGCTTTTGAAGATGTTGGCCATGAGTAAGCTACGACCATTGAGTTGAGGAACAGTTGGATCATATCCTGATGGATCGAATTCAACAGCGAAAATCGCACTATTCTTCATATAAGTCATCGCACCATCAAGAGATTCGATGTGTTGAGCAAGGTCTTCGATATCGGAGAAGTTGTAATATAAGTTTCTCTTGTTGTTATCAAGAGGATTCTTATAAGAAAGGTTATATAAGAGTTCTCTGACGAGATGGATTTCTGTCTTCTCTAATCTTTCGGGATTATTGAAGTCAGTAATCTTTCCGCCATACCCTTCTTGACCAAGGTCAAACTTGGCTTTCATGACATCATGATATTTGGTGTATTGGATTAAATCCATGGTATCAAAACCTTTATAAATAATGGCTTCGACAGCTTTAGAGATGATGTCGGCCTTGTTAAGAGAATAGAGCATGTCTTCGACTTCATCTGGATCCATGCCAGAACCTGTTAATGTGACATTATCAATATTAAGGGTTCCGTTCATCGCATCCATAGCGTTACCTAAGAAGCGATATAAAGCGTGGAGTTCGTCGTTAACATCAGCGTCTTTGTTCTCACTGGTAATCCAGTCCATGTTATAACCACTATAATCAGCGAAGACATCGGCTTCTGCGACACCCTTGATTTCAAGGATGGAGATGGTCTTAATCTTAAGAAGCATCTCATAGCGATATGTGGTTTCTGGATTTGCTGGAGTGGAATCTAAACCGTTTTCATATTTATAGATGAAATCAGAGATTTGAGATTGCTCAGTGACCATGTTAATGACTTGTTCATAAACAGTCATATGTAAGCTACTATCATAGGTTGAATAGGCATCTTTAAGTTGTTGTGCTTCAGCCTTTGTGGTGAGCTTATATTTGCTTTGTGCGTGCATGACGTCGGAATTATGAAGAGAGACGAGGATATCCCATAAGTAACCTTTTCTAAGGACACGAGAGAAGCTCGCGAAATCATCAATTTTTCCGCCTTCATCAACGTCGAGTCCATCTGGACCAATGAATTTTTGATATAAATTCATCAAGTCAGTAATGTT
>CAMKFP010000045.1 GCA_946411895.1 uncultured Caryophanales bacterium
TCTGACATGGGGTATTGAGTTTTTTTGAATTGTCTACTTTTCGTTGACTAGTTCAACCAAGTGCCGTTTTTATTTTTCTAAATTATCAATTATTTCTTTGAAATAGTCTGGGAGTTTTGTCTCAAATTCCATCTCTTTTCCTGTGCGTGGATGAATGAGTTTGAGTTTGATTGCGGTCAATAATTGACCGTTCTTATAAAGCTTATCGTAATTACGACCGCAGTATAGAGGATCACCTTCTACTGGATAACCAATATATGAGAGGTGCACTCTAATCTGGTGGGTACGCCCCGTGACTAGTCTACACTCTACAAGAGTGTGGTCAGAATATCTTTCCAAAACCTTGAAGTTGGTAATCGCAGGTTTACCATTATTACGGTTTACCGCCATCTTTTGACGATTTTTATCATCTCTGCCTATAGGCATATCGATGGTTCCGCTATTCTCCTTAATAACATTTCTCACTAAAGCGACATAGGTTCTATTCATCGTATGATCCTTAAGTTGTTCCGCTAAACTATGATGGGAAACATCATTTTTTGCTATGCAAATAAGTCCAGAAGTGTCCTTATCAATACGGTGAACAATACCAGGTCTCATCACACCATTAATACCGCTAAGGTTGTTGCAGTGATTAAGAATCGCATTAACGAGCGTGTGCTCGTAATGTCCATTAGATGGATGGACAACCATTCCTTGAAGCTTATCTATGATAAGAATATCATCATCTTCATAAATAACGTTAAGGGGAATGTCCTCTTTTTTGATCTCTAAAGGTTTAGCTTCAGGAACATCAAGAGTGATTTCATCATTAGTTTTAACCTTATAAGATGCTTTTTCTATCTTGCCGTTGACATGGACATGACCACCATCGATAAGTTTAGCAATATAAGAGCGAGAAATCTCCTCATTAAAAACGGCTAGAACTTTGTCTAGTCGATAACCGTTTTCTAAGTATGTTACTTTGTAAACCTTCATTATTGTTATACTAAAAATCTACTAATTTTCTACTATTTTTTGTCTTCTTCAATACGCTCTTTTTCAGAGGCTGAGAGCACTTTTTCATCGCTGTTTTCTTCAGCTTTTTCAATAGCCTTATTGGCTTTGGATGTCTTAACCTCATCGATGATGAGCCAGACAATGAGCATAATGGCGCCAACCACTACGCAGCTATCGGCCCAGTTGAATGTATACTTCCAGAATGGAAGAAGAGGTGAGAAGTCAATCCAGTCAATCACGCAGAAGTCACTAAAGGCATAACATGTTCTATCAAACATATTGCCTAAAGCACCGGCCATGATTAACATCATGCATGCTCTAGTGTACATAGTTGTTTTCTTATATTTGAGACATAAGAAGACGATAATGCCAGCAGCAACGCCTAAAGCAACAATTGTGTACATCACGCGGTTCACGATTGGGTTATCAAAACCCATAGAGAAAGCCGCGTTAGGATTGAGTGAATACTCAATATTTAAAACATGAGGGATCAAAAGGTGTGGAAGATCGGCTCTACAAGCATAAATGATAAGTTTTGAGACAACATCTAAGATGAGCATCAACACTCCAAGCCAAATAAATGATTCAAAAAACCATTTTAAGCGACTTTTTGTCTTTTTTTGCATAAATTATTTCCCTCCCACTACTTCGTGGCAGCGATGGCATAAATAAGTGCCATCTTCTTGCTTGACGCCATCCGTCTCATAATTCCAACATCTTTCACAGAAATGTCCTTCGTGATGTTTGACTAAAATCTTGCCTTCTTCTAAAGAAGAGTCGAGTTGAATTTCACTGACGACAGCGATTCTTGCTAATTCGGCTAAAGAGAACTTCTCAAAGACAGGAGCGAATTCTTTTCTTGGATTAAGAATGACAAGGGCTTGTTGAGAAGAACCAATGACTTGCGCGGTTCTTGCTTCTTCCAAGGCCTTAAGAACCTCCGTTCTTATAGAGATGAGGAGTTCATAATCTTGAAGCAAAGCTTCTCTTTCTTTCTTATCCATATTCGCTTTTGGATAGTCGAGTAATTGAGCGTTCCATTTTCTTTCGCCTGGAAGATTGTTATTGAATTCATCCATGGTGAAAGGAAGAACAGGATTAAGCAATCTTAATAATGTTTCGCCTAAGCGATATAAAACACTTTGTGTTTGTCTTCTTCTAAGAGAGGATTTCGCATCGCAATAAAGGACATCTTTAGAAATATCTAAATAGAAACTGGATAAGTCTCTAGACATAAATGTCATAATTGCGCTCATCGCACTAGCAAAATCGTATTTATTGAAGTCTTTAGTGACTTCGTCAACTAATTCATCGAGCTTAGCTAAGATATATTGGTCGACTCTAGCGAACTCTTTAACTTCGTCTTTTGGATCGAAATCAGGTAAGTTCCAAGAGATGAACTTAAGGGTATTTCTAATCTTACGATATTGATCTGCGACTTGTTTGATGAGATTATCGCCAATTCTCACGTCCTGTTGATATTCAACGGTGGCCACCCAAAGTCTAAGGATATCCGCACCATAAACATTAGCGATTTTCACAGGGTCAACTCCGTTGCCCTTGGATTTATGCATTTGTTCACCGTGTTCATCTAAAACCCAGCCATGGCTGACGACATTTTGATAAGGTGGAACTTTGTTCACCGCTAAAGAAACGATTAATGAGGAGTTGAACCAACCACGATATTGGTCGCTGCCCTCTAAATAGAGGTCGCTTGGATATTTGGTGCCTCTTTCAACGAGTGTGCCGTTCCAAGAAGAGCCACTATCAAACCAGACATCCATGATGTCGTTTTCTTTAGTGAATTCTCCATTAGGAGAATGTTCGTTTTTATATCCTTCTGGTAATAACTCTTTAGCGCTCTTTGCGTACCAGATGCTACTACCATGTTCTCTAAAGAGATTTTCCACTCTTTCAAAGACTTCTTTTTCAATGATGGGTGTGCCATCCTCACAATAGAAGATTGGAATTGGGACGCCCCAGGCTCTTTGACGGGAAATACACCAGTCACCACGATCTTTAATCATGTTGACCATTCTGGTTTCACCCCAACTTGGATACCATTTCACATTGTGAATGGCTTCAAGGAGTTGCTTTCTAATTGGCTCAATAGAGCAGAACCATTGAGATGTCGCTCTAAAGATGAGAGGTTTGCCAGTTCTCCAGTCATGTGGATAGGAGTGTGTGAATGTTGTGTGCTTTAATAAAGCGCCATTCTCTTGGATGATTTGAAGGACAGCGTCGTTAGCCTTTTCATAGAAAAGACCTTCGATTCCTTCGCCAGTTCCAGGCATCATAAAGCCCTTTTCATCAACTGGGCAATATGGCTCTAAGCCTTTTCCTGGGTATTTTAAGCAGACTTGATAGTCTTCAACGCCGTGTCCTGGCGCGGTATGAACTAAACCTGTACCAGCGTCATTGGTGACGTGTGTGCCCACGATGACAAGAGAATCTCTGTCATAGAATGGGTGTTTACAAACGACATATTCAAGTTCACTACCTTTGATGGTTTTCAAGAGTTTAACTTCGCCGAGTTCAAGTTCCTCAGAGAGTTTTTCTTCGAATTCTTTAAGGAAAACAAGTTTTCCTTTGCTTGTCTCATATTCACCATAGACAAAGTCTGGGTGAGCAGAGATGGCTAAGTTAGCAGGAAGAGTCCATGGGGTGGTTGTCCAGATGACTAAACGAGCATCTTGATCAACGACACCACGACCATCTTTTACTGGGAAGGCCACATAGATAGAATGAGATAATACATCAGCGTATTCAATCTCGGCTTCTGCTAAAGCAGATTCACTACTTGGGGACCAGTAAACTGGTTTTAAACCTTTATAGATTAAGCCTGATAAGGCCATAGAAGCAAAGGCTTGGATTTGTCTAGCTTCATATTCTTTAGCAAGGGTGATGTATGGATGATCAAAATCACCAACAAGACCAAGACGTCTAATTTGTTCTTTTTGTCTTTCAACTTGCTTTAAGGCGTATTCTTTACATTTTTCTCTAAATTCGACAATTGGGGTGGTCTTTCTATTAACACCTGACTTTGTCACTTGGTTTTCAATTGGAAGACCGTGTGTGTCCCAGCCAAAAACAAATGGGGTTTGATAACCCTGCATATTCTTATAACGAACAACGATGTCTTTTAATATTCTATTAAGCATGTGGCCACAGTGCATATCGCCATTAGCGTATGGAGGACCATCATGGAGAACGAACTCTTTCGCATCTTTGCGATTGAGATTCATCTCTTCATATAGTTTTTTCGCTTTCCATTGTTCAACTAAAGCTGGCTCTTTATTAGCTAAATTGCCACGCATTTCGAAGTTAGATTTGTTCATCAATAAAGTATCTTTGTAATCCATAAAATACCCTTTCTATGTATCAATCCCTAAAGGGATTAGCTGACTTGATTTAAATAAATTGTGTGGATGTAAACCGCTGCTGCTAAGTTGGAGAATGTGATTGTCACTTTTCCACTAGCAGGAGTTGATAATTCTCCGCCCATCATGTCAGGGGCAGTACTTCCACGGGTGTATGTGCCACTAGCAACAGTAGTCGAACCGACTATCATGCTGTAATTCATAGAATTGTTTGCGGCACATGTGCCTTTTAAATAGACCTTATTCACGTTAGATAAGGAATTCTTACTTTGTAAAGTGAACGTCTGACATGGCTTGGCAGCTGTACCAAATTGATAGCCAAGTCCTCCAAATCCATTTCCTACCGGAGCGGCATTGGCGTTTGTCCAAGAAACAATCCAAGTAATATCACCTAGAGCAACTTCAGAACCACTAGCGAAAGTCTTTGAAAATTTTCCGCTTTGATAAACTTGATAGACATAGGAGAATTCGTTCTCGCTATGTTCACTAACAGAAACAGCGATTTTAATCGTGTTCTTTGGTGTGTTGATTTCAAGCGTCTTAGTGCCAACATCAGCTGTCACAAATGTGTATGGCTCATTGTTGTTTTGAAAATCAATTGGGACTTCAGAGAAATCGCTTTTAATACCCACTAAAGTGTAGCAATCTTTATCAAATGTATCTCCGACTCCAAATTCTCTATCAGCAGTCTTAATCGCATAATGATTAATGCCATCTTCATTTAAATGAAGAGAGAGATAAGATGGTTTAACATATCTTAAGTCACCGGCTTCATCTTTTTTGCTTCCGTAGACGTATTCAACAAGGCCTGGATAATCAATAAATGGGTTTCTGTTGCCTTGAATCTTTCCGTCATATAGATATGAATAAACGGTTTCGTTATGTTGGACCTCTTCTAGATCAACAGAGAATGAATTCCAGCTTAAGAGTGTAGATAGATTCCCAATCGCAAATCGACAGTTATCATAAGAATATCGCGCATATCCTTCAGGGCCAGCACCATATTGATTAACTAAAGCCTGAGTCTCAGGAGTTTCAGCATAATAATAGTTGGTATATGTAACCTTGGAATATGGAACATATTCTTCCACGATTTCTAATGGTTTATATGTCGCACTGATGTGAACGGTTGTTGTGGCCTGTCCGTATTTAGCAGCATCTTCTGCGTTATATGTGAGTTTAGTTGTGATATCTTGTGTTTCTTCTTCGGTGTATCTCACACCCATATAGAACACAGCGCGGGCTAAACGGCCTTTATCGTAGTCAGATGGCTCGAAATTATAAGTATCAAACTTATAACTTCCTCTATCTTGATATCCTTGGGAATCAGTTTCTATTCCATCATCATTAGGATCCGCCACGCCAAAGTTCTTGTTACCTCTAGAAGTGTTTCCGGAGTTATTTGAAGCAAGTAGATTATGGAAGTCAGTTGCTCTTCCTTGATTAGAAGTGACAGCATCGCCAGAGGTGAATCCAGTCATCAAACTGGCCGCAAAAGCGTGTTCTCTTTGCCAACCTCTACTTCCGTTATAGGTCGCGTCAATTGGTTCATTATCATTACCGTAAACAACATCAACCATTTCTTGGTCGTCTAAAGCTCTATCGGCCTTTTTATTAATGTCCCAATTAGAAGCATACTTCAGAGAAGTATAATCAGTAGAGATAATGTCGTGAAGCTTTTCTTTTAGATCTTCACCGTCTGTCCATGTGAGATTTCCATAATATCTGTCGTAATAGTCGTAGCCATAATCTTTTTGTCCGCCACTCTCTTCGACAGTAATTGCGAAAT
>CAMKFP010000046.1 GCA_946411895.1 uncultured Caryophanales bacterium
GGCAACAATGCCTTTAAGAGTTCCACAAATAGAGCCCCAAAGATTGCGGAAAATGGTGAACCTGGACAAAGAAAAAGATTAATCCTTGAACTCAAACTACTCGCCGATGTTGGTTTAGTTGGCTTCCCAAGTGTTGGAAAATCTACACTTTTAAGCGTAGTGAGTGCTGCTAGACCAGAGATTGCCGATTATCCATTCACAACCATCATCCCCAACTTAGGTGTTGTTAATCCAAAAGATGGCAATTCCTTTGTGATGGCGGATCTTCCAGGTCTCATTGAAGGCGCTCATCTAGGCAAAGGCTTAGGCTTACAGTTCCTTAGACATATTGAAAGATGCCGTGTTATTGTTCACGTCATTGATATGGGTCTATCAGGTCGTGATCCTTACGAAGACTACGTCGTTATTAATAAAGAACTTAAAGAATACGGCTTTGGCTTAGAAACCCGTCCCATGATTCTCGTCGCTTCTAAGATGGATGAAGATGGAGCGGAAGAGAGATATCAAAAGTTTGTTAAGAAAGTTAAACTCCCAGTCATTAGATTATCCGCTTTGACTGATGAAGGTGTTGAAGAGCTCCTTCTTAAGTGTTCAGAAATTCTTAAGAACACTCCTCTATTTCCTTTATATAATAAAGAAGAAGAGAACCTTGACCACAAGACTTATACTTTGGAAGAGGAAGAAAAAGAATTTGAAATTGTCCGTAAGGACGCTCATACATGGGTCATTACTGGAGATAAAATCATTAGATTTTATAAGATGACAAATATTACAACTGATGAAGGTATGATGAAACTTATGGCCCATATCCGTAAGTTACGCATTGACGATACATTAGAAGAAATGGGAGCCACTGATGGAGACACCGTCATTCTCGATGACTTTGTCTTCGAATATGTGAGATAGCTTTATGAAGTTAGAAGAATACTTGCTTGAGATTGAAAAGTTCTTACAAGATTATTTGAAGGAAGCTCACGCGGAGAACTATGTTCTCGGACTTTCTGGTGGTGTTGATTCTTCCTTAGTTGCAGGTATTGCTAGAAAAGCCGTTGGTAAAGACCATCTCTTATGCGTTATGATGCCTATTAAATCTCATCCAAGCGATTTAGATGATGCAATTAGAGTGGCTAACGCACTTGATGTAAACTATATCATTCTTGATGGTGAAGAGTCTTATGAGGCTACACTTAAGAGATTTAAAGAGCAAGGTATCGAACTTAACACTGCGACATGTTCTAACTTAAAAGTTAGAATTAGAATGACCATGCTCTATGCCTATGCACAAATGAATAACGCCTTAGTGCTCGGCACAGACAATATGGATGAAAGTTATACTGGCTATTTCACAAAGTATGGTGATGGTGGAGTGGATCTACTTCCAATCGTCTATCTCACCAAAGCTGAAGTGGTAGAAGCCGCTAAATTATATGGAGTCCCTGCTAAACTAGCTGAAAGAGTTCCTTCTGCTGGTTTGTTCGAAGGACAAACTGATGAAAAAGAAATGGGTATCACCTATAAAGATTTAGATACCTACCTCCTTGGAGGTAAAGTCTCTATAGAAGTGGAAAAGAGAATCGAACATCTTCATAAGGTGAGTGAACATAAGCGTAACCCCATTCCTAGACCAAAGGAATTTGTTAGATGAAAAGCAAAAAGTCAGAAGTCGCAATTGTTTCCTGTCTAGTCAGCGCGCTTATTATTCTATGTATTATTATTTTATTTATTGCTATAAACAAATAAGGAGGCCGCTATGATTTATTTTTTAAGAGGAAAAGTCCATTCTATCGAAGAGGACAAAGTCATCATTGATGTCCATGATACAGGCTATGAAGTTCTCACCAGTCATAGTGAGCTTTATGAAGTGGGACAAGAAGTCTTTATGTACACCTATAACGTGGTGAGAGAAGACGAGCAATATCTTGTTGGATTTTCATCTTTAGATGAAAAGAAGGTCTTCCTTGCCCTTATTAAAGTCAAAGGCTTAGGCCCAAGAAGCACAATCAATGCGATGAGTGCAACCACACCAGACGCTTTAGTGAATGCAATCGCTTCTAATAACGTCGCCTTCTTAAAGAAACTTCCTGGTATTGGTGCGAAAGCCGCCGCTCAAATCATCCTTGATCTTAAAGGTCAACTCACCGGTACTGGTGAAAAGGGTGATCCAGGCGTTTATGATGATGCTTATGATGCTCTTAAGGCCATGGGCTTTAAAGGTGCCGCTATTGATAGAGTCTTATCAACCATCAATCAACCAGACGCGACAGCTGAAGATATCGTGAGATTAGCTTTAGCTAAATTAAGGAAATAATTATGTCATCTCGATTACTTGATGCTCATTTAAACGCTAGTGATAAACAAGAAGAAGTAACACTTCGTCCACAAACATTAGCTGAATACGTCGGTCAAAAGGATTTGAAAAAGAATCTTAAGATTTTTATTGGTGCAGCCTTGCATCGAAACGAACCACTTGACCACATTCTTTTCTATGGCCCTCCTGGCTTAGGAAAGACGACATTAGCCTATGTTATCGCTAATGAAATGGGCGCCAATATCCATGTTGCGAGTGGTCCGACACTTGAAAGAACCGGTGATTTAGCCGCATTACTTTCTGACCTACAACCTGGTGACGTTTTATTCATTGATGAAATACATAGACTCCCCCGAATTGTGGAGGAGAGTTTATACACAGCGATGGAAGATTTTAAGTTTTCAGTTATGATTAACCGCGAAAACGGCTCAAGAAGCTTAACTTTAGACCTTCCTCCATTCACTTTAATTGGCGCGACAACTCGCGCTGGAAATTTATCCTCTCCTTTAAGAGCGAGATTTGGTATTACCGACAAGCTCAACTTCTATGATATTGATGAGATTGAACAAATCGTCAAAAGAACTGCTCGTGTCTTTAACTGTAAGATTGAAGATGCTGCAGCTACCGAGATTGCTAAAAGAAGTAGAGGCACTCCAAGAATTGCTAACCGTCTATTTAGAAGAGTGAGAGACTTCGCTAACTATAAAGGAAAAGACGAGATTTCTGTTTATGATGCTTTAGAAGCTTTACAAGCTCTTAAGGTTGACTCCATCGGTTTAGATGATGTTGATATCAGATATCTCATGACTCTTATTGAAAGATTTAATGGTGGACCAGTTGGCTTAGAAACTTTAGCCAATGCCATTGGTGAAGAAATCGACAATCTCGAAGACGTCTATGAACCATATCTCTTACAGATTGGCTTTATTGATCGAACATCGCGTGGTCGTGTCGCCTCTGATAAGGCATACAAACACCTCAAAATTAAACATCAAGGAACTCTCTTCTAGGGTTCTTTTTGTTTTATATTTATATAAAGTTATTGAATAATTACTATTTTTAATGTATGTTATTACATAGTCGCTTTTACGCGCGCTTTTTATCGCAGGAGGATAGCACATATGCGTCGAATTTGGGCTTATATAATTCTAGCTTTTACCGCATTAGTTTGCATGGGCGCTTCATTCTCTAATATCTTAGTGAATGTCAACGCCAACATGGAATATAGAGACGGAACCGAAATTTATTTCCGTATTTCCGATAAAGATTCCACAGAAACAGATATTCATTTAACAGAAGAAGAGGGAGAAGATCCCGCTGTTGAAAGAATTGCTAATGAAATGATTAAGCGTTTAAACACCGCTGACGTTTCTAGCTTTACCGTCGACACTCAAGGTAGTGATACCATTCGCGTTTCTTTAGCACAAGAAACCGAAAGTCATTTAAATAACATCATTACTTATTTGACATTTGATGGCTCTTTAGCCCTTTCCAACTATAACGGTGACGTCGTCGTTGGTAAGAGATCTACTGCTGGTAGTGATGATGGTGAAGAAAACTTCTTAACTAGTGAAAAAGCTTCCTTAGGCACAATTAACGGATATCCTGCTATTTTACTCCCTGTCGATACAGAAGATGACCAATACAAAGTCGTCTTTGAAAACGCTAATGAAGGTGCTGGTGAAACCTCTGGTGAGGGTGAAGAAGCAACAACTGCTCACTATTTATACCTTTGGTATAACTTTGACGTTAACACAGTTAAAGATATGGTCAAAGAAGACAAAAGAGAAGAGTTTGCGACCACTCACTTATTAAATAAGTTCGTCGTCATGGAAGATGCTGAACAACAATATCATGATGAAAACAAATTGTTCACTCAACTCAACATCACCTCTGCTTTAGGCCCAACCGCTAGAAAGCAAGCCTATGAAAACGCTTATTTCACCATTAACTTATTAAATGCTAGTGATCTCCCATATAGAGTCACTATGATGTATAAAAATGCTGTTCCTGCCTCCATTGAGAATATTCTTAATTTAGGGGATGGAATTGTCTCTCCTGCTTACAGCAGAGCTCTCCTTGCTTCCTTAGGCGCTCTCTTATTAGGCATCTTATTTGTCGTCTATTATTCTAGACTCGGTTCCCTTGGTATTATCACCATGACAACCGGTACCACATTATTTGGTTTAGCGGCTATTAACTTCTTAACCGCTGAATTCAACTTAATGGGCATCGTCGCCCTCGTCTTAGTGGCTTTAGTCTCTGCTGCTAGTGGAATTATTTATTCCGCTAAGTTTAAAGATGAAGCTTATCGCGGACGTAGCGTGAAGAAAGCCAATGCTGAAGCTGCAAGAAAATCCTTGCTTCCAATCGTTGATATCAACGTCGCCTTAATCGTCGTTGGTGTCTTCTGCTATATCTTTGGCGGCATCTTAATGAGAACATTTGCTGCTGTCACAGTTATGGGTGGCTTAGCCTCCTTAGTCCTCAACCTTTTAGGTTTAAGAGGTATGATGTGGCTCATCACCAATGCTAGTGCAGCACAAAACAAATACAACTACTTCGGTGTTGATGAAACCAAAGTTCCAGATATTTCTAAAGAAGAAAAGCAAACATACTATGGCTTATCCGCTGGTAAAGACTTCTCAAAGAGAAGAAAACCATTTGGTATTATCGCTGGTGTCTGCGCTTGCGCTGCCTTAGTGTGCACACTCTTATTTAGTTTCCTTCCAGGTTATAGCACCTACTCTAATTCTGCTAGAAGTATCTCCAGTAAGATCTATTTTGAAACTTCGTCTTCTACCGCGGTCGCGCTCAATACAGATGAAGCTAATGAATTCCTTTCTAAACTCTATGTTTATGAAGGTGAAGATGCCTCTAAAGCTAAAGCTTTATCCACTTACGTTGAAGAATACACTTTATATGAAAGTGATTACTCTGAATCCTTCTATGTTGATGATTCCGTGAAGACTGTTAATTTCTACGTCATCGTCGCTGAATTATCTTCTCCATTAAAAGGATCCATGAAAGCCTATTATGAGACTTCTGCTGGAGTTGACAATGATGTGACTCTTGCAGAAATCTTTGAATCTCCAGAAGTGGCTGCGAGTGACTTATTCCTCTCTGACTCTAAACTTACAGTTTCCTATAAGAGTTGAACCGCTGTTAGCCCATCTCAACCAGCTCTTGGTAAAATCATCTTAGGCGTCAGCATTGCCTTAGCAGTGTACTGTCTCTATTTAATGCTCAGATACAAAGTATCTCGTGGCTTAAGCGCCCTTGCTATTGGCTTATTCTCTGGCATCATGGCAGTTGGCTTCTACGCACTCGTAAGAGTGATTGCGGTTTCTAACTATGCAATTGCCGCTTTACCAGTAGCTATTGTCTTAACCATGATCTTACTTGTTTGCTTATTCAACAAGGAAAGAGAACTTATCTTAGAAGATAAGAAACACGATCCTTCCTATGAAAACCGTCTTGTCTTAGCTAAACGTGCAGCCAGTGATAACTTCGGTTTATTCATGATGCTCGGCGGCTTATTCCTCGTCGTTA
>CAMKFP010000047.1 GCA_946411895.1 uncultured Caryophanales bacterium
TTAAAAATTCAAAATAAATATATATTTCTTTTGCACCGTCGTCATCAGAAATTAACCAGTTAGTATCTTGAAAATGATTGTTATAAACACCATCAAAATATCCGACTAGATAATAATCAATGAGATCGCCGGTATCTAAAAGATACGCATCGATTTGAACAAAACATGAATTGTACTCAGATGTTTCAGTTATATCAAAAATGTAGTCTCCACCAAAAAGTGGGGTTTCACTACAGGAAACCGAGCAGCCTTCAATAGCAAAATTAGTGTTAGAAGCTGGCGTTTTTCCTGCTAAATCAAAATAATAGTTTTCTTCATCAACATTCTTTAACCAAGAAGCATCAATTTTTAATTCATATTTATCTTGTGTACCTGCAGCTTTCAATTTGAAGAAATTCACTCCACGAGATGCAAAAAATCCAGCAGTGCCAATGCCAAGTACAGTTGCACCAACTAATCCTAATATTAATTTCTTTTTCATGTATAATTTCTTCCAACTATTTATCATACTATCATTGTAATTTTTAAGCAAAAAAGAGAGAATGATTTATCATAAATTATTAACCTATTTTCTAGTATTTTTCTTATGTTTTTGTCAAAAAACTATTTCAATAAATTGAAAGCGAGTCTCTTTTATGAGATAATGATTGGTGGAAAATTAAGAGGTAAATAATATGGCAAAAGTCATGACAATTAACTCTGGTAGCTCCTCTTTAAAATTCAAATTATATGAGATGCCAGAAGAAAAAGTTATCGCATCTGGAAACTGTGAAAGAATCGGTTTAGAAGATGGGATTTTCACAATCAAATATAATGGGGAGAAGAAACAAACATTCCCAGTGTTCAAGGATCACGCTGTCGCTGCTCAAACAGTTGTGGACGCCTTCCTTGAATTAGGCATTATCAAGAGCTTTGATGATATTAAAGCTATTGGACATAGAATAGTCCAAGGTGGTAAATACTTCTCTGGTTCCGCAATGTTTGATAAGGATACCGAGGAAAAGATCGAATCCTTAATCGGTTTAGCCCCACTTCATAACGCGGCTCACTTAACATGTTTTAGAGCCTTCAAGAAGGTCCTTCCTAATTGTCCAGCGATCGCGACATTTGATACAGCCTTCCATCAAACTATGTCTGAAGAAGACTATGTCTTCCCAATTCCATATGAATTAACAGAGAAATATGACATCAGACGTTATGGCGCTCATGGTACATCCCATAAATATCTCGCTCAAGAAGCCGAAAAATATTTAGAGGGTGCTAAAGACAAAAAACTCATCACCTGCCACATCGGTTCTGGTGCTTCTATCTCTGCCATTAGAAACGGAAAATGTGTCGCTACATCAATGGGTCTCACTCCTTTAGGAGGCATCATGATGGGTACACGTACAGGTGATATGGATCCAAGTGTTTTCAACTATGTTGTCCACGTCACAGGTAAATCCGCTGAAGAAGTCTATCAAATGTTCAATAAGCAATCTGGCTTTAAAGGTGTGGGTGGTTCATCCGATTCCCGTGACATCTTAAAAGGTGTTGATGAAGGCGATGAGAGATGTATCCTCGCTAATAAGTTATTCAACCGTCGTATCGCTGACTACATCGGTCAATACTTTGTCCGTTTAGGTGGATGCGACATGATTATCTTCTCCGCTGGCATTGGTGAAAACGAACCAAGAACCAGAAGAGATGTCTGTCGTTTAATCAAAGAAGCCCTCGGTGTCGAGATCGATGAAGAATTAAACTACACTATTCATGGCAAGGAAGCTCTTATTTCCACACCAAACAGCAAGATCAAAGTGGCCATCATCCCAACCGACGAAGAAGTCATGATTGCTAGAGATGCCTATACCATGTGTTTAAAAGGAGAATAATTATGGCCCTCAGTCCAGAAATGAAGAAATTCGCTGAACCATTTATTAAAGAATATAGAAGAGTTCTTAGAGCGATTAAACGCTACGATAGAATCGCTATCTTCCGTCATATCATGCCTGATTTTGATGCTTTAGGCACCCAAATGGGTTTAGCGACTTGGATCAAAGACAACTTCCCAGAAAAAGAAGTCCGTGTCTTTGGTGATAACCATGTCACTTTCACTCCTCGTGTTTATCCAGAAATGGACACCAGAAGTGAAGATTGGTTTAAAAAACCATTCCTCACATTCATCTTAGATGTTGGCAACGAATCCCGTATTGCCGACCCAAGATGGAAAAAAGGTAAATTTATCATCAAGATTGACCACCATCCAAAAGTCGAAGACTTTGCCGATGTGGAAATTGTGAATACTGAAGCAGCGGCGGCTACTGAAATAGTCGTTAACATGCTCAAGAACTTCAAGGGCGACTATAAGATGAGCCCAGAAGCTGCAGAATACTTCTATACCGCTTTAGTGGGTGACTCTGGTAGATTCCAATACTCCTCCACTAGTGAGCACACCTTCCAAATCGCTGGTGAACTCATCAAGAGTGGAATGAATATTTCTAAAACCTATCAAAAGATGTATCAAAAGCAACTCGATGATTTATATGTCACCGCTTACGTCTTAAATAATTTCAAAGTCTCACCTAAAGGTGTTGCCTATTATGTCTTAGATAGACAAATCCAACAAGACCTCAAGATTACCACTGAAAGAGGTAAAGAAAACGTCAACATCTTCGCTAACATCGAAGGCATCAACGCTTGGTGTTCTATCACCGAAGATAATAAAGAACCATGTTGGAGAGTCTCTATCCGTTCTAAAGAAAAAGCCATCAACGGAGTGGCGACAATGTTTGAAGGTGGAGGCCACGCTCAAGCTAGTGGCGCTAAACTCAATAGCATTGATGATCTCCCACGCTTAATTGAAGAACTCGATAAGCTCTTCTAATCAATAAGAAAAATCGAAAGAAAAAGGTAGCAATATTTGTTACCTTTTTTAGTATAAAAATATATACTATTTGTATGAGACAATTCGCCCCCTTACACATTATCTCTGGTTATTCATTTTTAAAAAGTGGTTTGACCATGAAAAAAATTGCTAAAGCTTTAGAGAGCGAAGATTATTTTGCTTTGGGCTTAAGCGATGATGCAGTGCTTTATGGGGTCCCTGAATTTGTTAACATCTTAAAAGCAGCGAATAAGAAATACCTCATTGGTATGAACGTTGTTATTGAAGAGACCAATCTTTCTTTATACGCGATAAGCGAAGAGGGATATCACTCTTTGATTAACATTTCCTTAGCGATTCAAAAGCAAGAATTTGATCTTAAATATCTCTCTAGTAACCACACTGGAGTAGTGGCAATTGTTGAAACTAATCATGGAGCGTTTAAAGACAAATTCAACGAAAATAGCGAGAATTTACAGGCTTTTGCGAAGTATTTGATTGATTTTAGCAAGATTTTTAACTCTGATTTCTATCTTGGAATTGAGGTCACCAGTAAAGAAGAAATCGACTATGCAAAGAAGGTCAGAGAGTTCGCTAATAACTTCTCTTATGAATGTATTGCCTTCCCAAGAATCAAATACCTCAAAAAAGACGATGCGATTGTTATGAATATCGTCACGGCGATTGCAAATAACGAGACCATCGAAGAAAAAGAAGCCGTTGGACAAGAATACTTCTACTCCGTTAATAACTATGCGAAAATCTATACCCCTCAAGAAATGGATAACACCATTAAACTTGTTGAGCGTTCTACTTTTGACTTTGCCCTCAAAAGAGGAGAGATGCTCCACTATAGCAAAGGTGATAGCAATCTAGAATTAAAAGAGCTCGCTTATACCGCTCTTAAACAAAAGGGATTAGACGATAAAGAAGAATACGTCTCTCGTTTAAATTATGAACTAAAAGTCATCTCTGACATGGGGTATAGCGATTACTTCCTCTTGGTGGGTGATTATGTTAGCTATGCTAAATCTCATGACATCCTCGTCGGTGCGGGTAGAGGAAGCGCTGCAGGTTCACTTGTTAGTTATTTACTTAACATCACCGAAGTTGACCCTCTCAAATATGGACTTCAATTTGAAAGATTCCTTAATCCATATCGTAAAACAATGCCAGATATTGACGTCGACTTTATGGACACGAGAAGAGACGAAGTCATTGAATATTTAAGAAATAAATATGGCCATGATAAAGTCGCTAATATTGTCGCTTTCCAAACCATTGCCTCTCGTCAGTCTATTAGAGACATTGGAAGAGTCTATCAAATTCCAGAAAGACACGTTGTCTTATTAACTAAACTTTTAACCAATCCTAAGTACACCTTAGGACAATCATATAAATATCTTGAAGAATTCAAGAAGATCGTTGATAGCGATGATTACTTCAAACAAATCATCTCTTTAGCGGGCAAGATTGAAGGTCTTCCCCGTCAAAGTGGACTTCACGCAGCAGGTGTCATTTTAAATAATGATCCAATTGAAGAGGCTATGCCTGTCTCTATTGATTTTAATGATAATTACATCTCGCAATATGAAGGTGTTTATTTAGAAGAACAAGGCTTCTTAAAAATGGACTTCTTAGGATTAAGAAACCTCACCACTGTCGCTAGATGCTTAGATTTAATCAAACTCCATCATCCAGACTTCACTATGAAGTTTGAAGACATCCCATATGAAGAAAAAGAGATTTTTGAACTTATCTCATCATTAAGAACCATGGGCGTTTTCCAACTCGAATCTTCTGGTATGAAAAGAGCGATTAAGATTCTTAAACCAAAAGAGTTTAATGATGTCGTAGCTCTCCTTGCCTTATTTAGACCTGGCCCAATGGACTCTATTAAAGACTACGCGAGTAGAAAGAACGACAATGTCCCATTTAGATATGTCTCCGATGACTTAAAAGACATCTTAAAAGAGACATATGGCATTATCGTCTATCAAGAACAAATTAACCAAATCGCCACCAAGATGGCGGGTTTCTCCTTAGGAGAAGCGGACATCTTTAGAAGAGCGGTTTCTAAAAAAGATAAAGCCAAAATTATGGCAAGCGAGAAAGACTTTATTGAAGGGGCAATCAAAAACGGTCACTCCGAAAAAGTCGCTAAAGATGTCTTTGATCACATCTTAAGATTCGCTAACTATGGCTTTAATAAATCTCACTCTGTTGTTTATAGTATCTTGGCTTGTCGTATGGCGTGGCTCAAGGTCCACTATCCTTTAGAGTTCTATTCTTCTATCTTAGAGACCAGCGCCTCCACCAGTGACACGAAGTTTTCCGATTACGTTAACGAAATGAAATCTCTTGGTATCAAGATTCTTTCTCCTGATATCAACAAGAGCGGGAAGAACTTTATTGTCAGCGATAATGCTTTAGTGTTCCCTCTATCTTCTATTTCTGGAATTAATGACCAAATGGTCTCTCATATTCTATATGAAAGAGAAGAAAATGGACCATTTAAGTCCTATTTTAACTTTGCTGGACGTATGTATGCTTATAAATTGACTGAGACTCAACTCATTAAGTTAGTGAACTCTGGTGCCTTAGATGTCTTATATCCATCTCGCGCCTCAATGCGAGCAAGTGCGAAATCCGCGATTCAATTTGCGGAGCTCACCCATAAAGAGGACGGCCAGCTCTCTATTGGTATTGCCTCTATGCTTGAGCCAGCGATGAATGAGGAACACGATATCCCATTAGATAACTTAGACTTAGAATTCGAATCGATTGGTATCTTGTTAAGCGCCAATCCATTAACTTATAAAAAAGACCTTTTAGCGGCTAATAACGTCGTCTCCATTTTAGATGCAAAAGAGCAAAGAAACAGCACTATTGCAGGTATTTTGAAGAATATTAATATTATTCACACCAAAAAAGGTGAGACGATGGCCTTTATTAAAATCGTTGATGAA
>CAMKFP010000048.1 GCA_946411895.1 uncultured Caryophanales bacterium
TCTCGTGACATCGCTTTGCGCTTAGTGGAAGAGATTGAGACCTTCCCTAAATCTTATAGTGCGGACATCAAATTCCATATCGATGATTATGAAAACCGCTCCGCTGACGACATGAAAGATGATTTCATCGATCAACTTAAATATCTTAACTATCCACTTGTTAGAGAAAGAAAACGGAGATGGGTCGTCCATGGCTTTTCCATTTCTTTCGCTCTTATTGTTTTGCTCTTTAACGCGATTATGGTCGCCAATAAGTGGTGGGGCAATGACGTGAGAAGTGACTTATGGACGCAAGTCATCAATCTCGTTTGTGGCGTGATGATTTGGGAGGCTTTTAATATCTTATTCATCTCCCCAAATAAAGCAAAACGTGTTGGTTTACTTTTAGTAAAACATCTCCATTCGGTCTCCTTTGTCTCGCGTGGTGGAAAGACGCTTTCGCTTTTAGATGAGCGAGATATCAGAGCGCTCTTTGTCCAAGAACTCGCCATTAATAGATTTATTAAAGGCTCAGGAATGTTTGTTTCCGCGGTTCTTTTAGGTTTATCTATCACTCACGTCTATACATCCGTGATTACTGTGGCCGCGCACCTTAATGACATTAATAAAGGCATCGCTAATATCGTTTGTAATATCGGCATCTCCGTAGCCTGCTTTGTCTGCTCTATCGTGGGAACTGCCTCATTTGCAGAAAAGAAGAATTTCATTGCTTATGCGGCAATCCCGGTCTTCTTAGCTTCCTTAGCGATTTGTATCACCTCGGTGGTCTTCGCGGTGTTCATTAAAGATTTCAACTTATTGATTGGTAGTATTGTGATTCTTGTCTTTATCTCTTTCTATGTCATTACAAGACTGATAGGAGAGATATATCATAGAGTCTCGGTCAGAAAAGTTGACGAATAAAGAAAAAAGATCTCAAGCGAGATCTTTTTAATTTCATTAAAGTTCTTCAATATTCTTCCATTTAGAGGTGAGAGCAAGAACTCTTTTTTGTCCTTCTTCGTCGCTAAGTTCACCTTTTAAATAGGAGTTAATGATTCTAGCGACTTCTTCGGCATCTTGTTTTGTACAGCCTCTAGTTGTTGTGGCGGCAAAACCGATTCTTAAGCCAGAAGTTTTATTGGGTGGAAGTGTATCACCAGGAATCATGTTTTTATTTGTGGTGATAAAGATATTCTCTAAACGGACTTGTGCTTGCTTACCAGTAATGCCATAGGTGTCTAAGACATTGAGTAAGAACAAGTGATTATCTGTTCCAGATACTTTTGCTCCAAGTCTAGCGAGTTCATCTTCACAAGCCTTGGTGTTTTCAATGACGCGAGAAGCATATTCTTCGAATTCTTTAGATAATGCTTCTTTGAAGCAAATGGCTTTCGCAGCGATGATGTGTTCGAGTGGTCCACCTTGATAATATGGGAAAATCGCGGAGTTAATTCTCTTGATGAGTTCTTCATCATTCGTAAGAATGAGACCGCCTCTAGGACCTCTTAAAGTCTTATGGGTGGTGGAAGTCACGATGTCGGCGTATGGAACTGGGGACATGTGCTTTTTAGCGGCAACTAAGCCAGCAATATGCGCCATATCGACCATGAAGTAACAACCGACTTTATCGCAGATATCTTTGATAGCCTTGAAATCAATCGCGTAAGGATAAGCGCTATAACCGGCTAAGATGACATCTGGTTTCTCGACTTCAGCGATTTCTAAAAGCTTTTGATAATCAAGATGACCATTTGTTAATGGATAATGAACGAAGTTATATAAATGAGAAGAGAAACTTACAGGAGATCCATGAGTTAAATGGCCGCCATCATCAAGGACTAAAGATAAAATCTTTCCGCCTTCAGGAAGTAAGGCACGATAAGCAGCAGCGTTAGCTTGGGAACCGCTATGTGGTTGAACGTTGGCAAACTTAGAACCGAATAATTCTTTAGCTCTTTCAATGGCCAAATTTTCAATTTGATCGACGAATTCACAGCCGCCGTAATATCTTTTTCCTGGATATCCTTCAGCGTATTTGTTGGTCAAAATAGAACCACAAACTTCTCTAACATCCTTTGAGGCATAGTTTTCCGAAGCGATGAGTTCGATTCCTTGGTTTTGTCTTTTTAATTCTTGAGCGATGATCTCGTTAATTTCTCTATCCATAGGTCAATTTCTCTCTTTCATGGGGATTATTATACTGAAAGATTTTTCTTTTTCCATATAAATATATGAATTGACAGGAAAATTTAAAAGGACTATTCTAAAGATAGACACCCCCCGGGGGTGGGAGGAAACGCTTATGATGGCAGATGAAAAACAAATTAAACAACTTCTTAACACCGCTAAAGGTCAAATTGAAGGAATTTTAAAGATGATTGATGAAGGTGCGTATTGCATTGATATCTCAAATCAACTTTTAGCAGCTTCCGCAATCTTAAAGAAAGCCAACGTAGAAATTTTAGATGCTCATCTTCATCACTGTGTTTTATATTCCTCCGAAAATGATAAGGCCAGAAAACTCGAAGAGATTTCTGAAGTTCTCAAGAAAGTCATGAAATAACATGAAGAAAAAGTATAACATCACGGGTATGAGCTGTGCAGCATGCGCAGCCCATGTGAGCAATGCAGTTAATAAATTAGAAGGTCTCTCTTGTGAGGTTTCTTTGCTCACGAACACAATGGACGTTAGTTCTGATAAAGAAATAGATGATGACAAAGTCATCAGCGCTGTAAAAAGCGCTGGTTATGGCGCCAGTGTCTATGAAAACGATTACTTAAAGAAACAAGAAAAGACAGTTAATAAGACGAAGATTAAGTTAATTGCTTCTATCGTTGTTCTTATCGTTTTAATGTATATCGCTATGGCGGATATGTTTCATATCCCCTTACCACCATTTTTGGATCACGATGGTCCATCTATGCTCGTGAACGCCTATACGCAACTCACACTCACACTCATCATCATCGCGCTTAACTTCCATTACTTTACAAGTGGGTATTCTAAGCTTTTTAAGCTTAAACCTAACATGGATTCTCTTGTCGCATTAGGCTCAACAGCCTCTTTTATCTATGCTTGTGTCAGTTTAGTGCTTATCCAATATAACTATTCTTTAGGAAATATGGACATTGCGATGAATTATATGCATGCCTTGTATTTTGATTCATCCACGATGATTCTTACTCTTGTTTCCATAGGAAAATATCTTGAAGGTCTCTCTAAAAAACAAACCACAAAAGCCTTAGATTTATTGATGGAATTGGTCCCAAAGAACGTTCTTAAGTTTGAAGAAATGAGTTCTATTATTGTCCCAACTGATTCTATTGAGGTCGGAGATATTATCGAAGTCAGACCTTTTGATCTTATTCCTTTAGATGGAGAGATTATTAAAGGAGAAAGCAATATTGATGAATCTTCATTAACTGGAGAAAGTCTATTTGTCCACAAAAAGGAAAACGACACTGTTATGAGTGGTTCAAAGAACCAAGAGGGAACACTATTCATTAGAGTCACTAAGACAAGTGAGAACTCCACGATGAATGAAATCATCAAGATGGTTGAGAGTGCTTCGAGTAGCAAAATGAAGATTGAAAAGATTGTCGATAAAGTCGCTCTCTGGTTTGTTCCGATTGTCATTTTGATCGCTTTAATCACCTTATCAATCTGGCTTATTGCTGGTAAAGAATTCACATTTGCCTTGAAGATGTTTATCTCAGTTTTAGTCATCTCTTGCCCATGCGCTTTAGGGCTTGCTACACCTCTATGTGTAATGGTCTCAACCTTGAAAGCGAGCAAGAATCATATCCTTGTGAAAGAGGCTGAAGTTTTTGAAAGAATGAGAGGCATTGACACCATCATGCTCGATAAGACTGGAACAATAACGAAGGGTAAAATGCAAGTTGTGGAATCCACGCTTGATTTTGAAGCTAATAAAATCCTTTCTTCTTTAGAGAATAAATCCAATCATCCATTGGCGAAAGTAATCTTAAATGGCTATGAAGGAGAGCTATTGGATGTTATTGATTATCAAGCTGAAGCTGGGAGAGGAATCTCTGGAATTATTGAAAAAACAAAATATTATGCGGGAAATGAAGCATATTTGAAGCAATTTAATCATAAAGTGCCTGAGATCAAGACAGTCGGAAGTGTCGTTCATCTCTTTAATGAAAAAGACTATTTCGGCTATGTGATTATGAGGGACACTATTAAACCTAGTGCTGCTAAAGCTATCGCGCTATTTAAGAAACACAGCATCAAACTTATCATGCTTACAGGTGATAATGAACTTACTGCAAAAGATATTGCAAGTAGGGTAGGTATTGACGAGGTCTTTCCTCACCTATTACCCGTTGATAAAGCTAATATCGTGAAGCAATATGAAGAGCAAGGACACCGCGTCATGATGGTTGGCGATGGCATCAACGATTCAGTCGCTTTAGAGAGCGCTACTGTTGGTGTAGCAATGAATGAAACTAACATTGCTCGCAGTTCAGCGGATATCGTTTTAACGCGTTCAAATTTACTTGATGCTTATAATGCTTATCACATTTCAATACGCACTGTTAGAAATATCAAACTCAATTTATTCTGGGCGTTTTTCTATAATGCTATCACTATTCCAGTAGCTGCTGGAGCGTTCTATTATGCCTTTAATTGTCAACTCTCTCCAATGATTGCGGCCATTTGTATGAGCTTAAGTAGTATTTGTGTGTGTTTAAATGCCTTAAGATTAAATTTAATAAAGATGGAACAGGAGGAATTAGCGATGAAGTTCTATGTCAAAGACATGATGTGCAACCACTGTGTCGCCCATGTTAAGGAAGCTTTAACTGTTGAAGGAGTCAACGACGTATCAATCAATTTAGACACCAAGGAAGTTGAAGTCGACACCTCTTTAGACAAACAAGTCATCTTTGATCTTGTCTCTAAAGCTGGCTATAAACCATCTGATGAATAAAAAACAGGTACAAAGTACCTGTATATAAATAGATATAGATTCGTCTATGTCTTTTTATTTGCTCTCGTAAAGGATACGGCCAAGTCTAATATGAGTGGCTCCTTGGTTGATGGCCTCCAAATAATCATCGCTCATTCCCATAGATAAGTATGGGAGTTTAATGTTAAATTTCTTCTCCATCTCGTCTCTTAAGAGTCTAAGACTTTCAAACTGATGATTAAGAGAGTTCTCTTCACTTTCTTTAATTGCCATCATCATTAAACCAACGAGCTCGATGTTTTTAAACTTGAGAACCTCTTTTATAAATGGCTCAAGTTCCATGAATGGAACTCCGTTCTTTGTTTCCTCTAAATTAATAGAAACCTCGATAAAGCATTTAAGTGGTTTTTGGGCGCGCTCGTTAATGATTTTAGCTAAGTCTAAGGAATCAAGCGAATGAAGATAATCGATCTTTCCTATGACTTCTTTGGCCTTGTTTCTTTGAAGATGACCGATAAAGTGCCAAGTGACATCAAGATCTTTTAAATCATTATATTTATTTAAGAAGGAATCAACACGGTTCTCACCGAAGTTTTTAATGCCTGAATCATAGAGCTTTCTCATATCAAAAGAGTCCACATATTTAGTGGCTGCAACGATAGTGATATCGCTAGGGATTGAGGCGATAAAAGTAGTGATGTCTTGACGTACCATAGTAATGATTATAGCACCAAAAGTAGCGATGTGTTAGAGAAGAAAAAGAAGTCATTTTGTGATTTGTGTTTTATTTGTTTTT
>CAMKFP010000049.1 GCA_946411895.1 uncultured Caryophanales bacterium
AAGGGTGAAACTTTCTCTGCTACCAAAGATCCATATAAGACCGTCACTTATGTGACATGTCACGATAACTACACTCTCCATGACCGCTGCATCGCTGCGGGCATCTATGATGAAGAAGTGATCGCCAAAATGAACGTCTTAGCGAACTCTGTCATCTTCACATCTCAAGGCACGACATTTATGTTGGCAGGTGAAGAAATGCTCAGAACCAAGATCGTTTATGATAATGATGGTAATCCAGTTTATATGAAGGATGAAGACGGTAATCCTACTGACATCTATGAAGTCAGTGAGAACTCCTATTCCTCTCCATATAAGACCAATGAGATTAACTACTCTTGGAAAGCCAATCGTCTTGATATGTTTGAAAACTACAAATCTTTAATCGCTTTCAAACAAAGCTGTGCTGGTCTACATTACAATCAAGCTAAAGCACAAGCCGAATTCACCTCTACATTGAATGGTGGAAGCGTCTTGTTCGTTAAGGTGCAAGATGATAATTACGAGTATAGAATCTATCACGCAAACGGTTCTCTTGCTAGCCCATTATCACTCACCGTTAACGCCTCTGAAGAGGTTGTTATCAACACTCTCAACGCTCAAGTGTCTGAAGGCCATATTAATCTAGATGCATTCGGAAGTATTGTCATAAAGACACCTTTAACTGCCTAAGTGAGACAAAAAACATGCAAAACCCCGACGAAATTCGGGGTTTTTTATATATAAAATGTTTTTTATTCGGGCTGTTGACAATTGGCTTTTTAAAATACATAATAAAAATGTAATTTTTTTAGGAGGAAATCTTATAATGAAAAAATTATTTGCTACTGTTTTAGCATTAACAGGTGTTTTTGCTTTAGCAGCATGTGGTGGCGGCAAAGGTGGCGCAAAATACAAAGATGGTGAAGAACACTATTGTATTACTGGCCCAGCTTGCTTAAAGGTTAATGGCAAGACCGCTGAACAAGCGGGTGGCGCTGCTTGGGACTTCGGTGGTGGAGAATTCATTTTAAAAGAATCCACAGTTCAAGAAGTCAAAACTCTTGATGCAACCGTCGGTAGTGCATTAGAGGCTAAAGGAACTGCTTTAAAGAGCGTTCACTTCATTAAAGGCGTTGAATTCGGTGTTGAAGATGCCGGATATACAAAAGCCGCGATGATCAATGGCGCAAAGAAGATCGCCAATGGTTCTTATACCTTCAAAATCGTCAAAGCTCAATACGGTGCAGAAGATGATGTTTGGGCAGTCCAAAACTGGATTCCAGATCCACACACCGCACACGCTGAAGTTTTAACACCAAGTAACTTCTTCGTCCCAACATGGCAAGAAGCTGCTGATGAAGATGGCTTCTCCTGGGCTGATGACTCTGTCGTTATCGGTGGCGCTGGTATCTATACCGTCGTTTTTGCCGAATACACAACTCCAGCTTCTGAAGAAAGCTGTAACTATGGTATCGCTTTAATTAAGACTGAAGCCAAATCTGGTCAAGAATACACAGATGCTCCAACAGAAAATTCCTATAGCCTTATCGGTTCTTTCGGTGGACATAGCTGGGATTATGACCTTGATATGACAGAAAACAACGGCATTTGGTCCGTTCAAGCTACATTCGCTGAAGGCGATGAATTCAAAGTTCGTATGAACCACGCTTGGGCTGGTGGAGATGTCGGTTGGAATGAAAATATTACCGTTCCTGCTGGTGCTTTCGAAAACCATGATGGCAACATCAAATGTTTAGTCGCTGGTACATACCTCGTCTCTTTCGACGCTGCTAACAGTGCTATTACTATCGCAGGTAGCCGTTAATTAGAAACGTTTTCAAAAAGGGGTGAATTCTTCACCTCTTTTTTTATTGTTTAGTAAACTAAAATATTTTATATTTATATTAAGAGGTTACGTATATGAAGAAGAGATTATTCTTTTTACCACTTTTACTTGTTTCAACCGCTTTAAGCGCTTGCGGATCATCTAGCGATCCTTATGCCCCAAAAGACCCAGGAGATGGCTATGTTGACGCTCTTCCTGAAAGTCTCAACGATGGAGTTTTTCTCCAGGCTTTTGATTGGACCTTTAATCAAATTAAAGACAATCTTGGTGCGATTAAAGATGCTGGCTTTAAAGGTGTCCAAACTTCACCAGTTCAAACTCCTAAGAGTGGTGGCGCGGTTTGGTATTTCTTCTATCAACCAGTTTCCTTTACCATTGCCGAAAAATCTCCTTTAGGCACTAAACAAGAACTCATTGATTTATGTACTGAAGCTGATAAATACGGTATCGATATCGTCGTGGATGTGGTATTTAACCACATGGCGACAACTGGCGGAAAGGATTCTCAAGGATTAGCGATTGTTGATCCAGAGGTTGGCCAATACGAACCAGAAATCTATAATCATCAAGATTTATACTTCCATCATTCACCAAACGGATCTGTGACCCAGTTCTATTCTGGCTTACCAGATCTCAATACCGGTAATGAATACGTACAAGAAAGAGCGCTTTCATTCTTAAAAGAATGTATTGATGCTGGTGTCGATGGCTTTAGATTTGACGCTGCTAAACATATTGAAACTCCAGAAGACGTCAATACACCAAGTGACTTCTGGCCCAATACATTAGGTGTTGCTAAAGAATACTATAAAGAAAAATTCAACGGCAAAGAGTTATTCGCCTATGGTGAAATTCTTAACGATTTAGATGGTGGAAGAAAGAACTTGTCCTCTTACACCAAATATATGAAAGTAACTGACAATGGTTATATTGGTAATGTCACCGCCGGAACTAGTAGTGATGCTAGCAAAATCGTCAGTGCTCAATACACCAAAAACACCACTCCAGAGAACTTAGTGACCTGGGTGGAATCACACGATACATATATCGAGGAGAAATCTTCTCACTCCACAGAAAAGAAACTCGCCAAAAACTGGGCTGTCGTTGCTTCTAGAAAAGACACGGTTCCGATGTTTTTCGCCCGCTGTGACGACAAACAGACTATAGGTAAGATTTTCTCCTATGACTTTGAAAATGACCTCTTTGGCGCCGCAAATAGATTCCATAATCGCTTTGTTGGCGCAGAGGAATTCCTTAGTAGTGATGGTAACGTTTTCGTTAACGAAAGAACATCTGCTACCGATGGTGGCGCTTTATTGGTCAACGTGCGTGCTTCTCAAGGCTTAAAAGTGAGTGTCAAACTCCCTCATTTAAGTGATGGATATTATTTTGATCAAATCACCAATCGTCAATTCGAGGTGAAAAATCATAAAGCAACAGTTTATTTCCATGAAACTGGTGTTGCAGTTTTGACTAGGTCAAATAACTCTCATAGACCAACTATTACTAATGAGAATAGAAGCTGTACATTCATGAATGACTTTAAGACCAAAATCACTGTTACAAACGCTGAAACAGCTTACTATAAGATCAATGACGAACAACCTGTGAACTTCTCTAAGAGTGTTACTGTGAACGTCAATAAGAGCATGACTTTAACAGTCTATGCTGAAAACGGTAACTTAAATGTCACCAGAATCTATAATTACAATAAAATTGAAATTATCCCTGGCTACTTTAATATCATTAATCTCAACCCATCCTATATTAGTGATTATGAACTCTATTTATGGACATGGACCGGTAGTCAATCAACCTATAGCCATGACTATACATGGAATAGTGAAAAAGGTATTTTACTTATCTCTAACGCTGAGCGTTGGACTGGTTTCTTAATGGCGATCTTCGCCAAGGGAACCACTGTCAGTGGAAATACCTGGAAGAATCCAATTAAGCAAAGTGGCGATATCGATCCACAAGACGGATTCTATGATGCGAGCACCTTCTAAAAATGCGTAGCACTGATTTAAAAACATCGAAATCTAAAGGAGTCATCATCTTTTCTTTGGTGGTGCTTCTCCTTTCAGTTGCCCTATTGCTATTGTTTATTGTAAACAATGAGCCATGGCCAATTCGCATTGTTGTGATTATTTTTGGCTCTATCTTTGCAGTGGTGGCTTTATTCATGCTTCTCGTCCAATTTGGCAACTACTTAATGGTACGAGACGGCTATCTTTATAAGAGTGTTCTTTTCGCGAGAAAAAAAGTGAAAATGGAAAAGATTAAAACCATAAAATATAAAGATAATACCTACTATTTATATCTAAAGAGCGGCAAGCGTTTTGCCCTCTTAAATGCCTATGATCCTCTAGCGAGTGAATTTGTTCTTCGCCTAGAAAAGAGTGGAGCGAAAGTTCTTAATTAAAAAAATATTATTTCTTTCTAAGAAAAGATAGTAAAATAAAATTATCATTTATACACAATTAATAAAACTAGGAGGTTTTTATGGCTAGTTTAAAATTGTCACATATTTATAAGGTGTACGAAAACGGGCACAAAGCTGTCAACGATTTTAACATTGACATCAAGGATAAGGAATTCATCGTTTTCGTCGGTCCTTCTGGATGTGGTAAATCCACAACATTACGTATGGTTGCTGGTCTAGAAAAGATCACAGCAGGTGACATGTTCATCGGCGATACACTCGTCAATGATATGGAACCAAAAGATAGAGACATCGCGATGGTGTTCCAAAACTATGCTCTTTATCCACATATGACTGTTTTTGAAAATATGGCGTTCGGTTTAAGAAATCGTCATATGCCAGAAGCGGAAATTAAAGAAAAGGTTCTAGAAGCTGCGAAGATTCTCGACATTGAAGATTATCTTCAAAGAAAACCAAAAGCCATGTCTGGTGGTCAAAGACAACGTGTGGCGTTAGGTAGAGCGATCGTTCGTGATCCAAAAGTCTTCTTACTCGATGAACCATTATCTAACTTAGACGCGAAACTCCGTGCTCAAATGAGAACAGAGATTACCAAATTGCATAAGAAATTAGCGACTACATTCATCTACGTTACCCATGACCAAGTCGAAGCTATGACAATGGGTACTAGAATCGTCGTTATGAAGCTCGGCTATGTCCAACAAATCGATACCCCAATGAACTTATATAATGAACCATATAACAAGTTCGTTGCAGGATTTA
This sequence comes from uncultured Caryophanales bacterium, assembly GCA_946411895.1. GTDB lineage: Bacteria > Bacillota_I > Bacilli_A > RFN20 > CAG-826 > CAMKFP01. Next base: position 5,037 of record CAMKFP010000049.1, read on the forward strand.
TTGGTACACCACAAATGAACTTCTTCGATGTCACTCTTAATAGAGTTGGCGACGATGTGGAAGTGAAGTTTATAAATGATTCTGTTATCAAACTCCCATATGAAGCTCTTTCTAAAATCCATGAAGATTACTTACATGGCGATAGAAAAGTCATCTTAGGTATCAGACCAGACCACTTAGAATTAAGTCAAAAGCCAACTGGTTTATCCTGTGTTGTCAACACAGTTGAACACTTAGGTAATGAATGCAATATCTATGGTCAAATCGGTAGTGAAACCGGTGAATTCACGATGAAAGATGAAGGCAAGAACATCATCTTAAAAGTCGTGGAAGGCACTCAAGTCAATCCAGGTGATGTCATCAACATCGCCCCAATGATTGATAAAGTCCACTTCTTCGATAGTGAAACTGAAATTACTCTTATTAGTAAGATTCCTCAATATTCCCAATTCAAAGCTAGAGTCAGCGGCGAAAAGATGGAATTCTTAGGTGCGAAAGTTCCTCTCTTCTCAGTCCTTCAAGAAAAACTTAACGGACAAGAAGAACTCTCCATTGAAGTTTCTCCATACGCTGTCGTTCCAGGCAAGACCTATTCCTTGAAGGTCAAGAAAGTGGAAGAAGTTGGTGAAGAAAGATTAGCCTACTTAGCTCATGAAAATCGTTACTTATT
>CAMKFP010000050.1 GCA_946411895.1 uncultured Caryophanales bacterium
AAGCGTAAAACGCTTAATAATGGTCTCTCTATCCGCGTTAAGTAAAATAAGCGTGGGCTTAAAACCCTTCTTTGTTTTGATGATGTTTAAAACATCTTCTGCATCATGAAGGTCGACAATTAAGCAGTATTTGTTATATTTCGCTAAACGCTTATTAAAAGAATCAAGGAGAGAATCAATCGCTTCTCCTGGGAAATTATCAACGATGTAATAGCCAAGCTCTTCAAAGACGAACTTCGCTGAGGATAGACCCGCTCCACTAGGGCCGGTTAAGATAATCAGTTCCTTATCCATTATTTACTCTCCAAATAGGCTAATATGCCTTTTGCAGCCACCATTCCATCATGTTCAGCAAGATAGATTTGTCTAATGATTCTTGGAAGAACGTCTCCTCCAGCAAATATGCCAGGTAGACGAGACATCATATTCTTATCAACAGGGATGGTTTTATATTCATCTAGAATATCTAGATTTTCGACAAATTGAGTGTTTGGAATCTGGCCAATAAGAGGGAATAATCCTTGAATTTCAAGGATTTTTTCTTCTTTAGTCTCCACATTTTGAATTTTTAAGCCTGTCACCTTTTCTTCTCCTAAGAACTCAACAGGAACATAAGGGGTGAGAATTGTGACATTTGGGAATGCTTTTAATTCTTCGACGTTTTTTAAAGAGCCTCTAAACTCGTTTCTTCTATGAATGACATATAAGTGATGAGCTAAACCAGCAAGATGGATAGCTTCTTTTAAGGCGACGTTTCCACCACCAATAACGGCGATATCTTGGCCTTTAAAGAAATGTCCATCACAAAGCGCGCAATAGGAAAGGCCATGTCCAAAAAGTTTGTCTTCATTAGCAAAGCCCATCTTTCTTTCTTGAGTGCCAGTGGCGATCATCACCGCTTTCGCCTCGAGATCTTGCGAGTCTAAGGAGAGAACAAAGTTATCTCCTTCTTTAGAGATTGACTTCACGAATTCAGGAATCATCTCCACGTCTTCGTTATTGAGTCGCTCAAAGAATTTAAAAGCTAAATCTGGTCCTGGGATTTCATGTTCGCCAGGATAATTATCAACACGAGGGGCAATATTGATTTTGCCTCCAGGAGTGGAACCTTCAATAACAGCGACTTTCTTGCCCGCCTTTTTTAAGCTAATGGCAGTAGAAATACCACACGGACCCGCTCCGATAACAAGAACATCATATTTATTCATCGCCTAACTTCCTCCATAGATCTTTATAAGAAGAGATCTTTAACGTTGGTTTTAATTCTTTAGATAGGACACGAGGTCCCCAATAGACAAGCGCGCTATTAACACCAGCATTATTCGCGGTATCTAAATCGACTTTGTTATCGCCGATATAGAGCACTTCGTCTTTGTTTTTGATGTTGGTGAGTTCCATAGCTTTAAGGATTCCTTCAGGAGAAGGCTTACCAACACTAACATCATTATAACCGATGACGACATCAAAGATGTCTCTCATGTTTATCAAATCAAGACAATACATGGTCGTATCGTGTATTTTGTTTGTTACAACGCCAAGTTTATATCCTGCTTTTTTCAGCTTATGAATGACCTCATAAGCATCAGGATACGCTTTAGCGTATGGTTTATATAATTCCCAAGAAACCTTATGGAATTCTTCATACATGAAATCTAAATCCATATGGGGGAATTCTTTAGCGAGTGTTTCTCTAATCGGAGGGCCAGAGAAATAGTAAATCTCCTCGTCTGGGGAGCGCTTTCCATCACGATACTTGTCGTAAAGGATGTACATGCTTTGACGGATCATCTCGTCAGTATCGACGAGCGTGCCATCCATATCAAAAAGAATGAGAGAATATTTCTTATTCATGTCCTTCCTCTTCTAATTGATAGGCTCTTTGCCCATCTAAGAATCTTGGAATAGAAATTCCAAGTAGGAGCAAGATAGTCACTCCAAAGAAGGCTAAGACAAGCCCGACATTAAATGGTTTAAATAAGACTTCTTTGGTGTATTCATTGCTCGCCATGATAATGATGCCAGAGATGAGTAAAGCCACACCGATAACGGAGATGATAATCATCTCAATTAAACCTTGGATTTTACTTCTTTTATGATAGTTGAATTGTTCTTTTTTCTTACGAAGATATCTTCTTACTAAGTGATTAACGACAATTGCGAGTGTGCCAGCGATAACGAAGACAAAAGACCAATACCAGCTCCAAGTATTCATCTTATATTGATCCGCTCTAAGAGGTTCAAGCATCACACGGGTAATGCCATACCATAAGATATAGCCAAAGGCTAAATCTCCTGGCTCTGTGTGTTTTAAGAGTTTCTTACCAAATAGATGGGCTAACACAAAGAAGCCGAATAAGTTGATGATACCTTCAATAAAGAAGAGAGGAACATAGAGCTGTCCATCCCCAGCATAACCATAATGTTCTGAGAACTGAGCGTTATGGAAGATGAGCTTTGGTAACCACTCCCAACCACTACTAGAAACAGCGATGCCATGCACTTCACAGTTAAAGAAGTTGCCCCATCTACCAAATGCTTGAGCGATTAAAATGGTTGGCACAATCGCGTCAACCGCGACCCAAATAGAGTACTTTTTATTTCTCCATAAGAACCAGGCAACACCGACGACAATACCCATTGCTGCACCACCTAAAATGGTTAATCCACCTTCGGTGAAATCGAAAACATGCCAGAATTCACGGTGTGCAAATTCCGCTTCCCAGACGCCTAATACGTAGAATAAACGCGCACCTACAATACCAGCAGGGAAAGCCACTAAGAAGGTGGATTCTAAGATACCGTGTTTTCCATATTCGAGATACATCTTATGGTCACAAAGTAGATAGACGAAGACTGCACCAGTAAGAATACATAAGGCATAGAAAGCGATATTACCGCCATCATCTTCATAGGTGACAAAGCCTTTTTGGAAATCAATGGCCTTATATAAGGGGTATGTCAAAAAATCAGCATATCCATTAGTGAGTAGGAAAAAGGCCAAAGGAAGGAAGGGGAAAGTGACCATTAATGTAATAAACAAAATACGGTCAATCTTCTCATCCTTATGCTTTGCATAATAATGAAGAATAAATGTATGAATAGTGACAAATGTCGTAATAGCGAGGAATATCGAACCAAATACCGCTTGAGTGACATCAATCCCGCGTGGAGAGATGTTTCTCATTGGGTAGATAGCTAAAAACATCACGAGCATCGAGACGAGATAGATACCACCACAGATCGCTAAACGGATAAAAGTTGGCTTATATTGGATCTTGGTAACAGTGTTTTTAACTTCTTTGACACTGAAATATATTGAGACACCTAAGCTAGCAAGTGTTAGAAACAAAAATATGAAAAACAGTACCATCTTATTCGTAATGTCCTTTCTTTAAAATATCTTTCAGATATTGACCAGTATATGATTTAGGGTTCTTGGCAACTTCTTCGGGTGTACCAGTAGCCACAACTTGACCACCATTATCGCCACCTTCAGGGCCTAAATCGATAATATAGTCCGCAACTTTGATAACATCTAAGTTGTGTTCAATAACTAATATGGAGTCGCCATTAGCAGCGATACGTTGTAAAACAACGAGTAAACGCTTTACATCATCAACATGTAAACCAGTTGTGGGTTCATCTAAGATATATAAGGTCTTACCGGTTGATTTTCTTTGTAAGTAGTTAGCAAGTTTCACTCTTTGAGCCTCGCCACCAGAAAGGGTGGTCGCGGATTGACCAAGCTTGATATAGCCTAGTCCAACATCATATAGAGTTTGTAATTTCTTTTTGAGTCCTGGACGATTTTCAAAGAAGTGAAGCGCTTCTTCAACAGTCATTTCAAGGACATCATAGATATTTTTACCTTTATAGGTAACTTGTAAGGTTTCTTCGTTATAGCGCTTTCCATTACAAGCGTCGCATTTCACGTATACGTCAGGTAGGAAGTTCATTGGGATACGAACAACACCATCTCCCCAGCACTTCTCGCATCTTCCTCCAGCGACGTTAAAGGAAAATCTACCCTTATCGTATCCACGCGCTTGCGCTTCAACGGTTTGAGCGAAAATATCGCGGATATCGTCAAATATTTTGACGTATGTCGCAGGATTACTTCTAGGGGTTCTACCGATTGGTTCTTGGGTGATATCGATGACTTTATCAATATTCTCAAGTCCTTCAATCTCTTTTACTTTGATATCGTCTAAAATCTTCTCTTCATCAAGATGAGCTTTTAGATATGGGAACAAAGTTTGATTAATCAAAGAGGACTTACCACTACCAGAGACACCAGTCACACAGACGAACGCGCCTAAAGGAATGTCGACATCAATCTTCTTAAGATTGTTACAATACGCTCCCTTAATGGAGATGAACTTTCCGTTTCCTATTCTTCTTTCTTTGGGAATAGGGATATATTTACGACCCGCTAAATAATCAGCGGTCACGCTATTTTTGGCTTTCATGAGTTCAGAAAGTGATCCACTAGCGATGAGTTCACCACCATGCACACCCGCGCCAGGACCAATATCAACGATATAATCCGCCGCTCTAATGGTCTCTTCGTCATGTTCCACGACAATAATGGTGTTACCAAGATCTCTCATCTCTTTCATCGTATTGATGAGTTTCGCCGAATCTCTTGAATGTAGACCAATACTTGGTTCATCCATGACATAAAGAACACCAGTCAACTTAGACCCGATTTGTGTGGCTAATCTTATTCTTTGCGATTCACCACCAGAAAGAGTCATCGCCATACGGGAAAGAGTGAGATATTCTAAACCGACATCAATTAAGAAGCTGACGCGGTTATCGATTTCTTTTAAGACCAAGGCGGCAATATCATTTTGATTTTTATCAAGTTTAGATGGAAGCTCTCTAATGTAGTTTCTCAAATCTTTGATTTGTAAGCAGGTTACTTCATAGATATTGAGCCCACCCACTTTAACGGATAAAGCTTCTTCGGATAATCTAGCCCCGTGACATGTCGTACAGACGGTATCTCTCATAAATGAGCCATACCATTCACGGGTGAATTCACTTGTTGTCTCGTTATATAAACGATCAAGTTTAGCCTTGATACCCTCAATTCTTCCATGGTGATAGTTCTTATTTCCACTAGAGGAGACAATCGCATAATCATGCTCCTTAGGAGAACCCATTAAGCAGATATCTTTTTGTTCTCTAGTTAAATCTTTCCATGGTTTATCAAGTGGAATGTTATATAAATTACAAAGTAATTCAAAAGTCTGCCAGTCGATATTCTTCGTACCCACTGTATTCGCATAATATCTAATGCAACCTTCTCCAATGCTCTTTTCTGGATCAGGGACAATAAGTCTTTCATCCGCTTCGCGTTTGATGCCTAAACCTTTACAGTCCGGGCAATAGCCTAAAGGTGAATTAAAGGAGAATAAACGAGGTTCCACTTTTGGAACGGAGAAGCCACATTTTGGACAGGTATGTTTATCAGAAAGAAGTTTTTCTTCTTTTTCGCTTAAGATAATTAATAAACCATGGCTCCAATCTAGCGCGGTTTCAATAGATTCTAATACTCTACTT
>CAMKFP010000051.1 GCA_946411895.1 uncultured Caryophanales bacterium
CTCAAGGCTTACAAAGAAAATTCGCCATGATGGACGAGAAGAAACAAGCCCTTCTTGATAAAATGGTCAAATATAACACCGGCAAGATTGACAAAAAACAAGCTGGTTTAGCCGCTAAAGGAATTGCTAGAAAGAAAGTGCAAAAACAAATCCTTGGCGACAAGGTTAGATACTGTATCTCTGGCGGCGGATTCATCTCTCAAGAAACTATCGAATTCATCAATGGTGTCGGATATAACTTATATAACGGCTTCGGTATGACCGAACTCGGCGTTACATCCGTCGAATTATCTCAAGATGTTAATCAAAGATTAAAAGGTTCAATTGGCCACCCATTCCATGGTGTTCAATACAAGATCGTCCCAAGCGACAAGAACAATCCAGACCATGGTGAACTCTTCGTTAAATCACCTGCAATGCACGTGAGAGAAATCATTGGTGGCGTTGAAAAAGACGTTGAACTTGATAAAGACGGATACTTCTCCACTGGCGACATCGCTGAACTCGATAAAGAAGGTTGCTGCTACATCAAAGGTAGAATTAAAGACATCATCGTTAACGCTGATGGCGAAAATATCTTCCCTGATGAACTCGAAATCTTCTTCCAAGGTTTACCACACACCACTCACTTAGCGGTTTTAGGTATCGCGATTCCAAACACAAAGTATGAGGAAGTCGATCTTATCTTAGAATTAGATAACACAGTGAGTGAGAAAGAAATCGATGAAATCAAAGCAGAAGTTAAGAAGATTGAACCAACTCTTCCACACGGTGTGAAGATTGCGCGTATCTTCATCGCAAAGAACAAACTTCCATTAGCCAACGGCATCAAAGTGAAACGCTTCATGGTCAAGAAAGCTATTGAAGGTGGCACTAACGAATACTTCGAATTAGGTGCGAAAAAGCAAACCTCCTCTTTAGAGGGTGTTGATAAAGAAGTTGTCGCAGAATTACTCGAACCAATGAGAGAAATCTTCTCAAGAGTTCTTATTCTCCCAACTTATAAGATTGAAAATGATGCCCACTGGATTAACGATCTTGGAGGCGACTCCATGAGCTATGTTGAACTTATCAACGAAATCCAAGACACATTCGAAGTCACCTTACCAGAAGAAGTTTTAGGACAACTTGCGACACTTAATGATTTTGTCTTAGAGGTTGCTAAACTACAATCTGAAGCGAAAAAAGAACAAAAATAATTGCATTATTTATTGATATTTGATAACATAACCAACGACATTGAAAGAGGATTAACTATGGCAAACATAAAATCACAAATTAAACGTATCGGAACCAACGAAAAAGCTCGCATTAGAAATTCTTCCGCCAAAAGCGCAATCAGAACTGCTTCCAAAAAAGTCAGATTAGCTGTTGAAGCGAAAGATCTTACTAGTGCCGAATCCCTTTTAGTTAAGGCCTTCAGACTTATTGATAAGTCCGTGAGCGATGGTATCCAACATAAAAATACCGCCTCTAGACAAAAAGGCGAACTTCAACGTTTAGTTAATAGCATTAAATAATTAACGACGTTTGAAATTTATCAAAAATAATTCAAAAGCATAGAAGCGGTCGACTTGGCCGCTTTTAATTTGTAAATCTAAGTTAAATAAATCTTCTAAAGCACGTTTGATAGCCTTCTCGGAGACTGTTGCAACGTTCTTTTTTAATATTTGCACCCTGATGGGTTTAATCTTGAGTTCTTTAGCGATTTCATCGTTATCCAAACCGGTCTTACTTAAGTAAGAGACTTCGTTTAGTAATCTAAATTGATTAGCGAGCATACCAATCAAAGTAACAGGCTCATAGTTCATAACCTTAAGGTCACGATATAATCCAAGAGCTTTGTCGTTTTTATCTTGAATGAGAAAGTTAAAGATTTGGAAGGTGTTCTCTTCTAAAGGACGTGCCACCATCTTCACCACATCTTCAAATGTCACATGGTCAGTATATAAAGATAGCTTAATGGCGCTGTTTTGCAATAAAGCAACGTCGCCTGCTGTTCTATTTGCGAGTTCATATATCGCATCGTTATCAATCTTCATCCCTAAGTTTTCACGTGTATATTTCTTCACTCCTTCTACCCAGCTGTTTGCATCTGGATCAGGAATCATGACCATCTGTCCTTTTTCTTCAATAAGTTTGATGATCTCGTTATTCTTATCTATAGATAAAGTGGTCGCGATTAAAACAAGATCAGACTCATCGGATGGATGAGCAATGAAATCTTTGAGTTTTTGATAATCTTGCTCAGACTCAATTTTATTTCTTGGTTTTGGTTTTTCTAAGAAATAGCAATTATCTAGAGCTACTAATTTATGATCGTACCCTAAAGGTAACGAATTAGCGTCATCGACGGCTTCTTGGACATTAACGTTATTTCCGTCATAACGAACATATGTCATTTCATCAATAACATCGAGTCTTTCTTTGATGATTCTTTTAAGGCGATTTTTAATCGCAGGAATCTGATTACCGTAAATGAGATAAACCATATTACCTTTATTATAAAAAAGATTTAGTGAAAAACTACATAAAAATGTAGTTGTAATAGCAAATTGTTCCTTCTACATCTGTCCTTCGGATTTTTATGTTGTGTTTATATAAAACCTCCAAAACTTCCTTATTAGGATGTCCGTATTTATTGTTCTTCCCACAAGAGATAATTGCTTCTTTAGGAGATAGATAAGAAATGAATTCAGAACACGAAGAAGTCTTGCTGCCATGATGCCCCACTTTCAAGATATCGCAAGGCACACTTTGATATTCGTTCATGATGGCCTTTTCAATTGAGATTGGAGCGTCTCCCATAATAAGGAAATCCTTATGCATAAGCGAGAATCCGATAACTAGCGACTTGTCGTTTTCCTCACTCGCATATTCAGCATAATTATTATAGTTTTGGAAAGTTATATTTCCTATTTTAATAGGAAATTTTGTCGTTTCTTTCACATATTTCTTTACGTAAAAGTTATGTTGTAAAGAATCTAAAGCACCCATATGATCATAGTCATCATGAGTGGTTATCACTAAATCGAGATTATAGATTTGTTTCTTTTTCAAAAACGGGATTAGCGTGTCTTTAGCGATGTCTTTATATATTGAGCCACCCGTATCAATTAAAACGCTTGTCGTGCCATATCTGATAAGGCAGCTATCGCCTTGACCAACATTGATGAAGTCTACTTCCGCGCTTATAAGATTCGTAATTGGAGTCATATGAATGACATATATGCTCACTAGACCGATAAGAACTCGCTTTACCATATAAATATGGTTGAACGAATAATAATAAAGGAAGAGATAATAAACGACAAAGTAGATAGCAACACTAAATTCGTTATTTAAATTAGAACTAATCATCAAATTCGATAATCGCCCAATAGAAGATAATGAATAAAGTAATGGACTAATAAAAGACAAAACCTTAGCGATAAGTCCACCACTAAGCAGAGTTAAATACCCTAAAATTCCATAACCCACAAATAATGGAGTAAGTATAGGCAAAACTAAAAGGGTTAGAGGATTTATACAGTTGAAGTATTTGACCTCAAAAGGAATAAAGAAGAGATAGAGAAATAAACTAGTGAGGATAGTTTTCTTGATTGGTTTCTTGTCCATCAAAGCGTAATTAATGAAATAGGCAGTGAAGGAGAAACCATAGCCTAAGATAAAACTATCCTGATAAGCTAGATGATGATCGATTAATAGAAACACTATTGCACTTATACATAGTATATGGAATGAACTAATGCGTTTTTTAGTAACGTTGTTATTAATCCACTTCAATATAGAAAGAAGATAAATCCTCATTATTGAGAATCTGGTTATATTGAAAAGTAGTAAACCACCAGATAGACAAATAGCTATGATTTCTGCGTGTTTCTTTTTAAATGTGAATGAAAATAAGAATGTGAAAAATCCAATAAAAGCGTGAAGATAAAGTCCCGAGGCGGAAATTAACCTCGTAAGATGGAAATCTCTTAATGAATCAATCACCTCTATATCATCAAAATTAGAAAAGAGAATGGCCTTGATCAAAGGTTGGGATTTCTCATCTAGCTTATCAATGAATTGTTTCTTGATTTTGTTAATCTTAATTGGATTAGAAAACTTAACTTTGATTGACGAAGGTTGTATTTGCCGATATACGCCTTTATTGGACAAATACTCAGTAAAGTCAAACTCTGATTCAATCGAGACAAAATCAAGGGCTTCCTTCTCCCCTTTTATTTCTAAATAGTCCCCTACTTCATAACTATGGTCCTTGGTATAGACATAGAGTTTTTCTCCTTTGTTGTTAAGTAAAAAGTAGTTCTCTTTCACTTCATAAACAAAGCCCGATGCTCCTGAACCCGAATAGGAGATGTTGATAAAGGAAAAGCCGATTCCTATAAGGAAAAATGTTAAACCTAGTAAGGATACCTTGATGTTCTTTTTCTTTATTAATTTATATAAAAGAAAGAGAACAAACGGCAAAACAACAAATAGATGTGAAGTTAATTGAAGACCAAAGAATAAAAGAAGGAGAAGGAAAAATAATGTCACCCGTGCAAGATTACGTAGTTACGGATCTTGCGATATGTGGCTGGGCCAATGCCGTATACCTCTAAAAGATCCTCGATGACTCTAAAAGAGCCATGTTCTTGGCGATAACTAACGATGCTAGAGGCAATCGAACTAGTTATGCCATTAATACTCATAAGAGTATCTTGCACATCAACATTGATGTTGACCTTAGCGATTTCGGTATTGCTACAGACATCAGTTGTGTCAAACTTACCGCCGATGTAGTAAGTCTTACCACTTGTGAGCTCATAATCATCGTAATATGAGCGTTCGTCTGTGTTTTTGATTGCTCCACCAGCGGCTTCAATTAAGTCCGCCATGGTAACAACATCACTAAGGACGTAAGTGCCAGGTTTTGAAACTTCCCCCTCTATCGTATAAGAGAAAGTTTCAGCGACTTCAGTGACACCACCTGAAGTGCCGTTGAGTTGTGGGTCAAGCATCATGTATCCGCCAATGACCATGAATGCGACGATAATGACCCCGATGATGATCTTAAACATCAAAAAACCTCCTATATTCTTGTAACTAGGAGGTTTGTCTCGATTTTGTCCCAAAAAATTTTTTTGGAGATTTTTTAATTCTTACAGAATTAATTTTTTTTGCTTATTTCACGTCGATTTTGACGATTTCGACTTTATAGGTCTTAATTGCCTTCACTTCGACGATATCACCGACACTCTTACCGATGATCGCTTCACCAAGTGTGCAGGAGTTAGAAATCTTGCCATTGAATGGGTCGCTTTCAACTGTACCGACGATCATATAGGATTCTTCTTTATTGGTGTCGAGATTACGGATGGTAACTGTAGAACCTAAAGAAACTTTATTCTTATTTTTGGAAGCGCCTTCATCAATGATTTCACAATTGTTTAAGATGTTTTCAATTTGTTTGATTCTCGCTTCGACTTCCGCTTGTTTATTTCTTGCTGCATCATAGTCAGCGTTTTCGCTTAAGTCGCCTTGCGCACGAGCTTCTGCTA
>CAMKFP010000052.1 GCA_946411895.1 uncultured Caryophanales bacterium
TTCTTTAAAATTCGCGAAGTGTAACTTGGCGATTTTTTTAAACTCTTCAAGTCCATACTTCTTGATAAACTTCTTAGAGAATTCATTGACCTTAGAAGAAGCGCCAAATGGGAACGTCATTTTATATTTCTTTTCTAAGGCGTCTTTTTCTAATAAGAAGGCATATCTAGCAATACAACTTGCTAAAGCAACACATGGATAATATGATTCACCTTTGGTTTTAAAGGTAATGTTAATAATCTTTTGTTCTTTTGGATCGTTTAAATAAGCAAAGTATTTAGATTCTGCCACAAATTGATCCACAAAGATATTCTTAGTGTCAGGGAACTTCTTAAACATATTAAGCAACGCTCTATTGTGCATCTTCGCTTTAATGCTATTTAAGTTTTCCCCTTGTTCGATTAATTCATTGTAGTGGTCGTTAGGTAAGCAAAGCTTAGAAACAAAGAATTTCTTTAATAAGCCTGGTGCAATTTCTCTAATCTTTTCATCAGTGAGCTTCTTACTATCTTTAACCCCAAAGGATTCTAATTCTTTTAAGTCTTTACCACGCACAAAAGCGGCCACAACGACGACTGGAAGAAGAAAATCACCAACACCGACTTCATCGCTACCAATTTGGTTATCCTTGCAAAGCCAGCCTCTAGGCTCTTCTTTCTTTTCTTCTTTTGCTTCCGCTTCTTCATTCCATTTTTTAGCCTCAAGTAAAGCATCTTGTCCCATAAAGACAATCTTATGTTTACCTTTCTTATCATGATAGATGGTAACGATGACACCAGAATACTCCGCTTGAAAGAGAATATAGGCCCCATTATTCGGCTTTTCATAAGCACGATAAAAGGTCATGATTTCGTTTGTTTGTTCAATGTTAATAGGAAATGAAACAATCTCTTTGTTCATATAAATAATCATAGCACTTTTTTATCAGTGAAAAATTTATTTTTAACGTGCTAAAATAATCTATATGCAAAACATTTACGAAACATTTGAATTTAATAAAATTAAAGAACATATCTTGGAATATGCGAAAACCGAACTCGCGAAAGTCTATATTGACGAACTAAAAATGTTCGATAGTGCGGATGGAGTAAAAGCCGCACTTGAGGATTTAAAAGAAATCAGTTCCATTATCGTGAGATTTGGTCCTTTGCCAATCCATACTTCCGCTAATGCGTTAGTGTTAATTGATTTAGCGAAGAAAACCGGATTATTAACTCCTAGGGATTTATCTCTCATCGCAGAAGATGTATTAACCATTGGTAAAATCAGTGCGTTTCTTAAGAAACTTGATAACATGTATCCTCGCACTAATGAGATGACAAGTGGCTTTATTGATTTAAGCAACTTAGAAAAAGAAATCCACCGTGTCATCACTAATTCTTTAACGGTCGCCGATAATGCTTCTCCTGATTTAAATCAAATTCGTAAATCGCTTAAAAAAGCGGAAGCCACTCTTCAATCAAAGATTGCTTCCTTAGCTTTTACATATGGTAAGTATTTAAACGATGACAATATTACCATTCGTGATGGTCACTTTGTTTTGCCAGTTAAAACTGTTGATAAGAGTAGAGTCTCTGGTATTGTCTATGATGTCTCCGATAGTGGCAATACCACCTTCATTGAACCTTTGGAAATCGTTCAAATTAATAACGAAATCACTGCTTTAAAGGTGCAAGAAAATGAAGAAATTAGAAAGATTTTAAAAGCCTTAACCGCTTTAGTGCTCCTTCAAGAAGGAGAAATTATTACTAATAACAAGATTATTGCGAAATTAGACTTCTTAAGCGCTAAAGCGATGTACGGTAATGAAATAAATGGTGATATCGCTGAATATAGCGATAAGCAAGAAATCATTTTAGAATCCGCAAGACACCCATTAATCGATCCTAAAAAAGTAGTGGCAAACTCTTATGCCTTAAACGAAGAAGAACCAATCATCATTATCTCTGGTCCTAACGCTGGTGGTAAAACCGTTTCCTTAAAAACAGTGGGTCTATTAACCCTAATGCACCAATCTGGTTTAATGGTCCCTGTCCGTCAAGCAAAGATTGGTTACTTTAAACATATCTTCATCGATATTGGTGATAACCAATCATTAAGTGATAACTTATCAACCTTCTCCGCGCATATCTCACAAATTGGTGAAATCATTCACGCTGTTGGTGGTAAAGACTTGGTCCTATTAGATGAACTTGGTACAGGTACTGACCCTAAAGAAGGTGAAGCTCTCGCGGTAGAGGTCACTAAATACTTAGAAGAAAAACACGCTTTAGCGATGATTTCCTCCCATTTTGCGGCGATGAAGGAATACGCTTTCTTAAGCAAGAACATCGCTAATGCATCGATGATATTTGATGAAGATAATCTCAAACCAACATATCGCTTTAAACAAGGTGTCCCAGGTAAAAGCTATGCTTTAGAAGTGGCATCTAGATATGGAATAGATGCAAAGATTATTGAAAAAGCCCACGCTTTCTTAAAACAAAATGAAACTAACGACGCTAGTGAACTTTTGAACATCTTACAAAAGAAAGTGGAAGAGGCTAATAAACTCCAAGACGCTTTAGAAAGACAACAAGCCGATCTTGATAAACGTGAAAAGAAACTCCATAACGATGAGGAACTCTTTGAATCCAAAAAAGAAAACATGATGAAGGATGTCAAAGAGGAAAAAGAAGAACTCATTGCTAAAGCAAAGAAAGAGATTTCTGATATCATCTCCAAAATGCACAACTCTGATATGAAAGTTCACGAAGTCATCGAACTTAAAAAAGAACTCGAAGAGTTAGAAGAAAGAGAAGAAGAGGAAGTCTATAACGAAGATATTGCTGTTAATGACTATGTCACAATCCCAAGCATGAATCTTAATGGTAAGGTTATGCGCTTAAAAGGTAATAAAGCTCATATCGTGAGTGACAGTGGTTTCTCTTTCGATGTCGATAAGAGCAAACTACATAAAGTCAATAAACCAAAAGTGGGCACTAGCAAAGTTAAAAAGACCAATTATGATTTAGCGATTAACACTCATGTTGGTATTGAACTCAATATGATTGGTATGCGTTTAGAAGAAGCGAAGAACACTTTGATTAAATATTTAGACAACTGTCGTTTAAAACACTTATCACAAGTGCGTATTATCCATGGCTTTGGTAGTGGCGCACTTCGGAATATGACTAGAGAATATTTAGCCACCCAAAAAGATTTAACTTATCGCCCAGGTGGAGAACACGAAGGCGGTGGAGGTTGCACAGTCGTGCTCTTTAAATAATGAAAGAACGAATTAAGTCATGTATTAATAATCTTAAACACCTCCCAGGTGTGTATTTGATGCATGATAAAGATGATAAAATCATCTATATTGGTAAAGCTAAAGACTTATATAAAAGAGTGAGCCAATACTTCCTAAGGCCACAGGTTGGTAAAGTTGCGAAGATGGCTTTTGAAGCGGAATACTTTGAAACAATCATTACCAATAATGAAAAAGAAGCGCTCATCCTTGAGATGAATCTCATTCAAACCCATTATCCAAAGTTTAATATCCTTTTAAAGGATGGTAGCCATTATCCATATATCGCCATCCGCAAAACAGGTTATCCATATTTACAAATCAAAAGAAACACCAAAGATAAAAACTACGATTACTTTGGTCCTTTCCCAAGAAGTAGCTCTGCTTATGAGACTATTGATTTATTGAATAAGATTTTTCCATTAAGGAAATGTAAGAACATTCCTTCAACTGCGTGTCTCTATTATCATTTAGGCCAATGTCTTGCGCCTTGCATTAACGATATCTCTAAAGAAAAAGAAGATGAGATGCGTGAACAGGTCAAATCCTTTATGCGTGGTAACAATGCGGATGTCAAAAGAGACATCACTAACAAGATGATGGAAGCCTCTGAGAAGATGGATTATGAAACCGCGAAAGACTATAAAACGGTTTTAGATGCGATTAATCACATCAACATTCAGCAGAATGTCGAGACTAATGATAAAAAAGACCGCGATATTTTCGCGTTTTCCACAAGAGAGGGTTATTTATCACTCGCGGTTCTTTTGTTCCGCAGAGGGACTCTTTTGGACAAAAAAGTCTATATCGTAGAGGAATTTGATAACAACGAAGAACAAGTTGCAGATTTGATTTTGCAGTTCTATCAAAATGTCCCATATCCTCAAGAAGTGGTGATTAACAATGAAACAGTCGTGGACTTACTCTCAGATTTAATTGATCCAAACATCTATAGTGTTTCTAAAGGTAAGATTCATGATTTAATTCTCACCGCGAAACAAAACGCGAATAACGCTTTAGACGAATACTTCTTATCAAGCAAATTAGATAGCGATAAGCTCGCTTTGCTAGAAGAACTAGGCAATATTTTAAATATTGATACACCTTTAAGAATCGAATTATTTGATAACTCACACTTACAAGGCTCTTCACCGGTTGGCGCCGCTGTTGTTTTTATCAACGGTGAACCTGCAAAGAAACTTTATCGTAAATATCATATCGAACACGATGAGGCTAGAGACGACCTAAAGAGCATGGAAGAAGTGGTATACCGCCGCTACAAGAGAATGAAAGATGAAGGACAAACTCTTCCAGATTTAATCTTGGTCGATGGTGGTCTTAACCAAATCAAAGCGGCCTCTATCGCCCTCGCTAAAGCGGATGTCTCAATTAATCTCTTTGGCTTAGTGAAAAACAATAAGCACCAAACCGCGGGATTAATGGATATAAACGGCAATGTTTACGACATTGAAAATAAGAACATTTTCTTCATGCTCACTAGAATGCAAGATGAAGTCCATCGCTTTGCGATTACTTTCCATCAATCATTAAGAAATAAGAGTATGAAATCATCCATCCTTGATGATATCAAAGGGCTAGGCGCTAAAAGAAAAGAACTTATTAATAAGGCCTATCCTGATATCAATTTATTGAAAGAAGCCACAATTGAGGAGTTAAGCCAGCTTCTTCCTAAAGAAGTTGCAGAGGCTCTCTATATGAAACTTCGTTATTAATTGCTTGCAAACAACAAGAGATTTATTTAATATAATTATCGCTGACATGCGCTTGTAGCTCAGTTGGATAGAGCAACAGCCTTCTAAGCTGTGGGTCAGGCGTTCGAGTCGCCTCAAGCGTGCCATAATCGTATACATACTTTGATACAAAGTGGAATATGCGAAAAACCGCAAAAATGCTCAGAAATGGGCATTTTTTCTTATTTACAGACCGCTTTTCATTTGATTTACCTTATCATTTACTGCAAAGCTTTTGGACGTAAAAAGGGTGTTTCGAGATAAAATGCAAAAACTAATAACAAAGTTATTAATAAAATTTTTAGCACTCTCACTTGCCGAGTG
>CAMKFP010000053.1 GCA_946411895.1 uncultured Caryophanales bacterium
CGCTCCCACTTTGCTCTCCATCTGAGCGATATAGGTCTCATTACCCACTTTAGCGGCCTTAAAATATCCATCTCCTAAGATGAGATAGGATCCACCATAAAGGGTGTCGCCTTTTTCTTTCTTGATGCCTTCAGATTCACCTGTGAGCATTGATTCATTCACGACGACTTCTTCACTTAATAAAGTGACGTCGCAAGGAACAACATCCCCACTTTTTAGATAGATAACATCGTCTAAGACTATGTCTTCACTTCTCATTGATTGACGAGTCTCGTCTCTAATGACCACGACTTTTTGCATGGTCATAAGTCTCATCTTCTCTAGAGTTCTTTTAGAAGCTTCTTGGGAGATGATAGAAGATAAGGCGTTAAGAAGAATAACTAAAAGGAAGCCATACTTTGTAACTGGGATATATTTGATACCCTCTTTTGTGGTTAATTGAACAATTAAAAAGATAATCGCTAGAACGAAGAGGATGATATTAAAGAAAGTGAAAATACTCGTAAAGATAATCTCAAGATGAGATTTGCCTTTGACGTGTTTTCTCTTGTTGATTTTCTTTTCTTTGATTCTTTGATTTACTTCATTTGAAGTAAGTCCACGAAATTCTTCTTTATTCATATTATGAGTGAAGTTTCATGTATAATCTCTCCGCGACATCGCTTGGAAGGATTTGCTCGAGTTCTTGAATTGAGACGTTCTTTAATGCGGAGATATCAGAGTAGTTACGATAAATCATCTCTTTACGTTTATCACCCAAGCCTTCCACACCATCAAGAATCGATAGAGTCATGGCTTTATTGCGTTTAGAGGTGTGATAGGATATCGCAAAGCGATGCACCTCATCTTGCATTCTAGTTAATAGGAAGAAGATATTCTTATCTTCAATTGGATAGGTGTTTCCATCTCTATCCATTAATCCCGCAGTCTGGTGTTTATCGTTTTTGACTAGACCAAATGTATTGATATCCGCTTTAGCGGATTCTAACGCTCTAAGAGCGGCTTTAATCTGATTGAGACCACCATCAACAAGGATGAGGTCAGGGAGTTTCTTCTCTTCTGAGATTAGACGAGAATAATGGCGATAGATGACCTCTTCCATACTCTTGAGGTCGTCGCGAGCTTCTTGATGTTCGATTCTAAATTTGCGATAGAGTTTCTTCGCCGGTTCTCCGTTGATAAAGGCCACCATCGCGCCTACTGGATAAGAGCCTTGAAGATGGGAATTATCGAATAGTTCAATATGATATGGTGTTTTGATATTAATCAAACGGCCAAGGTTTTCTAACATTTCAACTTTATTGGAGTCCACTTTTGCGCTTAAAAAGTACTCATCAAGCGCATTAAGCGCGTTCTCACTAGCAGAGATGATGAGTTCTTGGAGTTTGCCGCGTGTCACAGAGACAAGTTCAGTGTCTAAGTAGTCGCTTAAAATATCAATAACTCCTTTGGAGTTGATAACGACTTGGCTTGGAACTGGATGAGTGTCATAGTACTGTGTGATGAGTTCAGCGACTTGTTCAATATTGTCATCAAACTCTTCCACAATATAAGTGTGTTTTCCTAAAAGGATTCCTTTGGAATAATTAAGGATTGCTAAAGCAAGATAACCCTCTTTCGCGTTGAAAGCGAAGATGTCTCTATCCTTCTTATCGTTAGTTTCAACGTTTTGTTGATCGTTGATATGTTTAATTGCCTCAAGGGTCTTTTTATACTCTTGGGCTTTTTCAAATTCTAAGTTGTTAGAGGCCTCCACCATCTTGGCTTTGATCTCGTTATATTGTTTGGAGTTATTGCCGTTCATGAAGGACTTAATCTCTTCTTTATACGCAAGATAAACACTTTCATCAATTTTATTGATGCATGGAGCGATACATTGACCTAAATGATAATATAGACAGGTCTGATGTGGGATGTTCTTACATTTACGAATGGGGAAGATCTTATTCAAAAGATCAATCATCTGATAGGCCGCTCCAGCATTAGGAAAGGGACCAAAGTAATCATAGTTTCTATCTTTGTTGTTTCTTTTGATGACGAGATATGGGTCACCCTTTTTCTTTAGAGCGATATAAGGGTAATGCGAATCATCCTTTAATAGGATGTTGTATCTTGGATAATGTGTTTGGATGAGATTCATCTCAAGCACCAAAGCCTCTTTTTCATTCGCGCAGATGATGGTCTCAAAATAGTCAACCTCAGTGACCATCTTAAAAACCTTACCAACCTGTGGTCTTAAAAAGTATTGAGAGACTCTTTTTTGCAAGTCTTTGGCTTTGCCAACATAAATAATCTCTCCCGCTTCATTATGCATGAGATAGACGCCTGGGAGATGTTTGAGATTAGCGATGAGATTTTTTAATTTTTCGGTCATTTAAAAATCACCACGGTCGCTCCACCAGCGCCTTCCATCTCGTTTCCAGCGCGATAAGTGAGATCTTTTTGTGTATCTAAATAAGCTCTAACCATCTTTCTTAAAGCGCCAGAACCAAAGCCGTGGATAATGCGGACTTGCTTAAGGTGTTTAAGTCGACAGTTATCTAGATAAGTAATAAGTTCAGCCTTTGCTTCTTCGGCATATAGACCGATGATGTTGAGTTCTAAACCAACATTGGTCTTTATAAGACCTTCATAGTTGATTGAAGATTTTTGTTTATTGTTACTCTTAGGTTTAGTGGTTTTATGGAGTTTATTGATTTCCACGTCAAAAGACATATTGGAATCGCTTGTGACATGGGCTTTATTTCCCTTGATGCGGTCCACCACACCAGACATATTTAAAGATGGGATACTGACATAGTCACCGACTTGAACATCCTCATCATAAGTAATCTCTTCTGGACGAGTTTTTAAATCGTCGAGCTCTTTTTTGAGTTCGATGACTTCGTGCATCTTGATATTATCTTTATTTAGCTTTGCTAAAATCTCATCAATTTCCTCTTGAGCGTCACTAAGCATCTTCTCTTTGGTGGATTCAACATCACTTAAAAGATTGTCTCTTCTACTCTTGAGATTAGCCTCGTCATTAGCGAGTTTCTTTTCTTGAGCTTCAATTTCTTTTTTGCGACGGGCTAAGTCATATTCAAGTTTGCTATTCTCTTCAATCTTCTTTTGTAAGATATCGAGAAGCTCACTTGAATGAGAGTCATTTTGACTCTCCAAGAACTTCCTTGCTTCTTTAATGAGATTCTCATCAATACCATATCGATTAGCGACATCAAGTGCATAGGAGTGTCCAGGCGCGCCTTGACGGAAGCGATATGTCGGTGAGAGGTTTTCTTCATCGAAGATCATGCTCGCATTTTCAATATTTGGACTTAAGAAAGCATATTCTTTTAACGCCTCAAAGTGAGAGGAGATAATGCCAAAGGCATTTTTGGATTCTAAATACTTTAAAACCGATAAGGCTAAAGCCTCACCTTCTTTAGGATCAGTACCAGTACCAAGCTCGTCTAATAAGAAAAGGTCTTTACCTTTCACCGCTTTTAAGATCTCTCCGATTTGAGACATATGAGCGGAGAAGGTTGATAAGTTATCACTTAACGATTGGTTATCACCAATATCAATATAAATATTGTTGAAGTATGAAAGTGTAGCTTTAGATATTGGAATAGCTAATCCACATTGATTCATCAGCACTAAAGTGCCCACGACTTTAAGTGAGACAGTTTTACCACCCGCATTAGGGCCAGAGATAATGATAATTCTCTTTTCTTGGTCAAGGTGATAGGAGTTACTGACGACCTTATTTGGATCAATAAGTGGGTGACGAGCATCCACCAAATCAAGAAATGGTTCTTTGCTTAATAAAGCAATCTCAGCATTGATCTCTTTAGCGTAAAGTGCTTTAGCACTTAAAAAGTCTAATTCACCAATGATTTGGTTATTAACAATAATCTCGTGTTCTTGGATGAGACATAAAGAGGTGAGCATCTTAAGAATTTTGCGACATTCTTCTGACTCCTCCACTTTTAGTGAGGTAAGAGAGTTATTAATCTCCACGACTTCCATTGGTTCAATAAATGTGGTCGCTCCTGAATTAGAGACATCATAAACAATACCAAAGACATGGGATTTATCATTGGTTTTAACAGGCAACACAAAGTGTCCATCTCTAATTGTGGGGTTATCATCACTAAGATATTGGCTATATTTAAATGAGATTGAAGCAATCTTTTGTTCGAGTTGTTTCTCTAACTTGCGAATATTATGTCTGATCTCATTGAGTTCAGGAGTAGCGTTATCAGCGATTGTTAAAGAGTTCGTTATGACTCTAGCAATCTCTTTTTCCAAGCTTGTTAAATCGAAGAACTTAGAGGTTTTATCTAAGATAAGTTTATAGTCTAAACCAATCTTATTGAGAAAAGCGACAATCTTTTTACTGGTCGCAATATCCTCTTTGATGAGATTTAAATCTCTAGGGGTTAATAGGCTAGTTTTCTTAGCTAAATCAATGATGTAGAGTGCATTTGCACTAGTCGAAATTGGTAGAGGTCCAAAACGATAGATGATGGAACTCATCTCCTTGAGTTCTTCCAAAGAACGACTAACTTCTTCTAAAGAAGAAAACATCACTAAATTAGAGATATTCTCTTTGGCTATCTCACTTTTAGCGTATTCCAATAAGGAATCTTTGATTTTGTTAAACTCGAAACTAGTATATATGTCTTGCATAACATTATTATCTTAACACATTTCATTTGTGATTTTTCACAAATTGCGATAGTTATGTGATAAAATGAACGCATGAAACCATTCGTCTCTATCAAAGTGAACCGTGAAAAGCTAGAAGAAATCAAATCATTTTATAGTGATTATCTTTTAGATAATTCTGGTGAATACGTCTATTTCTTCGCAAAGAAAAATGATGTCGAGATCACTGGCTATATTTCTAAAAAAGAAAACTCTAAGGTGACCTTCCAAGGGGACGAGGCTCTTAAAGAGGCTCTTCAATTTGATGAGACCGCTACTGAGATGGAGCCCAAAGTTCATCAAAAAGAAGAATGGAAATTCTTTGATAATCAAATTGGTTCCGACGAAGTCGGTGTTGGGGATTTATTTGGTCCCCTCATCGTTGTGGCAGCCTATGTTAATCACTTTGATATCGCTACGCTTAAAGAACTCGGTGTTGATGACTCCAAGCGTTTAAGTGATGAGAAGATTCGTGAGATTGCCCCAGAACTCGTAAAGAGATTTAAATATTCTAAGCTTACAATCAATAATGAAAAATATAATGAAGTTATCTCCAAAGGAGAAAACTTAAACTCTGTGAAAGCAAAGATGCACAACCGCGCTTTAGCAAACTTAGTGAGCCTATACCCAGAAGTCGATAATATCTTCGTGGATCAATTCTG
>CAMKFP010000054.1 GCA_946411895.1 uncultured Caryophanales bacterium
TATCATGAAGACAGGCTTTGGAACTGAGCGTATTCAAGAAGAAGTTTTACGTCTTTTCCCTAATGCTAGATGTCTAAGACTTGATAGCGATTCTGCTAGACAAAGAACAAAAATACCAAAGATTATTGAGGAATTTCGTAATCAAGAAGCCGATATTCTTGTTGGCACTCAGATGATTGCTAAGGGTCATGACTTCCCTAACGTCACGCTCGTTGGCATTGTCTTGGCCGACATCGGTTTATCTATGCCAAGCTATAGAAGTAGTGAAAGAGCGTTCCAGTTAATCACTCAAGCAGTTGGTAGAAGCGGAAGAAAAGATCTTCCAGGTGAAGCGATAATTCAAACCTACATTCCCTCTCATTACGCTATTACAATGGCCGCTAGACAGGACTATGATTTGTTCTATGCTAAAGAGATGGGCATGCGTAAGCTTCAAAAGTATCCTCCATACACCTTTATGGCGGCTTTAACATTGTCAGGAAAGAATGAAGATAACGTCGTGGGTTCAGCCTTTGATTTAGTGGATTATCTACTTAAAGAAACAGACGAAGAAACCACTCAAATCCTAGGACCTACTACCCCATATATCGCTAAGATTAGGGATACCCATATGAGAACTGTCTTAGTGAAGTATCGCGACCAAGAAAAACTCAGAGAAGTCTTTAAGAAAATCATTTCTATTTTTGCGAAAAAACCTGGCGTTGATATCACCGTTGATATTGACCCATACAATTTCTAATTTAAAAATTAGTAATTGATGGTGTATAATCATTTTCGAGGTATACATCATGATTACTGTTATTATTTACGGTTTAGACCAATATATCGTCGGTCACTTATCTAAAGAGCTCACTCCATCTTTAGCAAAACTCTATGAAGTGGAAGAGGATGAAGTTAGTTTTGTTGCGCCTAATAACATGGTCTTCCATGACGGCGTTGAACAAACTTCATGGAATGTGTTAATTCACGTTCACGCTCCACTTAAGGTTTCTGTCTTACAAGACGATGTAGCGAAGTTCATCTCCTCTTCTATTGGAGACATCGCTATCAATTTAGCTATTGAGTTCTACTACTATAGTAGTGATAACCGTTATGAAAGAATTAATCATGACTATCCTAGATTCATTACCGAATCCAATTTAGTTGACACCGATATGGACCAAGAATATGAGGATGACATGGAAGAAGATGATGAGGAAGATTGTGACTATGGACATCATCACCATCATCACGAAGAGGGAGAAGGCGAAGACGATATCTTCACCGGCGACATCTTTAAGGATTTCCATGATGACAATTAAATATGAATGCAATTGAAACAGCCAAACTAATCACCACGAAGGTCATCTTCGAAAACGTTCCATTTAATGTTGCGTTAAGAATTGTTGGAAGAATGAAAAACGTCTCCAAGGAAGTCTTTAAAAACGCCAGTGTGTTAAGTGGATCATTTATACGTCATGGTGGCATTATCAAAGATAATGTCTATTTTGTTTTTCCAAAGATTTCGGATGAAGGATGTTTGGATGCGTGTTTATATTTGACCAATAGGGTCTTTGCAAAGAAAGTTCCAGAAGATGAATTTTCAATTTATTTTAAGAAAGCCTTAGAAAAAGAAGGACTCGAACTCACCCCAGAGATTGAAAAGAGATTTGAAGAGATCTCCACTGATAAGACTAAACTCATCACTGGTCAATATGAAAAAGGCTCGGATGATTATCTTGCTTATAGATTTAACGCCCCACGCTTCTTAGTGAAGATGTGGAGAAAGCAATATGGTGATAATATCACCTATAAAACTTTATTTGCGAACTCTAGAAAAGAAGTGAAATTCTTTCGTGTTGTCGGAGATAAAAAAGCTTTCTTAGCTAGAGAACCAGATTTTGTGGACACCAAATTCAATAATCTAGTCACCACAAAAGAAGGGCTCTTATATTCTGAAAGCAAAGCTTTTGAAAAAGGCGAACTCTTCCAAGAGTCACCGGTTTTCCAATATATCTTTGACGCTCTTGATTTAGATAGATTTAGAAAGACAGTCGTCTATCAAGAACATGCTAACGATTTCTATTTAGAAATCATGGCTCGTTTAGGAAAGGAAGCGAAGTTCGATTTAATCATTGGTAATGCTTCTGCTTACTTTAGAGCGAAAAAGAACATCGAGAAATTCGCTTTAGCGAATGTCGATTGTTTTGAATCGAGTAGTGAAAACATCTTAGCGTGCATTCCTGAGAAGGCTCATATCTTCTTTGTGAATCCTGCAAGCTCCAATTATATGATGTTAAGAGAAGTTCCTGACTTCTTCATTAGATGTCATCAAGATCAACTTGACGGCATTATTGCTAATGAAAAGAAAGCCTTGGAGAACTGCTCTGAATTTGTGGAAGAAGGCGGTAGCCTCGTCTATGTCGTTTCCACATTAAACAAAAAGGAGACCACCTCACTTGTGAGAATCTTCCTTAACGAACATAGTGATTTCACCTTAGAAAAAGAGAGACAATTCTTCTCTTTTGATGACACCGGATCACTTATGTATTATGCAATCTTAAGACGTAAATCTAGCGATGATTAATTTATACGGACAGGAAATAAATAAACTTACAAAACTCATGGTAGAGGAAGGGCAAAAGCCCTATCGCGCTATCCAACTTTATACGTGGATTTATGAAAAAAGAGCGCAAAACTTTGATGAAATGAGCGATATTTCGCTTAGATTCCGCGAAGTTTTAAAAGAGAAATACTGTCTTGAACTCCCTAAGATTTTCTTAAAGCAAGTCTCTAGTGATGGAACTATCAAGTTACTGCTTGAACTAAAAGACGGCTATAAAGTTGAGTGCGTCTTGATGCGCTATAACTATGGATGCGCTGCATGTGTATCTAGCCAAGTTGGCTGTAACATGTCTTGCTCATTTTGCTCTAGTGGTATCTTAGGAAAACAAAGAAACCTCACCCCAGAAGAAATGGTGGGACAAATCCTAGTTATCAATAACGTCCTCAAAGAAGAAAACAAAGGACAAAGAGTCACTCACGTTGTGGTGATGGGTACTGGTGAACCATTTGATAATTATGACAATGTCATGGACTTCATCAGAATCATCAATCATCCTAAAGGGTTAGCAATAGGTGCTAGACATATCACTGTCAGTACTTGTGGCTTAGTGGAAGGAATTAGAAAGTATGCTAGAGAAGGACTCCAAACAAACTTAGCGATTTCTCTTCACGCTCCTAATAACAAACTTAGAGACGCATTGATGAAAATCAATAAAGCCTATCCACTAGAAACTCTCATGCCCGCCGTTAAGGAATATGAAGAAGTGGCTGGTAGACGAGTGACTTATGAATATCTGCTTTTAGCAGATATCAATGACACCAAAGAATGTGCTGAACAATTAATAGAATTAATTAAAGGCACAAAGGGGTATGTCAATTTAATCCCGTATAACGAAACAAATAAGAACGATTATAAACGCAGTAGTGGTAATCGAGTTCACGCTTTCTTAGATTTATTAACTAAAGGCGGAGTGACTGCCACTATTAGAAAGGAGTTTGGATCTGACATTGATGCGGCCTGTGGCCAACTCAAAGCCAAAGCAGATGATTTATGAAACCAAAAAAATATATCTTTGGCACATATTGTGTCAAAACGGATATTGGCAAAGTAAGAATGACAAATGAAGATCGCGCGCTTGCTTTGACCAACGCCTATGGCAACATCCTCTTAGTGGTGTGTGATGGCATGGGTGGATCCGCGAAAGGCGAATACGCCGCAACATTAGCGACTTCCATGTTCGAAGAAGCCTTTAGTGCTAAGACCAAATTCCATAACACCTTTGAAGCTACTTCTTGGCTAAGAAAATGGGTAAGAAAAATCAACACCGCCATCTACGATGAAAGCGAGAAAAACGCTCAATATAAAGGCATGGGAACCACGCTTTCTCTTGCCCTTATTGTGAAAGACACCATGGTCTTAGTCCAGATCGGCGATAGCCGTATCTATTCTTTAAGACACAACATGCTTCTTCAGTTAACTGAAGATCAAACTTTAGTGAACTACCTTTTCCACTTAGGAAAGATCACCAAAGAAGAAATGGCAACCCATCCAAAACGACATGTCTTAATGAATGCGTTGGGCATTTATCCAACTATCGATATGGAACTTAAGAAAGTGAACTACATGAACGAGAGTATCATGGTGTGTTCTGATGGTTTATATAACAATGTCTCTGAAACTGATATTACTACTATTTTAAAGAGTAACGATTCTACATCACAAAAAGTGAATGAACTTATCTCTCTAGCAAATGCTAATGGAGGTAGTGATAACATCGCTGTCGCTCTTTGGGAGGCCAATGAATAATGCCTCTTAAAATTGGTTCTCTTTTAGACGAAAGATATCGTATTACATCTCGTATTGGGCATGGTGGCATGGCGGAAGTCTATGAAGCTAGCGACATCATTTCCCGTACCACAGTCGCTATCAAACTCATTAGAGAAGACGTCATGAAAAATCCCGTCAATCTCAAGAGATTTGAAAACGAAGCGACAATCGCTGCTAGCTTATCTCACGATAATATCGTGAGAATCTATAACCACGGCACGATTAATGATAGACCATATATCGTTAACGAATATATCAGAGGTCAAAACTTAAAAGATGTTTTAGACTTCCGTTCTCGCTTAGATATTAACGAAGCTCTATCTATCATGATTCAGCTCACGAGCGCTTTAGCGTATGCGCATCAGCACAATATCGTGCACCGCGACGTGAAACCACAAAACATTTTCCTTCTTCCTGATGGAAATGTGAAACTCGGTGACTTTGGTATTGCCGAGACTGATGGCTTTAAACTCGAGAACAATAATCAAAATGATATTGTTGGTTCTGTCCATTATCTGGCTCCTGAAATATCTACAGGCAAACCCGCGACACCTGCAAGTGATATATACGCAGCAGGTGTGACGTTTTTTGAACTCATCACTGGTCGTGTTCCTTTTGATGGCGAGACCCCACTAGATATCGCTGTCGCGCACATTAGAGAAAAGTTCCCATCTCCAAGAAAGTTCTTACCAAACTGTCCTAAGGAAGTGGAGAGAATTATCTTTAAAGCAACAGCAAAAAATCCAAACCATCGCTATGCGAACTGTTTAGAATTCAATGAAGATTTAGTGGATTTAAAGAATCATCCAGAAGTTTTTAAGGAGAAGAAATCCCTCTTTGCGAGGATCTTTGGTTTTAAATAATGAAGG
>CAMKFP010000055.1 GCA_946411895.1 uncultured Caryophanales bacterium
AGTGTCTCAGGCATGAGTGAAATCAGAGATGAATCCGACTGGAAGGGAATTAGAATCGTTATTGATTGCAAAAAGGACGCCAAAGTTGAGCTCTTGCTCAAGTATTTGATGAAGAAAACTCCTTTACTCACCTCATATTCAGCGAATATGGTGGCGATCGTTAACGGAAGACCTAAAACACTCACATTATTAGACTTTGTTGATGCTTATATTGCTCACCAAGTTGACGTTGTCACTAGATGCAGCCAATACGACCTCAAGAAGTATAGTGATAGACTCCATATTGTTGAAGGCTTAATTAAAGCTTCGCTTTTAATTAACGATGTGGTGGATATCATCAAAAAGAGTAAAGATAAAGCCGACTCCAAAGTCAACATTATGAATCATTTTGGCTTCTCAAATGAACAAGCAGAGGCTATTGTGACAATGCCTTTATATAAGTTGTCTCACACCGATGAAGTGATCCTTGAAAAAGAGAAGGCTGAACTCACTAAGGACATTGAATTTCTTACTGAAATTCTCTCTAACGAAGAGAAGCTTAATCGTGTCATTATCAAAGACTTAAAAGCTATCGCAAATAAGTATGGTGATGACCGTCGTACACAAATCGAAGAAAAGGGTGAAAACATCCAAATTGATAAGCGTGAACTCATCGCTAAAGAAGATACAATTATCACCGTTTCTAGAGATGGTTATATCAAGCGTAGTTCCCTCAAATCTTATCGTTCAAACGAGAACACTTTACCAGGCTTAAAAGCAGGTGATGCTTTGGTCACAATGGGCCAGTGTTTCACAACAGATTACCTAATTTGTTTTACAAATTATGGTAACTATGCCTGTATTCCTGTCCATCTTTTGACAGAAAACAAGTGGAAAGATGAGGGCGTTCACATCAATACTTTCGTCACTTTGGGACCAGGTGAAAAGATCATCAAAGCTATGGCTGTTAGCGCCTTTAGAAACGATGTCAGAATCGCTATTTTAACCAAGTTTGGACAAATCAAACGTATGGCAATTTCCTCCATTGATTCTTCTAAGAAAAGTAAACCAGCGAGATTTATGAAATTGCTCGCTCAAGACGAGGTTGTTGGCATCCAATTAGTGGACGGAACATCCGATCTATTAGTTTTAACTAATAACGGTAATGCTTCTTACTATTCTGAAAAAGATGTTAGTGTCGTCGGTGCAAAAGCTGGTGGTGTGAAATCAATTGCTAACATTGGCAAAAATAGTGCGGTTGCCCTTTTAGCGTTTAAACAAGACGAAAAGAGCAAATTTGCTATCCTTACAGATCTATGCCATTATCGCGTGCTCGATAATAATAGGTTCATGCGCACAAATAGATTAGGCAAAGTACAACACATCTTACCTTGCTTCAAGAATGAGACACATCATATCGTCTCTGCGCTTAAAATCAACACACGTGAAGATTTAATAAAATTAAATCTCTATCTCAACGATAACAGTATCTATGAATTCAACATGGAAGACACACATCTTTGGGAAATGGATAAGTATGCTAAGAAGAATATTGATTCTCCTAAAGGAATCTTCTTAAATTACGCCTTTGACACCACGTTAGAGATTATTGATAATAAAACACCTTCATTCGTGGAAAAAGAGGAACTAGAAGCCGAAAATGATGAAAATACGGCTAACGGAGAGTCTACAGAAGACAGAGAAGTGGCTTTAGAACTAGATGAACCTGAAAACGCTCAAGCAGAAGAACACGTTGAGCAAGCAGAGCTCCTTGAAGTGCCAGAAGAGCCAACTGTCGAGGAACCAAAAGCGCAAAATCGCGAAGAAAAGAAGAAAGATAAAGATATGTCTTTCGAACAAATATCTATTTTTGATGATTTAGATTAATAACACTTAGTGTTAAGCAAAAATAATTAGTATTAAATTAGTAGATATTTAGTATAACAAAAATATACAAATAGCCCGCATCAAAACAAAGTTGTGGGCTTTTCTTAACTTCTGAAAAATCATAAAAGTCTATCAATAGATGACTTTTTGTTTTATCATGTTATCGGAGATAAAAATGTTTTTTATACGGCATACATTTGCTCACGCTAAATCAATTTATGAGATCGACATTGATTTTTTCAAATCAAACAAGGTAAAACTTCTCTTAGTTGATAAGGACAACACGCTAGATTCTTTCAAGGCGTATCATCCAAGCGAACGCGCAGTTGAGCTCGTGAAAAAAATAAGAGCCAGCGACATTGATGTAGCAATTATCTCTAACAACCATGGTCCAAAGATTGTCGGTTATGCCAAAGAATTAGGAATTGATTGCGTTACAAATAGTTGTAAGCCATTCGCTAAGAAACTTAACGCATATATTTCTAAAAGAAATATTCCTAAGGACAATATCATGTTTGTGGGCGATCAAATGGTCACAGACGTGGGCGCTGCTAATAAGGCAGGCATAAGAGTTGTACTAACTGACAAGATTGTCAAAGAAGACCAATGGACAACGCATATTAACCGCATATTCGGTCGTGCAATACGCAAGAAACATCAGCGCAAAGGATTGCTGATAGATTGGAGAAATAAATATGGCAAAGATTAAAAGAGTGTTACGCTGCCACAGATGTGGCGTAGTCTTACAAAGTAAGAAAAAGAGTGAACCTGGATATATTAATCCAGAATTAATCGCTTCTGAAACAGCTCAAGAATCACTTTTATACTGTAACAACTGCTACGAAAAGCTCAAAGCTATGAATGGTAGTGTTCTTTCTGCTGAATCCGATGAACAAATCTTAAAGATTCTTGATGATGCTAAAGCAACTGACGCTTTAATCATCTGGGTCATTGATACATTCTTGTTTAACGGAACCATCTCACCAGAAATCGTTAAGAAGGTAAAACACCTTGATGTGGTGGTTATCGGAACAAAGATTGATCTATTCGATAAGAGAGTAAAACGCGAGGACATCTCTAATTTTATTAGAGACCGCTTTGAAGAAGTCGGTATCAAACCATATTCTATTCACTTATTTGGAAAACTTTCCAACCTCAATGGAGAGGAGCTTCTCGCTAAACTTGAAAAAGCAAGAGCGGGCCATGATGTTTATATGATTGGTAGTATTGCTTCTGGCAAAACTACAATTATCAATAAGCTTCTCGGATCATTCAAAAATAAATCCAAATGGCAAATTAAGAGCGAAACCTATGGTGGAACCAATGCTAAGATTTTAGAGATTCCACTCAGTAATAGTGCCTTCTTCTATGAAGTCCCCGGGTTCTCTTTAGTGAACTCTGTTTTAGGAAAGGTCGAAAAAGACGTTTCTAGACTCATTATTCCAAAGAATAAGGTCATAACTCAAACTAAGAACTTAGACGCTGGAGAATCCATTATGATTGGCTCTTTAGGTGCGATTTCACTTGTGAAAGGCAAAACCACAGCCTTCAAATTCTATTCCGGTGAATTAGTTGAGATCAAAAAGCATTCCAACAAACATCTACAAATGCATATGGCAGAGAACTGCGAAAAGAAGACATATCGTCCTGTATCTGAAAGATACAATAGTTTCCAAGACTTCGATTTATTTGAATACACCATGGAAAACGATGGCTTAATGCACGATATCTCCATCTCTGGTTTAGGCTGGGTTAGCTTTATTGCTAAAGGTCAAATCGTGCATGTCTTATTGCCAAAAGGCGTCGCTGTTAAAGAAAGTTTATCAAAGATAAAATAGTATGCTTAATTCAAACCAAAAGCGCCAACTCAAAGGGTTGGCCTCAACTCTAAAAACTCGTTATCAATTAGGCAAAGGCGGTATCAATGACACAGTTATTGATATGCTCGATAAAGCCTTAACTGCACACGAACTCATCAAAATTGATGTTATGAAAGGCAATGATTCTCCAATTATGGAGCTTGCTTTAGATTTGAGTTCAAAGCTCCATGCCGAGGTGGTGCAAACAGTTGGAAGAGTTATCGTCTTATTCCGTAGGAATAAGGAAAACCCAAAAATTCAACTAGTTAAATAACATGAACATAATTCTATTTGGTGGTGGATTCGACCCAATTCATTTGGGTCATCTCAATATGGCTAAACAAGCTAGCAAGATTATTGACGGAGACGTCTATTTTCTTCCTAGTCGCCTTTCTGTTTGGAAGGAAAAGTCCGCTCCAGTAGAAGACAAGATCAAAATGATTGAACTTGCCATCAAGGACGAAGAGAGATTTCACATTGATCTTTTTGAAGTCAACAACGGCAAAGAACATAATTACTCAATCGACACGGTCAGATATTTCGCTAAAAAATTCCCAAACGACAGAATCTATTATCTTATTGGCACAGACCAAGTTAACGAATTTCATCGTTGGAAAGACGCTGAAGAATTATCTACAATTGCGCAAATCGTTTATTTCTCACGACCACAAATGAAGGTTAAAAAAGAAAATGTCGACAAATATCACATTCAAAAACTTGATTGCGACGATTTGGTTGATGTCTCCAGCAGCGAAATTCGCGAGCTTAAGAGCCTCAAACTAACTGACGAAGTGTTAGATTACATTGCTAAACATAATCTTTATTATATGGAGCGTTTACACGCTTATCTAAAGGATAAGAGATTATCTCACTGTGTCTCAGTTGCAGCTTTAGCCTATAAAGTCGCCAAAGCTCACAACTTAGAAAACCCTGATAGAGCTTATATCGCTGGCTTACTTCATGACATTGGCAAAGAAACAGAGAGCAGAGAAATCATGGAAAAGGAATTTCCAGAGTTCGTAGACATTGGACCTTTCTCTTATCATCAGTTTATCGGTTCATTAATCGCCAGAAGAGATTTTCATATTGAGGACAAGGAAATAATCGAGGCCATCGAATTTCACGCCACAGGAAATGCTAATATGAGTGACCTTGGAAAGATAATTTATGCCTCAGATAAGATTGAACCAACAAGATCTTTTGACTCCTCAGATTTGATTAAAGCCTTAATGGAAAAACCACTCGATGAAGGCTTCAGAATTGTCTTATCTGCTAATAGAGATTTCCTTATTTCTCAAGAAAAATCATATGATAATCGCTTAACCTCAAATTGTTTTAAGTTCTATTTAGATTAAGAAAAACATTTTCAAACAGGAATGTATAGATCAGAGTCCATCGGGCTCTTTTCTTTTTACTAACTTCCCCACCAAAATGTGCGTTATATATGCCACTTCGCATAAT
>CAMKFP010000056.1 GCA_946411895.1 uncultured Caryophanales bacterium
AATTGCGGTGAGCTTTAAGTTATAGTAATCACTAAAGCTAATGTTGTCATTTCCCGCTCCAGAAGGATTGCAGTTGAACTCACTAGAGTATTGATTCACATAGCTAGTAAATGCGCTAGTGGAGAAGGAATCATTATTGATGAGTTCGGCAATCTTGGAAGTATACATATTGTAATACTTCTCAATTCTAGATGGATAACCGCTTGTCGTGCGACAGACTGTCTTCCAATAGATGTTGATGGATTGGAATCCTCCAGAACACTGCATCTTCGTGCTATCCGCGGAGAAATCAGTCATATAGTTCTTTCTACCTTCACAGCCCGTTCCTAATAATCTATCAAAGTCATATGGGATGACATAGGACATATTGGTCTTATTAGAAAAATAGATGTAGTAGTTATTCGCATTATTTCTAATGTCATCAAAGTTTCCAAGCAAGAAGGCGATTGCCTCATAAGTCATGAAGTCTTTGATATCGAAGACTTTTTCTAATTCGCTTTGATACTTTGTATCATCGTTAAGATTGGAGTTCATAACACTAAAGAGATTCTTTAAGGTTGTATGAGTGGTGTTGGTCTTCTTATTGGTCTTTAAGTCATAAGAAGGATGATAATAACTCATATTATTTTCCACACCGATTTCACAGCTAGATTTGAATGTCGCTGGACCTCTATCGGTATATGTGCACTTATATAAGTCGCCATCCGCTTCATCAGAGGCGAATCTATGATTGATGAACACTCCATCAATTGGTTCAAAGATTTCATAGGTGTCATGATATTCATGACCGTTAATTGAGAAAGTCGTGGCAGCGAGATTAGTGTATTGAGCCATCACTCCATTGTCTCTAAAGAGCTTAAGAGCGAAGTCTTGCTTCACCTTGGTTTGATCATCATTTCTATTCCACTTGATATCAAGGGCTTTAAGCTGAGCAAATCTTCTTTTGCCTCTAGCTTTTTTAGCGTCGCTATCAGACCAATTCTTTTTAAATGGTTTTAAAGCATCTAGTTCATCATATTCATCATCATCAAATGTTTCATCAAACTTTAGTTTGAAGTGAGTAGAGCGAACCATTTCATCATTTTCATTAAGGAATGTTCTACGAGACATGTTGCCTTTGGCGCGGATACCAACTTCTTCAATAGTGACAGATTCTCCATTATCGATTGTATATGTCAGAGTGCAAGGCACATAGAAGTCGTGATAGTAGCAATCATCATGATTTGTTTGATATTGATTGATGAATCTCGCAGATGCGAGAGGGATATCGATATTAAATCTCACCATCTTGGTGGGAGTGA
This sequence comes from uncultured Caryophanales bacterium, assembly GCA_946411895.1. Classification (GTDB taxonomy): domain Bacteria; phylum Bacillota_I; class Bacilli_A; order RFN20; family CAG-826; genus CAMKFP01. The sequence continues at coordinate 1,302 of CAMKFP010000056.1, forward strand.
ATAAGTCTTTATATTCTTGAGAAGCTTCTAGCTTTGGAGTGGCGTTCCCGGGATTGAATGGATCAATTGGCTCAGAATATTCTGTAGCAGGTCCAGGTGGATCAATTGGATCTTCTTCATTATTTTTTGGCGTTAATGTGCAACCACCGATTAGGCCAATGAGCGGTAATAGTGATAGGACTAGTTTTTTCATTTTCTTTCCTCCTAGTTCCTATATTGTATCAATTCGATAGATTTATAAATAGAATATTCATAAAATAATTATGGATATGAAATCTAAAAGCGATATAAAAATCATATTTACTGATATAGATTGCACAATCCTTAACCACATCGGTGGTCATTTCTTTGATATGAAATCCATCAAAGCTCTCAAAAAAGCACAAAAGAGGGGAGTTTTGCTTTATTTATGCACTGCTAGACCATATGACTCCATTTATCAAACCGGTCTATTTGATATCCTTTCTCCGGATGGAATAGTGTGCACCAATGGGGCGGTCGTGCTCGATAAAGATCTTAGAGTGATCTATCATCACACCTTCCCAAAAGAGTACGCTAAACAGATTATCGACACTGCTATTAAACACAACATATGCGCGGAAGTTTGCACCGCAACAGAAAGATATATCACTAAAGAAATAGATGATTATGTTCGTGGCTATTTGGCTATCTATTATGAGATGCTCCCAGAAGTAAGAAAACCATCTTATGATGATATCTCTGGTATCTTGGTGTTTGCTCCAAAAGAATATGATGAGGTGTTTGCTAAAGAGTTTCCAAGCGATATCCAATTGCTTAGATTCACCGATTATGGAGTGGATATCAAATGCGAGAGAATTGAAAAATCTGAAGGTGTGATAAAAGCCTTAGAATATTTGAATATATCTAAAGATAACGCGATGGCGATTGGCGATGATTATGGGGATATCCCAATGTTTGAAGCGGTCAAATATAGTGTTTGTATGTCTAACGGGAAAGACGAGGCTAAAGAAGCCGCTCTTCACGTCACCAAGCACATCAACAAGCACGGTGTTAAACACATCTTGAAAAAATTAAAGGTTATTTAATTTTAAATAAACAAAGATATAATAATAAGTGAACAAAGAAGGTATATTTATGCAAGACAAATACGGTGTTTTATTAAGCATCTCTTCTCTTCCTGGAAGACACGGCATCGGTGATTTTGGCAAGCACGCTTATGAATTTGCGCGTTGGCTAAAAGCGCATCATTATCATTATTGGCAAGTCTTGCCACTTAATCCTCTTGGTCCAGGAAACTCTCCTTATATGTCCACCTGTAGTGAGGCCATTGAACCTCGTTACATCGATTTAGATGACTTAACCAAGATGGGTTTGCTTGAAAAAGTGCCATCTTATAAAGAGAGAAGCAAAAGAGTTAATTATGACCGAGTAGGCAAATTCAAAGAGAAATATCTCTTTAAAGCCTTTAGAAAATATAAAAAAGGTGACACTAAAGCCTTTGAAGCCTTTAAGAAACGCAACTCTTGGTTACTCCCTTATAGCGTCTTTATCTATTTTAGAAGAAAGAACAATCTCTATTCTTGGAACGTCTGGCCCAAAGAAGAGATGAACTATGATTTAAAGAAGGGATACCCAAAGGGTAGCAAAGAAAAATGCGAATTCCTCGCGTGGTGTCAGTTTATCGCCTATAAGCAATGGAATAAACTCTGGAAGTACTGCAAGAAACTCGGCTTAGAAGTCATTGCAGACTGCCCATTCTATGTTGGTATTGACTCCACTGATTGTTGGACCAACAAAGACCAATTCTTATTTGATGAAAATTATAATCCAACAATGGTAAGTGGTTGCCCACCAGATGCCTTCTCTGATGATGGTCAACTCTGGGGTACCCCAATATATGATTTCGCCAAGATGAAAGCAGATAAATATCGCTTCTTAGTCCATCGTATTGGCTATTTAGCTTCGACTTGTGATTTGCTCCGTTTAGACCATTTTAGAGCCTGGGACACATATTGTGTCATCCCTGGCCAAGACGAGAACGCTAGACGCGGTAAATGGGAAATTGGACCGCGTTATGAATTCTTTGATGAATTATATCGTCGTTATCCAAATATTAAACTCATCGCCGAGGACTTAGGCGACTTATTCCCTGGTGTTCACGAATTAAGAGATCACTATAATCTACCAGGTATGCACATTACTGAGTTCACCGTCTTTGATCCAACTAATCCAAGTAAAGAAACTCAGATTGTCTACCCAGGCACCCATGATAACCAAACCTTAAAAGGTTGGCTCAAGAGTTTAGATGAGAAGAACATCGCTTATTTAAAAGAGAAGTTTAATAACGCGAAAGACTTATTAACCGCGATGGTGGACTTCACCTGGAATATTCCTTCTAAGATGACCATCTTCCCACTTCAAGACTTACTAGCTCTTGATGATAAGGCGAGAATGAATTATCCAGGTACCGTTGGCTCACCAAACTGGGAGTGGAAACTCCAAGATATGAGCTGGGTCAAACGTGTTGTTTACGGCAATAAGTAAGTCTCATTATTATTCAATAAATTAGAGTAGCTCTGCTACTCTTTTTTCTTTCTTCTCGTGTGGAAAAGATAGGCTCTTTTCATCGCATATATATGCATAAGCCACTTTTTACATAATAAAAACGTCCATATTTTGTCTCAAAACAAAAATTATTACCTATGTACGTGCGTATAGGTATAAAATGAAAATGAAATAGTTTGTATAAGGGGGATCCCAAATATGAAAAAATTGAGATTTCTATTGCCTATTATTGGTTTAATGGTGCTTTCAGGCTGTTCTTCAGCTTCTAAAGAAAGCGGTTCAACTATTGAACCTGATAACACGCAATACGAAGAACCATTAGAAGTGGATTATAACGCTCCTGATATCCGTGATTTCTCTCCTAAAAACGCTGTAACTTATCCAACAAAAGTCACACTTCATTATCATAATGACAATGGTGGAAATGCCGGCCGTGCTTTCTATGTTTGGTTTAGTGGTGTTAATGGAACTCAATACGCTCCTGATCACGTCAGTAGTGATGGAAAAGATATGGATATCACTTTTGACTTTACAAAGCCAGAATATCAACATCTTGCAAAACGCAGAATGTTTATCATCATCAAAAAGAACATTCTTGATAACTGGGATGACAAGAGTGATGATACAGAAATTAATTTCGAGGAATTCCCACCAAATAGCAACGGTTTAACTGAAGTTTGGATTATTCCTGGTGAAGGCAGTGTTCTTGAACTTTACGCCACTAAAGAAGAAACCCAAATGGATAGAGCCCTTGCAGCAAGTGCTTCCACTAACTGGAAAGGCGTTGATGTTATTTCAACCATCATGCCTACCGAATATCGCCTTTATGCATATACTGGCGCATATTTAAAGGCTGACCGTTCCACTCAAAGCCTCACCAAGAAGCAATATCTTCTTAAATCAGGCACACCTACTGGTGGAACCAATACAACATTTAATGATAAAGCTGCCAAGAGTTGGAAGATTTCTCTTAATTACACATTGCATGTGAATGTCCAATATGCTCTTGAAACAGTTTATTCAACCGCTAAAGGTAAATTCACCAACAAATACGTCAATTTACAAACCTTATACGAAACTCCAAGATTTGAACAATATTACAACTATAGTGGCAATGATTTAGGCGTTACCTATAAAGGTAATGAATCCACATTCAAGGTGTGGGCGCCTACTGCCGGTTTAGTGAGATTAAATCTCTATCAAAGCGGTACCCCATCAAACTATACAGGTGGCAATGATTCCTATTCTGGATATAACATGGTCTTCCAACCTGGTGGTATCTGGGAAGT
>CAMKFP010000057.1 GCA_946411895.1 uncultured Caryophanales bacterium
TACACTCTTTCCTTTAATAAGAATGAGCATCTCAATTCCTTAGAGGAGAGTTGCTCCATCAAGGAATTGAGATGCTCATTCTTATTAAAGGAAAGAGCAATCTTATATTCTTCATTTAAATAGTTTTGAATGATGGATAAGGAATCGCCATATTTAGACGCGACGAAAGGAACCTTGCGCGCTTCAAAGGTAATATCTCCAAAGTCTTTTAATAAATGAGAAGTGACAATTATGTTATTTGCCTTGAAATTGACTATGCGATTAATGTCTTCATACATCTGTAGGTGAGAAATGATTTTTCCATCTTCGTGCAACTCACCTAAGTAGTTTAAAGATTCATCTTGCAAAAGCTTATTTGATTGACTAATTGCATCTTCGTCCGCTAAAAGGATAGTAAAACCCTTACAATAATCCTTAATGAACGTATGTTTATTACTTAAATAGGAATAATACTTATAGATTTTAGGAGAGTAGTTTCCCTCCATGATTTGTACTAGGTCATCCTCGATGTTATTACGAATGTTTTCTAATTGAGTGAGTGATAAATGTTCTTTATCTTTTTCTAATCTATCAAAGAGTTTATCGCCGGCTTGTTTAATCTCTTCATCAGTAAAGATGATGTCATTACCAGGAAGAATATCTACAGATTTGATCTTCTCTGTCGATACTTGAGTGGCTAACTCGAAACTTCTAATTGATTCAATTTCATCACCAAAAAACTCAATTCTGCATGGTTTTTCGTTATTTACTGAATAAATATCAAGAATATCGCCTCTCACTGCGAACTGTAAAGATTGATCGATTTTATTAACACGAGTGTATCCAGAAACAATAAGAGTCTTCTTGATTTCATCAATATCATAAGACTTGCCAACTTCTAAATGAAGAGACCTAGATTTAAATATTTCAATTGATGGTAAGTATCTAGTGAAAGAAGATACATTCGCCACGACGATATTGGCTTTATCATTAATAATTTGATTAAGAACATAAAGGCGCTGGGCCATCATTTCTTTTGACTGCGCTAAAGTTTCAGCTCTAATTAGTTCATCAGCAGGGAAAAGAAAAACATTATCCTTTCCAATGATGGAAGAAAGCTGATTATAAACTATTTGAGCGTTATATAGATTTGAGGTTAAAATCAAATACCTGGATTTATTAGCGAAAAATGAGGTTGAAACTAGTAAAGAAAGGCCGATTTCTGTGTCCACGACGAAATTCCCTTTCTGGCTGAGGAAGGGGGGTATCGCTTTATTAGTTTTCAACTTTTCAAATAGGTTCAAGTTGCCTCCTAGTTGAATCTGTTCATTGCCCGAGTGAAGTCGGTTCTAATCGTCTCCTTTATCGCTTCTACTGCATCTTCAATAGCTTGTGCTATAAGAGGTCTTTCGTCTTCGGTTGGTTTGCCAAGAACATAGTCAATCGCATCAAATTCTGGTTCACCAATACCAACTCGAATTCTTTTGAAGTCTTCACTACCAAGATTCTCAATGATGTTTTGTAAACCTTTTTGTCCACCAGAAGAACCTTTCGTTCTAAGTCTGATCTTTCCTGGTTCAAGAGCCATATCATCACAGACGATGATAATATCATCGAGCTCAATCTTGAAATAAGAGACAATCTCCCTCACTGCGGTGCCACTAAGGTTCATATAAGTGGTTGGTTTAAAAATCATGATATCTTCATCAAGGAACTTACCACGACCAAGAAGACCATGGAATACTTCCTTATCAACATCAATGGCAGTTTCATCCGCGAACAAATCCGCCACCATGAATCCCATGTTGTGACGTGTCTTTTCGTATTTTTTGCCTGGATTACCTAAACCAACGATAAGTTTCATATAAACCTCTCGCCATATTATATCACTATGTGAGTAGCAAAAAGCAAAACTAGTTTTGTTTAATTTAACAAAACGATTATAATAACTTCACATGAAAAACTGGTTTAAAAAGTTATTTGCAGGTATGGGAATAGGCGTTGGCGCAGCTATCCCGGGTGTTTCTGGTGCGGCTATTGCCGTCATCTTTAAGATTTATGAATCTATCATTTGGGCTGTTAATAATGTTCGTAAGCAGTTCAAAAGAGCAGTCGCGATTCTCTTACCAGTTTTATTAGGCATAGTCATCGCGGTTATCCCATGTATCATCCTATTTGATAAAGCATTAGAGTCATTTGTCTTTGGTACAGTTTGCGCCTTTGCAGGATTCTTAATTGGATCACTTCCAAGCGTGAAAGATGAGATAAAAGGCGAAAAAATAACGAGGAATTGCAAGATTTCATTCGTTATTGGCGTTATTTTTGTTCTTCTTTTAGGAGTTGCTAGTATCTTCTTAGGCAAGGCAATCAATATCGATGCAGCGTTCTCAAGAATGGACCTTTGGGTTTATTTCGCTTTACTTCCAGTTGGTATTGCTGCAGCAGTTGCTTTAACAGTTCCTGGCTTATCTGGTTCTCTTATTTTGTTGATTGTCGGCTTCTATAAACCACTACTTAAGTATACAGTCCTCTGGGCAAAAATGATGTTTAGTGGAGACTTCTCTACCACTGGTCAATTGTTCTTAATGCTATTTATTTTTGCGATTGGTGTTCTTATCGGTGTGGTTCTAGTTTCTAAGATCATGAAAGTCTTATTAGCTAAATACCGTGTTGTCACCTATAGCGCTATTCTTGGCTTCATCATTGGAAGTATCGCTGTACTTTTCTATAACTACAGTGTATTCATCTATTACGAAGCTTGGGCAGGAAAAGTTATTGAAGAAGTTTCACCTGCTTTAAAACCCTATGTTGAAATTCCTTTAGGCATCGTCATTTTAATAGCGGCGGCTGCCTTATCATATCTACTGGTTAGACTTTCTAGAAAAAGTAAACAGCAAGAGGAAACTCCTCAAGCTTAATTTTATAAATTAGTGTTGACAAGTTCGCATACGAACTATAAACTATTTTTTGCTATGAACGAAAGACCAAAAGATATTATTTATTCGATCAGAATGCTCAATAAATACCTGTCTCAGGATTTTGATAACCGACTAGCTGAATATGGCCTAACTGGCCATATGGGTCGGATTTTGTTCTTTATAAATGGCCGAACAAACATCGATAATGTCGAAGTTATCCAAGCTGATATTGAAAAAGAATTCCAACTATCAAAATCAACCGTTTCAGGAATGGTATGTCGACTAGAAAAACGAGAACTTATTATTAAGGAAAAGAAAAGTAACTGTGCGATTCTTAAACCAAGTGAAAAAGGTGTAGAAATCATTAAACACATAAAAGAACAAAGAGGAGAAACATTAAATGCCTTATTCAAAGGCTTTAGTGAAGAAGAAATAAAAAGTATCACCGAAAGGGTGAACAAGATATTAGAAAATCTAAAGGAGGGAATGAGATGAAACTTAAATATTCAATCAAAGCGATATTAAAGAATCTTAAGCAATACAAGAAGTTTGCGATCATCACTCCTTTCTTTATGATTGGTGAAGTCGCCGCGGAATGTTTGCTCCCATTCTTGATGTCGATGCTTGGTGACACCATTAAGCAAATTGCTGGACTTGGTGGAAATCAACCATTATCCGTCTTAACACAAAACTTCCCTTATCCAGAAGTGGACCCAGTTATGCAGGTCAATGTTTTGGCGCTTATTCTCACGCTTGTTGGTCTAGCAATGTTCTCCATGTTTTGTGGAATTATGGGTGGCAGATTCGCCGCGAAAGCCAGTGTTGGTTTAGCTGCGAATTTAAGAGAAAACTTATTTGAAAGAATTCAAAATTTCTCTTTTGCGAATATTGATAAATTCCATACTTCAAGTTTGATCACCAGACTCACAACTGACGTAAATAACGTGCAAAACGCCTTCCAAATGATGATTAGAATCGTTGTGAGGGCTCCTTTGATGCTCGTCTTCTCAGCGGTCATGAGCTTTATTACTGGTGGTTATGCCGCCTTCATTTTCATCGCTTTAATTCCTGTTATTGGTGTTGGATTATTCTTCATTGGTAAAGGAGCGATGTCCATCTTCCTTAGAGTCTTTAAACGATACGACAAACTTAACGAATCAGTACAAGAAAACGTCACTGGTGTTCGCGTGGTTAAATCATATGTAAGAGAAGACTTTGAAAAAGAGAAGTTCAATAAAGCCTCTAATGATATGACAGGTGACTTTGTGAAAGCGGAAAAGATTATCGCTCTTAACAACCCACTCATGAACACAACCATCCACTTAAGCAACATCTTAGTGCTTGGTATCGGTTCTCATATGATTGCTGCAACAGCACATTATGATGGTAGCAAGATCGTTTATAGCGGTCTTACCATCTTCCAAATCTCTTCTTTACTTACATACGGCATCCAAATTCTCATGTCATTAATGATCATCTCTATGATCTTAGTCATGATTATCATGTCCTTAGAATCCATTAGACGTATTGGTGAAGTTCTCGCTGAAGAAGCCACCATCAAAAATCCAGAAAATCCTATTATGGAAATTAAAGATGGCTCTATCGATTTTAATGATGTCACTTTCAAATATTCTGAAAAAGCCGAAAAGAATACCCTTGAAGATATTAATGTCCACATCAAGAGTGGACAGTTCATCGGTGTTCTTGGTTCCACTGGAAGTGGAAAGACATCTTTAATCAACCTTATCTCTCGTCTATATGACATCTCTAAAGGAGAACTCTTAGTGGGTGGAGAAGACGTGAGAAAATACGACATCGAAAGTTTAAGAAAAGAAGTCTCTGTTGTTCTTCAAAAGAATGTTCTTTTCTCAGGCACTATTTCCTCTAATTTAAAATGGGGTGATGAGCACGCCTCTGAAGAAGATATGTGGAAGGCTTTAGAAATCGCTCAGGCTAAAGATGTCGTTATGGCCTATCCTAAGAAGCTTGAGCATCCTGTTGAACAGGGTGGCGCCAACTTCTCAGGCGGACAAAAGCAAAGACTATGTATTGCGCGCGCTCTTTTAAGAAAACCTAAGATTTTAATCTTAGATGACTCAACCTCC
>CAMKFP010000058.1 GCA_946411895.1 uncultured Caryophanales bacterium
ATAGATGGCTCCCGAAATAAAGAAGAGAGTAAAGATAACACTTAAACTGACTAGAGCGATTCTTAATCCCTTCATTCCGAGCAAGCGATAAAAGCCGCGTGAAATAACATTTGGTTTTTTATCTGGTAGCTCAGTTGGATAACCATTTGCACCTTCTAGATATTTGTCATATTCGATATTTAGTTGACGAGAAATATTGATGACATCTTTTTTGGATGGCTTTAAATATCCTAATTCGATTAAACGATAACGTATGAATGGAACCTTGATATATTTTGCAAACTTAAAACGAGACATCTTTTTACGCATTCTAGTTTCGTATAAAAAGAAGTTATAAGACTGTTTTAAAGTGCTCTCGTTTTTTGTTATAATTTCTTCCATGAAGATGACCAGTGTTTCAAAGAAAATATTTCTTTTTGGCATTATATCACTTTTTTGCTGTTCTTGCGCCTCTAAAAGCGAAGGAGGGTCACCTTTTTATTTCGCTTCTTATAAAACTGCAAGTCCAGTAAAACAAAGAGTCTATTTTGACGAGAACTATTTTTCTACTCCTGCAAGCACATATCAAACTCATTTAGCTACCGCTTCAGCTTGTCTTGCTCTAGCAGGTTTTTCCGCCACAATTAATGATTACTCGCACTGTGCTGATAATGCGAAAAAGTTTTTTGATGAACTCGGTTTTGACTCTTTTACTGTGAATCAATTTGGCAATAGCAAACCAACGGCCCATTCTTTTGGCGTCTATCTCGCTAAAAAGGCTATCGGTGATTATACATTAATTGGCGTGACCGTTAGAGGGGCTGGCTATCAAATGGAATGGGCAAGTAACGTCTCAATTGGCGGTAATGATGGTCGACCTGTTGAAGAAGATTTTGCTGCTGGCTTTGGTGAAGCGAGTGATATTTATATCAATTCTTTAAAATCTTTCATTGCAGATAATCATATTTCAGGCAAAATCAAAATTTGGACAGCTGGATATTCTCGTGGTGGAGCGGGTGTCAATTTAGCCACTGGGAAACTCGACGATGCTTTAGTGAATAATGTCGAAGTTATTCCTAATGTCACATACACCAAAGACGATATCTATGCTTATTGTTTTGAAGCTCCAGCAGGAAAAGCTTTTGATCCAAACGAGGAAGAAATCAAATTTAAAGGCGAAAACTATAACAACATTCACTGCATCTTAAATCTTAACGATGTCGTGCCTTTTGTCGCTCCTAAGGAATTCGGATTTGTCCGTTATGGAGTTGATCATTATTTACCAGACATCGTTTCCGATTTAGATTATGAATCTCATATTAGTAGAGTGAAAAAACTCATGAAGAAACTCCCTAACTATACAATCGTGGGAGATTATAAAATCGATACATTTATCAAAAAGTCATCTATTTCATCAAAATCTCAAGAAGCTGACCCCACAAAACGCAACTGGACACTAGGTATGTTCTTAAAGACTTTGATTTATAATCTAGCCGATGCTTTAGGTGGTAGAGATGGCTACGCTGCTAATTTTGAATCACCAATTGGTAGATTATTCCAAATTTTATATAAGAACGGTTCTCCTAAAGATTCATTAATCGATGTTGGAATTAAACTTGCTGAAAGAATGCTTCTTTATGATCCAGATGAAATCATTCTTGATGACTTAATTAATAATCGTGGGAGATTCTTCCAAGATTTACGCCCAGTTTTAAAAACTGCTTTAGAGAAATCTGGCGTTATTGAAACCATCGATTTAGAAGAAGTTCTCGAGTTAATTAAAAACATTTTACAAGCCGTCCTCAATCTTGTTACCAATACTGGATTAGATTTAATCCCATCCTTTATTTATAAAGGTAATATTGGAGCGATGGCTTCTGCTCACTATCCAGAGCTTCTTTTATGTCACATGAAAGCTCTTGATAGTAATTATGTCAGTGGTGAACTAAACACCTTAAGAAAAGACTACACCAAGATTATCGTCTCTAGAGATGGATGGCACTCTTTGAAACTCAATGGCGAAGTGATTGGTAGTTACGTAAATAACAGGTTCACATCCTCAGTCGTTGCTGAAGAAGGCTATAGCTGCTTTGTTTACTATGTAGAAAGCGACAAGCCTTACACAATCACCTGCTCACAAAACTCTGTTGATGTAGAAGTTTATAAACTATCACCAAGTTATGTGAATGATGTGCTTCTTTATAGTGAGACAATCACTCCTGAAAATGGCGTTGTAGCCCTCTAATCACAAACATCGTAAACGATGTTTTTACTAATTATTTGCTAACCACTTGTTAAAAACAAGAATATAATAGAAATATGGAACTAACTTTAGATCAAGTTTTATATCAAAAAGAACACGCTGAAAGATATTATTCTCATAAACATAGCGAATTCGTTGGTCGTATTGTTTTACTCGCGGATTCATCTTTAGGAATCTTTCCTTATGCGAGCCTTATTTCTAAGCTCAATGAGCTCGGTTTTGATGTCGCTTATATCAATATTAAAGAGAAGGTTAACTATACCGAACTTCAACTCGACCTTACAAAGCATGGATATCTCTCTTATATTCTCATCTCTCACTTAGATGGATATAAGTTTGTTTCTCGTTTTACTCCACATAAGACTATTTTTATTAATCCACTTGGTCCAGTCTTAGAATTATCGAATCGTTCTTTATTCATGTTCTCTAATGAATCAAAAGCGAAGAAATCTATTTCTGACACCTATGGTTTTTTAAAGAAAGATAAGAGATCCCGTTTCTTAGCTTTCACTCATCGTAAGGATTTCTTATGGCTTACAATACCTGGCTGTGAATACGCTCATAATGTTCATAAGAAAATCCAAAAAAGCAAAAAAATAAGCGATTTTGACGCTGATTTATATGGAAAAGTCTCGGATTTATTCGTTTCTGAACTCCTCTCTTATATCAATGGTGAGATGCCAAAGAAGAACATCGCTATCTTTACTGAGAACTATCTTCCATTCACTAGTGGCGTCACCATCTTGATGCACGAATTAAGAAAACAAATGATTGCCTTAGGCTATCGTCCATATATTGTTACCTACCGCATTAAAGGTGTGGATTATCATACGGAGAGTCAAGAGGAAAACGTGGTGACTTTAGGCGCCTCTTTAGTTCCTTTTGGAAAGAAGGAATGCCTATATGCATCTTTCAATATCAACGGGCATTACCATGAACTTATGCCATTTGATTTTGACCTCGTCCACCTCAATGCTGAATACACCATTAGTAGGATAGGATTAAAGCTTTCCAAAAAGCAAAATATTCCCCTTTTATACACCGCTCACACGATGTGGGATGATATGTTTGAGAAGAGATTCATTAAACCAATCGCCGCTTTAGCAAAATTCTTCTGCCATCACCTTTTATTTGATGCTCCAGTAAAGAGATGTCAGATCATGACTGTTCCAACCATTAAGGTCGCAGATTATTATCGAGAGAGACTTGCTAAATACGTCGATAAAAAGATGGTTATTCTTCCTGGCTCAGTTAACCAAAATCGTTTCGCGATAACTGAAGAAGACAAAAAAGCCATTCTTGAACTTAAAAAGAAATATGACTTGATTGGTAAAGAAGTTATTGGCTATGTTGGTCGTGTTTCTAAGGAAAAATCCATTCAAGACATCCTATCTTATTTTGAACAAGTCGCTCCAATATATCCAAATCTCAGATTTATGGTGTGTGGTGATGGACCCTACTTAGAAGAATTTAAAAAACTCGTTGAAGTATCTCCAGAAAGCGAAAAAGTCATCATTGTTGGTATGGTGGATAACCGTGAGCTCAAATATTACTATCGCTTATTCGATTGCTTCTGTACCGCTTCGACATTTGAAACACAAGGTTTAACTTATCTAGAAGCTATGCTTTCCGGTGTCCCGATTTTAGCTAGAAGAGATCCATGCTTACGTTTTTTCTTAGAACACGATAAAAACTGTTTCTTATTTGAAGAGTTTGATACATGGCTTACAGGCTTTAACACAATTTTCTTTGATGAAGAAAAACGTAAAGCCTATATTGAAGGCGCACATCACACAACCAGAAGATTCACCAAGGAAGCTTGGGGCAAGAAAGTTGCCTATTTATATAATGAATGTACATATGTTCATAACAAGGCTGATGCCCTCGTTTATGAAGATGATCTCAACAAAATTGAATAGAATTCATCAATAAAATTTGCTAATAATAGAAGGAGGAGTTAATTTATGGAATTAAAAGGAAGCAAGACTGAAAAGAACTTACAAATTGCTTTTGCGGGAGAGAGCCAAGCTAGAAACAAATACACCTATTTTGCTAGCAAAGCGAAAAAGGAAGGATATGAGCAAATCGCTGCTATTTTCTTAGAAACCGCGGAAAATGAAAAAGAACACGCAAAGTTATGGTTCAAATACCTTCATGATGGCGAAGTTCCATCTACAGCGGAAAATCTTAAAGCTGCTGCTGAAGGCGAGAACTATGAACATACAGAAATGTATAAAGAAATGGCGTCTACCGCTAGAGAAGAAGGTTTCTTAGAAATCGCTGCCAAATTTGAAATGGTGGGCAAAATCGAAGCCGAACACGAAAAGAGATATCTCGACTTATTAGAAAAAGTCGAAGGCAAGAGAGTTTATATCTCTGAAGACTGTGTCGTTTGGAAATGCCGTAACTGTGGACATATTCACGTTGGCAAAGCTGCTCCAGAAATCTGCCCAGTTTGTAAACATCCACAAAGCTATTTTGAATTATCAGTGAAAAACTACTAATTCAAAAGTAAGTAAAAGCGGGTCCATGTGATCCGCTTTTTTATTTGCTAACTCTTATAAGTTAAAGTACCGATTTGCTTTTAGAATAATTGTTAAATTTAACTCTTGCAATTTATTCCTATATCAATGATAATATTT
>CAMKFP010000059.1 GCA_946411895.1 uncultured Caryophanales bacterium
AATTGGAGTTTTCAGCAATTTCATAAAAGATATCGGTGATTCCATTGCTTTTGCCATATTCATAACCTTTATCAAATTCACTATTAGCATCTTTGACTTTTTTCATAATTCTTCCCCCTGGATAACTAAAACATTAACCTTATGTGTCGCTGCAGTACATGCATCTAAACCAATTAGTCCAGGATATTTGTCAGATTTAAAGATCGGATTCGAAACTCGAACATCTAAATGCTTTGATTTGTCATTTTTATATAGCAAATTATTAAAGAAATCTGAGGTGTGCCAATGTCCACAGACAATTGTTTTTCCGGTCTTATTTAGGCCTCTTTTTTCATATTGCCAAGGGCAGCCCCATTTAGCGTCATCCCATTCCTCTTCTGTCGCGTTTCTCCAATCTTCTCTGAAATCATCTTCTTTATATTTAACAAAGTTACCAAGCTCATAAGATTTCTCTATATCGATGTATTGCTTTAACGGGATATATGAATGAACAAAAATATAACGCTCTGTCTCAAAGTAGTTACACCACTCGTCTGAATCTATCCAATTAATTATTTCATTGACTAGCTTACCTTTTATCATTTGAGCGCTTGCCTCTTCCCATTTTGAAACTAATCTTTCATATTCAATAGTTTTGGAATTAACACCTTTTCCTGCCAAATCCCAATAGTATGCATGTTCAAAATGGTTTTCATTTGCATATCCATGAAGCTGATAAATAGTGTCTATTGTTCGATTGTGATAATCGTGTGTTTCTGGAAAACCTCTTTTAACTAACTCTTTTAAAAGTTGTTCATGGTTTCCTCTCACTAATACTCTTCTTTCTTTAGGAAGATTGCGTATAAATTCATATATTTCTAGAGGTTGTCTACCACGGTCAAAGATATCTCCTAAAACAATTAAGATGTGATTAGGGTTCTCCTTATCGAATCTTGCTTCCTGTAGGGCGTTCATCCACTCATCAAAAAATCCATGGATATCAGAACTAACAAAGTAAGTTTTTTGAAGTGAATTTTTCATAGTGGACGCCTCTATTTTTATTAGAAATTCTCACATCAAAAAGAACATGTCAAGATACCCACCATACTTAACTTATTTATATATGTATTATAGGCAGTTACTTAAGTAGATATTGTTAATTACATATATAATAAGTTAAATATTTTTCCATTCTCGCGTTTTGATGATTTATTCTCTCATAATAGACACGTTCATGCGAGATTAGCAAAGATAGTTTTAATTGCATATTTTTTGCCGTTTTTTATGCAATTAGATTTTCTAGTAATTTAAGTGGTGGCCGACTCTTTTGCAATGGAGTTTCGCTATTTAAAAATACGCTTCACTAGAGGTGCAAAAGAGGAAGAAAAAACGTCCTTTCGGACGCTTATTTAGTGGAATATAAACCGTGTAGATTACAGTGTTCAAGTACTGCTTCGACTTTCTCTCCAGGAAGAAGTGCGAAGTCTGCTTTTGGCTCTTCACCTGGTTTAAGTAGCTTTCTTTGGTTACCTAAGTTTGTGACTAAGGCGATCCATTCAATGTAGTGACCTTCTAACATTGGGTGGGTGACTTCTCCTACGCTTACGTGAACCACATTACCCTCTACATAGTAGACCGGAATGTGTTTCTCGTGAGCTCCGTCTTCAGTATTTGGAACAAGTTCCACCATTGGCTCTCCACAGCAAATTGTTGGAACTGGTTTTTCATTTACTATGGCGATGATTTTGCCACAGTGTTTGCATTTATAGAACTTCATGTTAATTTCTCCTTAAGACTTATTCTATCAAATAGAAGTGATCTTTTTCCATCTAGATGTGATTGATCTAACTTCTTTCTTAGCTTCTTCAGTGGATGAAGTGCCCTTCAAATAGTTATGAATGATGTTAGCAATCTTTCTGGCTTGCTCTTGTATGCATCCGCGCGTCGTCGAAGCCGCGAACCCGATACGTAGACCACTTGTTTCATTTGGTTTTTTAGTGTCATTTGGGATCATATTCTTGTTTAGTGTGATACCAATTTCTTCGAGTTTATTTTGGGCTTCTTTACCGGTGATTCCATATGAATCCAAAACATTAAGAAGGAAAAGATGGTTATCGCTGTCAGATGCCACTGCCCCTAACTTTTTGAATTCTAAGGCACAGGCTTTGGTGTTTCTCACCACTCCCTTAATGTATTCTTTGAATGATGGTTGAAGTGCTTCCGCAAAACAGATAGCTTTAGCGGCGATTATGTGCTCCAATGGGCCACCCTGATGGAATGGAAAAACAGCGGAATTAATTTTCTTAATGAATTCTTCATTGTTAGTTAAAATTAAGCCACCTCTAGGTCCTCTAAGTGTCTTGTGAGTTGTGGAAGTAACAACATCAGCATAAGGCACTGGAGACATGTGCTCTTTTGCGGCTACAAGACCCGCAATATGCGCCATATCAACCATAAATAGACAACCAACTTCTTTAGCGATTTCACTTAAACGTTTGAAGTCAATAGCGTATGGGTAGGCTGAATACCCTGCTAAAAGTAGATCTGGTTTTTCTTCTTTAGCGGTCTTTAAGATTTCATCGTAATCAAGATGACCATCTTTTAGAGCATAGAAAACAAAGTTATATTCGTGAGATGAAAAAGAGACTGGGGAACCGTGAGTTAAATGACCGCCATCATTAAGAGTTAAAGATAAAATCTTTCCTCCATTAGGAAGAAGAGCGTGATATGCCGCTGCATTCGCTTGACTTCCTGAATGAGGTTGAACGTTGGCAAACTTACTGCCGAATAGTTCACACGCATTTTTAATTGCAAGTCTTTCAATTTTGTCAACGAACTCACAACCACCATAATATCTACGTCCAGGATAACCCTCCGCGTATTTATTCGTGAGTATTGAAGAACATGCATTTCTTACTTCCTTTGAAGCATAGTTTTCGCTTGCAATTAATTCAATACCTTCGTTTTGTCTTTTTGTCTCTAACTTAATTAGTTCCTTAATCTCTTTGTTTTTCATAGCTTTTCTCCTAAATTATAGTGACTCAAATTGAGTCACTATATATTATATATATTATATTTAATATTACAACAAAAATATAAGAGCATTGGCTAATATATATCAACCTAAATGATAAAAAAAGATACTAGGTAGTATCTAATATCTTCAGATGGTGGAGATAGCAAGAATCGAACTTGTACGGGTTGCCCCACTAGATCCTAAGTCTAGCGCGTCTGCCAGTTCCGCCATACCTCCGTCTAGAAAAGGTAGATAAATGGTGCCTTCAGACGGACTTGAACCATCAACCTACCGCTTACAAGGCGGTTGCTCTGCCAATTGAGCTATGAAGGCATTTTCTGGTGGGCGCTACAAGGATCGAACTTGTGACCTCTTCCGTGTGAAGGAAACGCTCTCCCAACTGAGCTAAGTGCCCTTCTGGGGAAGTTTCCCCTTATAATAACAGCCCCCATAAGTTGAAGGCTGATACTATCAAATGGTGGATCTTAATAGACTTGAACTATCGACCTCACCCTTATCAGGGGTGCGCTCTAACCAGCTGAGCTAAAGATCCATATTTTGCGTTTTTGCGCTTAAATAATATACAACAAGTTACTTTTCTTAGCAATATATAATTATATAAATTGGTTAGAGCGCACGCAGGCTAACGCCTTAATGGTCGCTAGTTCCTATAGAGCATAAGAAAAGGACTCCAAATGGAGTCCTGCATAATAGAAACAAAATATTAACGTTTTGAGAATTGAGGAGCACGACGAGCTGCTTTAAGACCATATTTTTTACGTTCTTTAGCACGAGCGTCTCTTTTCACTAAGCCGGCAACCTTAAGTGTCTTTCTATCTTCACCTGCTTCAAGTAAAGCACGTGCGATACCAAGACGGATAGCGCCTGCTTGGCCAGTAAATCCACCACCGCTGACGAATGCTTCGACATCGTATTTGTCGGCTTTACCAAGAACCTCTAAAGGTTGAGATAAATCCATGACAAGTGTGGCGTATGGCATATAGGCTTTGACATCTTGTCCATTAACGACAATTTTGCCTTTACCTGCTTTGACATAGACACGGGCAACAGAAGATTTTCTTCTGCCTGTTCCATAAAATTTCTTTACTTCTGCCATTGTTCTACTCCTTATTTCTTCCACACGAGAACTTCAGGTTTCTGAGCTTCGTGTTTATGTTCGCTACCTCTATAGACAAAAAGTTTCTTTGCGATAGAACGGCCAAGAGGTCCTTTTGGAAGCATGCCCCAGACGGAGCGTTCAATCATTTCCTCAGGGAATCTTTCAACCATTTCACCAGCAGTTCTTACTCTTAATCCACCAGTGTAGCCGGAAACATTGTAATATTTCTTGTTTTTAAGTTTGTTTGTGCCAGAGAGCTTAACTTTTTCACAGTTAATGATAATGACATAATCACCACAATCTACGTTTGGAGTATAGATTGGTTTGTCCTTACCCATTAATTTAACTGCAACAAAGGAAGCAAGACGACCATAAGGAATGTCTGTAGCATCAATGACATACCATTTACGTTCGATCTTTTCTGGTTTTGCGATCGTTGTTTGACGTTGCATTTTTGTTTCCTCCTTACTCAAGCAATAATCTTACCGGGACTATTTCTTTTTCATTGTGCGAGTTAGATTATACTAAAACGTAGTAATCTAGTCAAAGACTTATTTTAAAAATAGGTTATACCTATCATTTTACCTTGGTTTTTAGAATGTTAACCTGTTAAAAAGCTGATTAGTTTTCGCCCGCAGTTTCTTCAATAAGAAAAGGGATCGACTAGCACTCGATCCCTTTTTGCTCTAACAACTTAGCGCCTATTTATAATATACAACAATTTATATAAATTGCAAATTATAACTCAA
>CAMKFP010000060.1 GCA_946411895.1 uncultured Caryophanales bacterium
ATCGCTTGCTGCTGCCTTTTTATACCAATACATGGCCTTATCTAAATCCTTGGTTAGGTAGACACCATTTTCATAGAATAAGCCGAGGTTATACATACATCTGCTATCATCTGAATTAGCGCCTAATGAATACCAGTGCTGCGCTTGAGCGTAGTCTTTTTCCACAAATAATCCTTTAGAGAACATAACGCCTAAATAGTAATAGCAATTTGTGTCGCCTTGGTTGGCTCCTCTTAAGAATTGGTTATACGCCACTTCATAGCTTTGTTCGATGCCAACACCATTAAATGCGCATAAACCTAAAAGGTGATCAACACTTTCATCTCCATATTCTTGGCACTTTTCAAGCCAGTAATAATACTTGGTTAAGTCTTGTTGGACGCCAATGCCTTTTTGATACAGTCTCGCCAAAGCGAGCATGGCTTTGGTGTTGCCATCTTCAGATGCTTCTAAGATAAGGGTGAAGCCGAGCTTTTCGTTTTTCTCGCATCCCTCTCCTTTAATTAAGAGCATACCTAAATTGGCTTTACTTGGAATGTCTCCTTGAGCAGTCGCTAAAGAATAATAATGATAAGCTTTGCTCTTATCTTCACTTGTGCCAAGCCCTTTCTCATAAAAGTAACCGAGCTTTCTTTGCGCTTTTGGGTAGCCGAGTAATGCGGAACGATAAATCGCGTTGAAAGCATTAGAGAAGTCACCCACTCTTTGGAATTCTTCTCCTAAATCGTAGTAGTCTTTTGGTGATCTACCTAAGTCACCTGTTTTTGCTAAGTCAATAATCTCTTCTTTTTCCATAAGCAAAACACCTCCGATTTATATATAACATATTTAAATAAAAAAATCAAAGATTTTTTTACTTTTTTTCTAAATCCTATTTTATCCGTTTGTTCTATACTTATATGCATGCATTACGTTGAGATAATTCTGTTAGGATTTGGATTAGCCACTGACGCTTTTACTGTTTCTGTAGCAGACGGCTTAATTTATAAAGATATCAACAAGAAAAAAGCGCTTGTCATCGCTCTTACTTTTGGCGTGCTTCAGGCGCTTATGCCTTTAATTGGCTATTGGCTCATAGAATTAATTGAAACAATTGTTGGACAAGCTGGTGGCACAAAAGCTGGTAGAGTCATGGCCAACATTGTTGTCTATATCTCATTTGGTCTTCTCCTATTTATAGGAGGTAAGATGCTTTATGAGGGAATTAGAGAACTCAAAAAGCCTAAAGAACTCAAGAAGGACAAGCTCTTCTCTTATAAAGAAGTCTTCATTATGGGTATCGCCACTGCGATTGATGCCTTAGCAGCAGGTGTCTATCTCCATTCAGATGTTTCAAACAATATCGGAGTGTTCTTAGATGTCGCTATTGTTCTACTTATCACATTCGTTTGTTGTTTACTAGGTGTGCTGTTAGGAAAGCAGATTGTCAAACTCTTAAGAGGATATCTAGAAGTTGCTACAATCATCGGAGGTGTAGTCCTTATCGGACTTGCCATCTGGATCTTGTTATCCCATTTACTATAGCAAAAGAAAAGGAGCATAGCTCCTTTTTATTTGAATAATTCCATCAAATTATAGATTTTTGGATAATTGTCTATGTGATCGAATTCTTTGTTTCTATCTAAAAGAACCGCATCTATACCCGCATTATCCGCGGCTAGCGCATCGTTAAGCGCATCTCCGACATAGACCACTTTGTGGTAGTCTTCTTTTTTGATGTCAGCAAGCTCAAGCGCTTTTAATAAAGGGCGAGGATCAGGTTTAGTGCCCTCAGCCTCTTTATTGCCCACGACTATTTCAAATGTGCCTTTAGGAACATCAAATTCCTCAAACATATCATAGACGTGAGTGCGATTATTGCTCGTCACGATGCCAACGCGAATCTTGTTCTTATTTATATAAGAAAAGAATTCATCACTCTCAGGATATTTTTCCGATTTCGCCATAATGTCTTTGTCATCGATTAGTCTTTCAAGTTCCTCTACAAACGGAGCGACAAGATCATCAGTGCCACCGAGTTCGGCGAAAGATTCCGCTAAAGGAATACGAGAATATCTTAAGCAGTCTTCTTCTTTAGCATCTAAACCGACTTTTTTGAAAGCGCCTAAAAAGATATCGATTAAAGAAGGAAGCGTATAAAAGAGCGTCCCATCAAAGTCAAAAAGGTATAAATCGTACTTTTTCATCCTTATTTAATATCTCGTTTAATAAAGCAAATGGTTCCTAAAACATTGAATACAACAATCCACAACATAGGAGCGACCACGCTAGAAATGGAAAGTGTCTTATTAAATGTGGCATGTCCACCATTAGCAATTGTATCAACGCTAGTCGCACCATAACAATATAGCGGATTAATCCATTGATAGAAATTAAAGTCATCAAAATGACCAACTGAGCTTAATCTCACAAATAAAGAGGTGAGATATAAAATCATCACGGAAACAACAACAATTGAAACGGATCCACCATGATTTCTGATATTTGTGGAAATAAAGATGGAGAAAGAGGCGATCGCTAAATAAGTGAGGACACTATAAAGGATATATTGTCCAATAAATTGTCCGCTTAAAATACCAAAGGTTGTCGCCGGAATTGATAAGTCAAATCCGCCAAAGATTACACCCATTAAAGTGGACAAGCAAACATAAATAGTAATTAAACCAATGGTGAAAATTGAGCCAATTAAGATCATGGTGAAATAGACATAGCTCTTACGGTAACCAGCAATAATTTTGTTTCTAAATGTACCAAAGGTATACTCACCAATAGTCAATGAAATGAGGTTAATTGGTAAAGCGAGACCAAAGTTCTGTACAGGAGACATAGATGTAACGAGCATATTTTGCCCAGTCAAGTATTTGAAACCATCAGTACTTTGATCAATGATATATCCCAAGAATGTCATGAAAGCGACAAGAACTAGACCAATAATACAAACGACATGGAAGGTCTTATCTCTAAACATCTTATAAAGGGCGGACTTAAAGATATTAAGCATTTTGGCCACCTCCTATAAGATCTAAATAGTACTCTTCGATGTTGGTGTGGGTGGTTCTAATCTGTTCGATTTCGATGCCATCTTTATGTAAAAATTCAAGTAAATCTAAAGGCTTTACATCGTTAAACACTCTAATCACACCATTTGGATAGAGTTTGTAATTATCAATTTTATGTTTCTTTAATGACTCTTCAACTTTCGCGGTGTCCTCATAAACTATCTCGACACTCTTTTGACATTCACCATACAAATCTTCAGTGGAAATCTCTTTAATGAGGCGTCCATGAGAAATGAAGCCATAATGAGTGGCGATCTTCTCAAGCTCAGATAAGATATGAGAAGAAATTAAGAAGGTAATACCTTGCTTGTTGAGGTCAATAATAAGGTCTCTTAACTCGGCAATACCGGTTGGATCAAGACCATTCATCGGTTCGTCTAAGAGAATCAATGTAGGTTTATTAAGAAGAAGCACGGCGATGCCAAGTCTTTGTCTCATACCAAGTGAGAAATCTTTGACTTTTTTCTTGCCAGTTCCTTCTAAACCGACCTTGTGTAAAGCGTCTTTAATGATTTGTTTGTCTTTCACGCCGTAATACATACAAGCGTATTTGAGATTTTCGTCCGCCGTCATTGTGGGGACTAATGATGGAGCTTCTACAATCGCAGAGATGTTATGTCTGATTTTGTAGATCTCGTTTGACTTAAAATCGACATCGAATAAAGAATATCTGCCTTTACTTGGGGACGCTAAGCCCATAAGAAGACGGATAATCGTTGTTTTCCCAGAGCCGTTTTCTCCCACGAATCCATAAATGGATCCTTGAGGAATGTGCATGTTGACTTCATCAACCGCACGGTGCTTGGAATAAATCTTTGTCAATTTGTCAGTTACTACTGCATAATTCATAGATTTATTTTTCCTTTTCTATCCAATTGTTAAGTATATCAAACTAAGATTAGTTTGTTTACATAATTAGAGAAGAACAACACCAATGGCCATCACGCCGCATCTTTTGATGTCTTCTTCTTTATAATAAAAGAACATGTCTTTATAGGAAGCTTTAGAAGCATCTTCGTAGCCTAAAGCTTTTTTGTCTTCATATTTATATAATTCTTCAAAGTCTTTATAGAAGTGAACAAAGGTGATCACTACTTTTATCTCTTCGTTAGTCTTGTTGTTGGTGAAAAAAATATAATCGCCAGGAATCATCTCCTTACGATTATCTTTGATGATGCGCATTTCAATGGTCTTCTTTTTACTTTTGATCCAATTGAAAGGCTCATTATTGAGATCAAGACGTTAAATCATCATTATTCCTTTTTCTCTTCTTTACTTTCTTCACCCATATCTTTTTTTGGAATTCCAAAGACCACAAAAAGGAAACTCTTATTTCTATCAGAGTAGACTTTAGAGAATAAATGTATGAGTAACTCTTCTAAAGAAGAGAATGCAGCAATGCCAATGGTGATAAAGCAGAAGATTGCAAAATATGGAGTGAGAATAAAATAAGGAGCGGCGAAGACAAGAAGGCCCGTTATCTTATTTGAATAAGTATGAATAGAAGCGAATCTCTTATATTTAAGAGCGGCGAGGCCATAGGCTAAAAGCCTAATTCCAATCGCCACAAAGAAGATAATCCAGAAGGCAATTGGTAAAGCCCAGAGCCATGGGAATATCTTAATAATCATGACCGTATAGAAGGAGAGGTCTGCAATAGAATCTAAGAATGAGCCAAAAGGAGAGACAATTTTTAAGCCTCTAGCGAGCATGCC
>CAMKFP010000061.1 GCA_946411895.1 uncultured Caryophanales bacterium
TCGCCTTGGTGGGCTGTTATCTCACCAACTAGCTAATGCGCCGCAGGTCCATCTTAAAGCGGAGCAAACGCTCCTTTCAAATTTCGGAGATGCCTCCAAAATTCATATCCGGTATTAGCCAAAGTTTCCTCTGGGTATCCCAAACTAAAAGGCAGGTTACCTACGTGTTACTCACCCGTTCGCCACTAGGGTGCAAGCACCCTCGTTCGACTTGCATGTATTAGGCACGCCGCCAGCGTTCATCCTGAGCCAGGATCAAACTCTCAAAAGTTTTATCTAGTTCAAAATTAATTATCTGGTTTTGTAATTTTCGTAAATGAAAATAAATTTAAAATAAATTGACGTTTATTGTTTGTACATCTGTTTAGTTTTCAAAGATCAGTTGCATGCTATTACTACGTAATACCTCACAGGTCTCCCTGATGCATGCTCGTATATCTTATCACTACTAAATATTTTGTGTCAAATACTTTTTGTAACTTTTTTTATTTTTATTAAAATAAGTCTTTATTTCTCGCATAATGCGCGCACATACGCGTGTATATTTATATAATAGAATAACTATTAGTTATTTATCGTGAATTATTTTTTCCATATTCTATTTCTTATTAAAGAAAAAGCTCACCTCCCGTTGGAAGATGAGCGTTTTGCCTCTTTTTAGCCCGTTTGAGCTAGTTTTTCTTAAGTTTCGCTAAAATGAGTGCGATACGGATAAAGATGTAAATAAAGTCGCTATAAAGCACTAAAGCGCAGTATAGAGGAACGTTCTTGTTACTAATTCCGGATTCACCCATTCTTTTGATGTTATGGATGTCCCAGATGGTAAGAAGCATGATCGCGGCTAAAAAGCCGAATGTCACGACCCAGTAAAGCACTCCAATGGAGCCAGGTCTTACCATAGAAAGGATCCATAAGAGTAAGGAAAGAATCATACAAGAGAATAAGAGAGATAATCCTGCGATGAGGTAGATATTCATATTCCCTTTAGAGAGGACACCGATTAAAGTCATGATGCCAAAGGCCACTACTGTGATACCTAAAGCTAAAGCGAGAGTCTCCCAATCTAAGAAAAGGACCAAACTCGAGATGAGTCCACCCATTAAAACGGTATAGATAATAAAGGGTACCCATAAGGAATGACGGCCTTTTAAGAAGACGAATTGGTTGACAAATGTCATTATAATGACACCAATGCCGCACACAATCATAATGGCGTAGAAAATTGTTGTGAGATCTTCCACTTTTTGGGCGTTGTTATTCACAATCGCGTCTTTAAAAGCTAAGCCTAAAGGAAGAGCGACGGCAATAGAGACCACCGCGGTGATAAGTAAACCGATGAACATGTATAAGAACGACTTGAGTAGTAAAGCATTTGCGTTCTCTTTTGTGACATAGGTTTTCTCTTCTGTTGGGCCATTAAAAGAATAATTATCGTACATAAAGAAATCTCCTTTCACACAAATCATATATGAAAGACGGATTAAAAACAATATTAAGTGGTTTTTCAAAAGAAAAACCCCGTCATAATAACGGGGTCTATTCTATTAAATATAGATTAAAGAATATTGGTTAATAAGCCTTCGTAGGAGTCTTGTTTTAAGGATGCACCACCAACAAGAGCGCCATCGATGTCTGGGCAAGAGAGGTAGGCTTTGATGTTTTCTGGTTTGACAGAACCACCATAAAGGATACGGATCTCTTCACTCATTTCGCCAAACATTTCTTTTAAAACACTACGGATGTATCCGCAAACGTCTTCAGCAATCTCGGTAGAAGCGTTTTTACCTGTGCCAATGGACCAGACTGGTTCATAAGCGACGACTAAGTCTTTGACGTCTTCTTTAGTTAAATCTTTTAAACCGACTTTGACTTGACGAGAGACGACTTCTTTAGTTTTACCAGCTTCAAATTCATCTAAAGTCTCACCAACGCAATAGACAGGAATCATCTTATTAGCGATTAAGGCTTTGATCTTGAGATTACATTTTTCGTCTGTCTCATTATCATAGGCTCTTCTTTCAGAGTGACCAATAAGGCACCATGTGATACCTAATTCCAATAACATTGGAATAGAGATTTCACCAGTGAAGGCACCATGATCATTGAAATGGACGTTTTGAGCGGCCACAATCATGTCTTTAGAAGCGTTTTCTTTGACCGCGGCTAAAGAAAGATATGTTGGGGAAACACCTAAATCGATGTTGTTAGCTTTCGCCTTTTCAGCAAGTGGACGGCTCGCAATCGCGAATTCTTTAGCTTCGCTGACGAGCTTGT
This sequence comes from uncultured Caryophanales bacterium, assembly GCA_946411895.1. Lineage (GTDB taxonomy): Bacteria > Bacillota_I > Bacilli_A > RFN20 > CAG-826 > CAMKFP01. The sequence continues at coordinate 2,275 of CAMKFP010000061.1, forward strand.
TCATTTTCCAGTTGCCAAGTAATAATTTTCTTCTCATATTAACGAATGACATCGATGCCTGGTAAGTGGCCATCGTTTTGGATCATCTCTAAGCTTGCGCCTCCACCTGTAGAAACGTGGGAGAAGTCAGCTTTATAACCGAATTGCTTGACCGCAGCGGCACTATCGCCACCACCACAGACAGTAAAGGCTTTGCCTTTTAAGTCACGGATGGATTCGCAAACAGCCTTGGTGCCAGCTTGGAATTCTTCTTGTTCAAAGACACCCATTGGGCCATTCCAGAAGACCATCTTGGCTTTTTCGATATAGCCTTGGAATAATTTTGCGCTTTCAGGACCGATATCAACGCCTTCAAATCCTTCAGGAATTGCTTTAGCAACGGAGATCTTACGGCCTTCAACTGGTTCAAAGGAATCAGTGATAACACTATCAACAGGAAGAATGATTCTGCCTTTAGCTTCTTCTAAGCACTTTTTGGCGTAATCAAGAGCGCCTTCATCTAAGAAAGAGGAACCAATTTCTTCGCCTTGAGCTTTCTTGAAGGTATAGCTCATCGCACCACCAATAATGATGTAATCGCACTTTTTAAGTAAAGTATCAATAACTTGAATCTTATCGGTAACTTTTAAACCACCTAAAATAGCGACGTATGGTCTATCTTCCTTTTTGACATCAACGCATCTAGTTAAAGCGGAAACTTCTTTTTCCACTAAATAACCGATAGCGACTGGTTTTCCTTCTTTTTTAAGAGTTTCTGGAATGCCGAATGTAGAGGCATGCGCTCTATGAGCGCTACCAAAGGCATCCATGACGAATGCATCCGCTAAAGAGGCCCAGTAGGCACCTAATTCTGGATCATTCTTTTCTTCGCCCTTTTCATAACGGGTGTTTTGCACTAAGACGACTTCACCGTCTCTTAGTTCTTTAACAGCTTTTTCAAGTTCTTCACCACGTGTCACTGGGACGAAAGTAACTTTGACACCGAGAAGTTCAGCGAGTCTTTCAGCCACAGGAGCGAGGTTGTTTTTCTTCTTTTGTTCTTCCACGACTTCTGGGGCTTCTTTGTGTTTGACTTTGCCTAAGTGGGAAAGAAGAATGACTTTGGCGCCTTTAGCTAATAATTCTTTAATAGTTGGTAAGGCGGCAACGATACGGTTATCGTCTCTGATTTTGCCTTCTTTAAGAGGGACATTGAAATCGACACGAACAATCACGCGTTTTCCTGAAACTTGTAAATCTTTAACAGTTAACATATTGTTTCCTTTCTAAGAAAATGGCACCCAATTAATGGGTGCCAATAATTGGTATTATTCTCTCTTAGCTAACTCTTAGCGGAGTTCAGCGAAGTATTTAATGGTACGAACCATTTGGCTGGTATAAGAATTTTCATTGTCATACCAAGAGACGACTTGGACTTCATATAAGACTTCAGCAATCTTACAAACCATGGTTTGTGTCGCATCGAATAAGGAACCAAATCTCATACCGATAACATCGCTAGAGACGATTTGATCTTCATTGTAACCGAAGGATTGATCAGCAGCGGCTTTCATAGCAGCGTTGATGCCTTCAGCAGTGATATCTTTACCTTTAACAACAGCGGTTAAGATGGTTGTGGAACCAGTTGGAACTGGAACACGTTGTGCACTACCAATGAGTTTGCCATTGAGTTCAGGAATAACTAAACCGATAGCTTTGGCAGCACCTGTAGAGTTAGGAACGATGTTGGCAGCGCCAGCACGGGCTCTACGTAAGTCGCCTTTTCTATGTGGACCATCAAGAATCATTTGGTCACCAGTATAGGCGTGGATTGTGCTCATGATACCGGATTGGATTGGAGCATAATCGTTTAAGGCTTTCGCCATTGGGGCTAAGCAGTTTGTGGTACAGCTAGCCGCGGAAATAACTTGATCTTCTGGTTTTAAGGTCTTTTCATTAACACCGAAGACGATGGTTGGTAAATCTTTTCCAGCTGGAGCAGAAATAACAACTTTTCTCGCACCGGCTTGAATGTGAGCCATGGATTTTTCCTTGGAACAATAGAAACCAGTACATTCTAATACGACGTCAACCTTGAGTTCGCCCCATGGGAGATCAGCAGCGTTTGGTTTGGCATAAATTGTGATTTCTTTGCCGTCAACTGTGATGCTACCTGGAGTGAGAACGGTCTTGCCGTCTTCTGCTAAGACTGGTTCTTTGCTGGAAACGGTGTGTAATTGTTCACCGATTCTGCCTGTGTAACCGCCTTGAGCAGTATCATACTTTAATAAGTTAGCCAACATTTTTGGGGAAGTTAAATCGTTGATCGCGACGATTTCGTATCCTTCAGCACCAAACATTTGTCTAAAGGCTAAACGGCCAATACGACCGAATCCATTAATTGCAACTTTAACTGACATGTAAATAATGTCCTCCTTTGT
>CAMKFP010000062.1 GCA_946411895.1 uncultured Caryophanales bacterium
TCCACTTTCACTTGGACATTGAATGGGACTTGTTCAATTGAGGCAGTTAAAGCATCATTAAGTTCTTCTTGAATCTTGCTGGTCACGACTTGTAAATCGTTGCCTTTGACTACGTCAATAGACATCTCAATGTGGACGATTCCCTTATGAATTTCCACTTTGACAGGAGAAGAGATACGAGCTTTATGTTTTTTCTTCATACTCTTTTTGCTACTCGCCACTCCAGGCACTTTTAAAAGTGCTTCTGCCGCGACCTTTTCGATGACTCGAGCAGAAATTCCGAGTTCACCTCTTTTAGAGTAGTTGTTGATGAGAATATAATCTGCCATAATTTTCCCTATTCACTATATATTAAAATATATCGTTTGTGCAATTGTTAACTATTAGATGGCCCAGTCCCCATTAATGAAAATGGGGATGTGTTTTCCATTAGCGTCCACGCCTGTAATGCATAAATCACGAGTGCCAATCATGAAGTCAACGTGAATCATGGAATCATTGATTCCAAGTTCTTTAGCTTCTTCAGTGGTTAGTTCTTTATCTTTGGCTTGAGGGAGGGTCATAATAAAACCTGCTCCTAAAGCGACGTGACAAGCAGCATTTTCATCATAAAGTGTTTCGTAGAAAAGAATACCGGTATTATTAATTGGAGAATCAAATGGCACGAGCGCCACTTCACCAAGCATCTTGGCTCCTTCATCCATGTTCACCATCTCTTCTAAGAGTTTCTGGTTCTTTTTAGCGTAAACGCTAACGACTTTGCCGTTTTCAAAGGTTAAGGAGAAATCTTCGATGAGCTCTCCATTATAACTAAGTGGTTTAGAGGCTACGAGTTTGCCGTGACATTTCCCTGCCATTGGAGAAGTAAATACTTCTTCAGTTGGAATGTTTGGATTAAAGATTCTTCCATCTTTTAAAGACTCTTGGGCAGCTCCCCAGATAGTACCTGGGATTAAGTCGACTTCAAAGTCTGTGCCATTAGAAGATTTATAGATGAGTTTTCTTAAATCTAATGAAATTAGTTTTTGTTGTTTTTCGTGCATGAAGGCATTGTGTTTGTTCCAATTATTAACAGCATCACCATCATCCACTCTCGAGGTTTCTAAAATCGCGTCCCATAAAGCGTTGACAGCTTCTTCATCTTCTAAATCAGGGAAGACTTTTTTGGCCCACGCTAAAGAAGGAACACCGACGATTGTCCATTTGTATTTATCTTCCATCGCTTCGCGATATGGTTTGATAATCGGATAGGATTTTTGTCTAGCTTTGCTTAACTTAGATTGATTGACACCTTTTAAAGCGTCTGGATCATCAGAAACGATATGAATAATATCAGGGAGCACTTTCACTTGATATTTGAGTTTAGCGCGACGATAAGAAGCCACTTTGCCTAGTTGACCCCCTGTTTGATATTTGGCGTGTAATTTTGTTAAGTTTGGATAATTCCAGTTAACAGAGACGCTTTTCGCACCGAGTTTATAACACTCTTCCACCACTAAAGCGACGAATTCAGGTTGGTCTAAAGAAGTGTTAATCCAAACTTCTTCGCCTTTTCTGACATTCACTCCAACCTCAGCAACTAGTCGAGCGTATTTTTTGATTCTTTCATTTCTTAGTTCGTTAGTAAGCATATTGATACCTCACTCAGTTCTAATTTTATTAGAATAGATGGCTGTACGCAAGCAAAAAGAAAAGCGGATAACCGCTTTCCTTTATGTTCGACTTATTTGAGGATTTCTTTTACAAGTCTTACAAGTCTATCAGATGTGAAGTCGAATTTCTTAATCACATCTTTAGCAGGAGCACTAGCGCCGAAATGATCTAAGCCCATGTGGTGTTTGGCGTATCTATCCCAACCAAAGGTTGAAAGCATTTCGACAGACACTCTTCTTTCCCATGGATTGGCAAATGTCTTTTCTTTATATTCCTCGCCTTGCTTTTCGAATAATTCCCAGCTTGGTAAGGAGACGACTCTCACATCAATACCCTCTTCGAGAAGTTTCTTTTGTGCTTCAACAGCAAGAGAGACTTCACTACCAGTGGCCACTAAAGTGAGCTCAGCTTTCTTGGCTTCTTTAGAAACGACATAACCACCTCTAGCAACACCTTCTTCAGAGCTGCCTTCTAATAATGGAAGGTTTTGACGAGAGAGAATTAAAGCGCTTGGTGTGGATCTGCTCTTAAGAGCTTGTCTCCAGGCAGCATATGTTTCTCTTTCATCAGCTGGTCTTAAGACAATCATATTTGGAATACTTCTAAGCATCGCTAATTGTTCGATTGGTTGGTGAGTTGGACCATCTTCGCCTACGGCGATAGAGTCATGAGAGAACAAATAGATGGCTGGTAAATGAGATAAGGCGGCCATTCTGATGGCGGCTTTCATATAGTCCGCGAACACGGCGAAGCAACCAACATATGTACGTAAGCCACCATGGAGGAGCATACCATTTTGCGCACTCGCCATTGCGAATTCTCTAATACCCCAGTTAATGTTGTGGCCAGCGCGGTTATCAGGTTCAAAATTTGAACCTTCATCTAGCTTAGTCATCACACTACTAGCAACGTCAGCAGAACCACCAACGAGATTTGGAAGGGCTTTCATGAAAGCATTGAGAGCTTTACCAGAAGCCACTCTAGTTGATGTAGCAGAACCAGGAGCAAATTCTGGGTTCACTTTGTCTAAATATTTCTCAACATCTAATTCAATCAATTCTTTGAATTGTTTGGCTTCTTGAGCGTGGGCTTTGGCATATTCTGCTAAAGCGGCTTCATGAGCCTTATGGGCTTCTTGTCCGCGTTTGATGAAGGTGTTAGCGAATTCCGCTCTCACTTCCTCTGGAACAAAGAAGTCTTCATGATCAAAACCATAAACATCGACTTTGGCATGGCGTCCATCATCAACTCCTAAAGGAGAACCATGGACTTTATTTGTGCCTTGTTTAGCACTGCCATAACCGATGACTGTATGAACCATAATCATGGTTGGTTTTTCTTTAGAAGTTTTAGCTTCTTTAATGGCGGCATCAATAGCGTCGACGTCTTGTCCGTCTTCAACTTCTAAGACATTCCAACCACTAGCGATGAATCTATTTTTGACTCCTTCGGAGAACGATAAGTCAAGCGCACCATCAAGTGTAACTTGGTTGGCATCATAGAAGAGAATTAATTTATTTAGTTTTTGATGTCCTGCTAAGGAGATTGCTTCTTGCGATAATCCTTCTTGTAAGCAACCGTCACCACATAAAGCGTATGTGTAATGGTTCATGATTTTCTCGCCTTCAACATAGTTGGCGGCAACACTGGCCTCTGCCATAGCCATACCAACGGCTTGTGCGATACCTTGTCCTAAAGGACCGCTTGTTGCATCAACACCTTTTGTCCAGTGATATTCTGGGTGACCTGGTGTTAAGGAATCAATTTGACGGAAATTCTTTAAGTCATCGAGACTTACTTCGTATCCACTTAAGTGGAGCATCGCATAAAGCAATGCGGAAGCGTGACCTGCGCTTAAGACAAATCTGTCACGATTGAACCATTCAGGGGCTTTTGGATCCGCAACTAAATGTCTTGTGAACAAGGTATAAAGTATTGGAGCGCTTCCTAACGCCATACCTGGGTGTCCGCTATTAGCCTTGTTAATCTCATCGATACAAAGGGAACGGATCGTTGCAACTGCTAATTCATCAATCTTTCTCATGTTAGTCTCCTTAGTAGAAAATTAGTAGATTGTTAGTATTTATTATAAACTTTGTTTATAACCTTATTTTTCTTGGTCTTTGATGATAAGACCTAAATCCTCAAGTTGTTGAGGTGTAACTTCGGTTGGAGCACCACTCATTGGATCGACACCAGCCAAGTTCTTTGGGAAGGCAATAACGTCTCTAATGTTATCAGTACCTGATAGAATCATAGCAAGTCTATCTAAACCGAAAGCCATACCTGCGTGTGGAGGTGTGCCATATTGAAGGGCGTTTACAAAGTAACCGAACTTCTTTTGAATGTCGGCATCAGATAAACCTAAGATATTAAATATCTTGTTTTGAATCTTTTGGTCATAAATACGAAGAGTGCCACCACCAGCTTCATAACCATTGATGACAATGTCATAAGCATAGGAAATAACCTTTGTGGGGTCAGTATCCAAGTATTTGATATCTTCGTCCTTTGGACGAGTGAATGGATGGTGTGTGGCGACGATTTGACCGTTCTCCACATCTCTTTCGAACATTGGGAAATCGACCACCCATAATAAATCATATGTATTAGGTTTAATTAAACCTAATTCTTTGCCGTACTGTAATCTAATCGCACCAAGTAATGGAGTAACTCTGTTATATGGACCAGCAGCGATGATTAAAACATCACCATTGTTGAGTGCTAATTCTTCTTTTAAGGCTTTGCCTTCCTCTTCAGAAATGAACTTAGCAAAACTACCGGTGAAGACATCTTGTTCAAGCTTCACAATACTAAGTCCGCCTAAACCGAATTTCTTAGCCTCAAGATTTAAATTATCTTGGACCTTTCTGGTGGTCTGTTCAGCGACACCTGGAATAGCAATCGCCTTAATGGCTTCTGCACTCTTAAATGGGCCAAATTCGGTGTTTTTGAAGATTTCTTTCACTTCGTGAAGTTC
>CAMKFP010000063.1 GCA_946411895.1 uncultured Caryophanales bacterium
TTACTTTATTTATAAATAAATAAGTTAAGCGATAACTCTCTGAAATATCCACAAAAACCGCCACAAAAATTGAGCTAAATTTTTACCACAAAAAATAGTTTTACACGCAATTTTCCTTATATAAAAATAATGGTGACAGCAGGAGCTCATGCTGCTTAAAAATTGTTGGGTAGATCCCAAAAAGGAGTGAAGCGAGATGAAGTATTATCCGATTCGTATGTACTTAGTTAATGCGAGACAAAAGCTCGGTTTTTCACAGTATCGCGTTGCTTTTGAGATGGGAGTATCACACCAACATTACAATCGCATTGAGAACGGTGCTATTGGTGAAGCGATTCAATTTAAAACAATAGTTTCACTTGCATACGCTCTTAATATTCCTGTTCAGGTCATCTGGGAAGAGGAAGAAAAATATCAAGCATCCTTAAATATGGATAGTGATGACGACTAGTAGAGCAAAAGCTCTATTGATTTTCTAGAATGATGGACTCTTTGTTTACCAAGGTGGAGACGTTCTTATTGTTCTTCTTAATTAATAGAGCTCGCTCTCATTAAGCGGTAAACCCGCGCGAGGAACAATATGAAAACTAAAATTAATAAGAATAACGTTAAAAGGCTAAAGGCGTTATTAAAAAAAGGCGAACCGTTGCCTTACAAAAACTTGGCCACAATCTTTGCAAAACATGCAACTGACCCTGAAGAAAGCGAAGATTCTTTATGTAACAAATCTATCAAAAAAGGATTACTCGCCTTTGGCGAATATCTTGAAGAGAAGAAGGTGATAATGCCTCTTAAAATTGATGTGATTGATTTTGTCCTTAAGAATCAAAGCAAAAAACCAGATGTTTTATGCTGGTACTTTTGGGGTTGCATGAAATTTATGATGTTCTGTCATGCTCACTCGGACGATATCTTTGATGGAATTTTTAAAAACACTGATGTCTATAGAGAGGTCAAATTCTTATCTGCTGTCATTTTCGATTACGACTACACAGGTTTCAAATCTGATGAGGAGGATGAGTGATTATGTTAGTTACACCAAGCAACGCTCTTGAGTTAGCGAGAGAATTTTATAAGACCAAATATGGAGAAGTGACATCCAGCACAACTGAGACACAGTTATATATTAGATCTGCTCTTATATCTTTTGCGGAATACATAAAGAGGGAATGTCCACACAATGGATGTGCAACAAGTTATTTCCTTCACAAGTATGTCAAAAGCATGCCTGTCCTCTCTATTAACTGGTTCAAACATTGCGCTCCAGTGATTGTGGAATTTATCACGCCAGATAAATAGCATACTGCCTTCACCTATTCAAAACTAGATTAGATGTAATAACATCTAATTTGGAGAGTGGTGCTTTAAAATATTTAACCACTTTGCCATTAAGGCACCTCTCTCCATTTGTGGAGGTGCTATGGCTAAGAAACTCGATACATATCAAATGTGGGAAAAGACAGGTGTGCTAAAGTCCAAGCTTGATTATATCAAAGCGGCTTCAGCTACTTTCTACACGCAAAAAGAGATGTGTCGCGACTTAGGCATCACTGAGCAGACATTTACACAACTTAAAAATAAACATCCTGAAATTCAACAAGCTATTTCTGAAGGTGAAGCTTTGCTTTTAAATGATTTGTTCTCCGCTCTTAAAAGAAAAGCGGTGGGATATAAAGAAAAGACAACTTCAAAAGCAATGAGAAAGAATCCTATTGGTGGTACTGAAACTAAAGTCACAGAAGACGAGAAGTATTATCCACCTGATTTTGAAGCTATCAAATATATCCTCGTGATGAAATTCGGTAAAGACTTCGACCCTAAGAAATACATGTATGAATATATGGATAAAAAGAATGAACCAGAGGAGTGGGCTAATGCTACTCCTATTGGTGCAGACGATGATAAGGAGGATTAATTCCTATGAGAGATTTAATAATCGCTGTTGGACAAAGAGCCAATAGCAAAACCTGGAAGAATACCAGAATCACTTGGGAACAACTCTCCCAAAAATTAAGTGAAACAATTAGAACCTCTGAAACAGTAGAGGAGTATAAACACTTTGTTAAAGATGCTAAACAAGAAGCCAAAGATCATGGTGGTTTTGTGGGTGGCAAACTTAAGACTCCTCAAAGGCTTAAAAACAATGTGGAGTATAGAAGTTTAGTCACTTTAGATTTAGATGACGCTACATCTGGTTTTCTTAAATGGTTTGAAGAACACTTTGAATATACATGCTGTCTTTATTCCACTCATGGGCATAGAGATGACTCACCTAGATTTAGAATAATTATCCCTTTAAGCAGAGATGTAGAAGGCGATGAATATGTCGCAATATCTAGGTTGCTTGCTGATGAAATAGGTATCGAACAAGTAGATCCTGTTAGCTTCACAACTAATCAATTAATGTACTGGCCTTCAACACCAAGCGATGGTAATTACATTTATCGAAAAGTTGAGAAAAACCTATTAAATCCTGACTCTTTTCTAGCAAAATACCCAAATTGGAATGATTTAACTTCGCTTCCTAAAAAAGCAAAAGAGACTCATGTGAGTAGTGGTAAACCAGGAAGAAAACAAGCTGACCCATTAACTAAGGATGGCATAGTGGGTGTCTTCAATAGAGCCTATTCAATTAGTGAAGCAATTGATGTTTTCTTAAGTGATATTTATGAAGAAGCTGGTGGTAACCGCTACAAATATATTCCTTCTAGTAGTGTTGCTGGTGCGATTAATTATGATGATAAATTGTTTTATTCTCATCACGCTAATGACCCAGCGGTGGGGCAAACTCTAAGTGCCTTTAATCTTGTCCGTATTCATCTATTTGGCGATGATAAGCCTTCCTTTAAAAAGATGGTGGACTTCGCTAGAAATGATGAAAAGGTCAAGAATCTAATCGCTGAAGAAAACATTAAATCGATTAAGGAAGACTTTGGTGATGAAGAAATTGATTTTAGTTGGACTAAGAAGCTTGCGACAAATGATGATGGCGATATCGCTAATACAGTTGCTAACCTCGTTATCATCTTAGAGAATGATGAAAAGCTTAAAGGCATCGCATTTAATATCCTCGCTGATACTGCTGAAGTAAGAGGAGAGGTGCCATGGCTTAGGCCAACATCTACTAGGTTTTGGAGAGATGCGGATACATCTAAACTTAAGGTCTATATTGCCAGTCATTATTGCGACTTTAGTGATAGGAACTTTGAAAACGCCTTTGTTAAGGTAACTGAAGATAGAGCGTTCAACCCCGTTAAAGAATATTTAGATAACTTACCTAAGTGGGATGGCGTTAAGCGATTAGAGAACATCTTTATTAAATATCTTGATGCAGATGATAACGACTACACTCGTGAGGTAACTAGAAAGTGGTTTGCCGCTGCAGTAGCACGCATCTATGAACCAGGAATCAAATTTGACAATATAATTGTCCTAGATGGTAAACAAGGTGTTGGTAAGTCCACAATTATTAAATCGCTAGTGGACCCAGAATACTTCTCAGACTCGCTTCAACTATCCGATATGGATGACAACAAGAAAGCAGGAGAAAAGTTACAGGGATTTTGGATTGTTGAGATTCAAGAACTCGCTGGCATGAAGAAAGCGGACATCGAAAAAGTGAAAGGTTTTATCTCCTCAACCGATGATAAGTACCGCGCCTCTTATGGTCACCATGTAGAAAGACATCCAAGAAAGTGCGTTATTTTTGCCACAGTCAATGGGGAGCAAGGCTATCTTCGCGACTTAACTGGTAACCGAAGATTCTGGGTTATTAAGATTAACTCAACCAACACAATTCCTAACTTCAGGTTCGATAAGACATTCAAAGATCAATTATGGGCAGAAGCTAGACATTACTATGTAAGTGGTGAACCATTATTCCTTGATGAGAAGTTCTTAGAAATAGCGGCAGAGTATCAAAACAATGCTATGGAGCATGACGATAGGACCGGCATAGTGGAGAAGTATCTAGATGAGCTTCTTCCTGATAACTGGGATGAATGTTCCATCGCGGATAGGCAATACTACTTTAATAAAGAGTTTGATTCTAACTATTACCCTCAGGTGACATTTGGTCCAGCCATCTATCAACGTGAAGAGATTAGTCCAATAGAGATTTGGGTGGAGTGCTTCAATAAAGACAAGGCCGACTTCAACAATAAAGAATCTAACGCGATATCTATGATAATGGCGCAGATACCAGGCTGGGTTAAATCTGGTAAAACTAAGGTCATGGGTCCTTATTCTAAACAGCGATACTTCATTCGTAAAAAGTAGGAACAGGAACAAGCGGAACAAGAAATATATAACTGTTCGAAAATCGTAAATTAATTCAGTAGAGATAATTAAAAGCACGTTTTAGAACTTTATAGAAAATCTTGTTCTTTTTGTTCCTTGTTCTCTAGCAAAATGACTCCCCCCCGGTCTGCAAATACAAAGTATTTGAGAGTACCGGTGGCCCTACCTCAGAAATACGCGAGGTGCAGAATTTGAAAAACTGAAATTGTTTTTGAAAAATTATATTGGGCTCTTTTTTATTGTAAATAATAAAAACAACGGTTAATATATTTACACTGCGATAACCAAATACATTTATGTATCATCGTAGAGGCTAAGCGCCGTT
>CAMKFP010000064.1 GCA_946411895.1 uncultured Caryophanales bacterium
AGCAGTTTCACTAAAAGCTTCGGCGTCTTCCTCTAACGCTTTCATAAATAAATAGAAAGCTCCTGTTGGATAGATAACATCATAACCAATATCTTTTAATGCGTTATATAAGGTATCTTTATTCTTTTTATATTCTTCTAGATTAGATGTATGACCTAATACATAAGGCACCATATGTTGAAATAAAGCGGGTGCGCATATATAACCAAGCATCGAAGCTGCACCACAGATAACTGCGTAGACATCTTCAACATCTCCACACTTAGGATTCACTAAGATGTAGCCGATTCTTTCTCCTGGAAGAGATAAGCTTTTAGAAAATGAGTAACAGACTATTGAGTTAGGATAGTAATTAGTAACAAAAGGATATTTTTCATTACCATATAATAACTCTCTATATGGTTCATCACTTACTAAGTATATTGGATGACCATATTCTTTTTCTTTCTTAGAAAGAATAGCACTCATCTTCATAATAGTGGCTTCATCATAAAACGCGCCTGTTGGGTTATTAGGGCTATCATAGATTACTATTTTAGTTTTATTAGTAATCTTATTCTCTAAATCAATGAAATCAGGAAGGAAATCTGGATCAGGATTAACGGTGACTAGTTTACCGCCTACTGCTTCTGTATATGTGCGGTATTCAGGGAAATGTGGCGCGAAGACTATCACTTCTTCATTAGGGAACACTAACGCTTTAGTGACTATCGCTAATGAGGCCGCTGCGCCACAAGTAAGGAAGATATATTTACCAACTACTTCAGTGTTATATGTTTTATTTAAATAAGTAGCGATGTTGTCTCTTACATCAATGTTACCAGGAGACACTGTGTAACCATGAATCTTCACGGAATCTTCTTCGCTTAATAATTTAATGAGCGTTTCATTAACGATACTAGGAGCAGAGATAGAGGGGTTACCAATACTAAAGTCATAGACATTATCGTCCCCTATTACTTTCTTTCTAGCGAGACCATATGTATATAAGTCTCTAATCGTGGATTGGCTATAACCAATGTCTAGCATTTTCTTATCAAACATATGTAAACATTCCTTTATAGAAAAACACTATCACATTGAAATAAGTATAAATAAATACATATAATGAAATGGTTGTTATACATTTTTCGTATGATAGGAGATCATTTATGGATTTAAAGACATTAAGATATTTCGTCGTTGTTGCCGAAGAATTAAATATTACTAGAGCTAGTAAGATTTTAATGATGAGTCAACCACCTCTATCTAACCAAATTAAGAATTTGGAAGAAGAATTAAACACTACTTTATTTATTAGAGGTAAAAGACATCTAGAGTTAACTGATGAAGGTAGATACTTATATCAAAAAGCTAAAGATATCCTTTTATTAAACGATAAAACCATTAATGAAATCTTATTAATGAATAAAGGTTTAAGTGGCACGATTGGTATTGGTCTAGTTGAAGGTACCGCGCCTGATATTGCTGCGGAATGGATTTCTGAATTCTTAAAAATGCATCCACATGTGAAGTTTAGAATCCTAGATGGTAACAGTGATGATCTTATAGACAAAATGAGAGCGGGTCTCATATCATTAGCCGTTATTACTTCTCCATATGATCAAATACTTTTAAATAGCTTTAAAGTTGGCGAAGAAAAGATGGTCGCCTTAATGAACAAAGACCATCCATTAGCGAAATCCCCTAATGAGAAAATCACTATCGAACAGTTAAAAGATGAAAAGATTATTGTGCCTAGTAGAAAAATACATGTCGACGCGATTGTTAAATGGTTTAAAAAAGATCACTTTGAACCTAATATCGTTTGTGAGATGGATAACTACTTAGACGCCGCTGCTATGGCGGGAAGAGGAGTTGGTATATCTATCTTCCCTAAGACAGCTTATATTATGAATAACTCCTTAATCTCAAAAGAGATTGAAGGCGAAGAGAAAAAAGTCGATTATCTCTTCGTCTGGCGTAAAGGTCATCAACTCTCTACACTCGAAGAAAATTTCATCGACTTTATTAAAAATAAGTATAGTAAATAATTACAAATTAAAACTGCTCAGTTTATAAGGGATCACACCCTTATTAACATCAAATAACTTTGATTTAGAAGGTGTTTCTGTGATTTCTAAAAAGCCATAGTCAACCAATTTATTCAAAGTTTTTAATGCGCCTTGTTTGCTCATTTCGATGTTGCAATTCTTAAGAAAATCCATATAGGTAAATTTTCCATTATAAGTAATCATTATTTTCTTAATGTAATTGCGGTCAGTATCCGTTAATATAATTCCCTTGTTTTTAAGTTGCTGTTCAATCGATTCAACGTTTTTATAGCATAAGATATAGTCGCATGAGATAGAGAAGAGATATATAAAGAAATACGACATGTCATTATGAGAATCTCTACTTTGTTCAAGTGCTCTATAGTACTGACTTTTTGTCTGGTTAATGGCTTCAGAGACGATAGGAGGGAAGCATTCATCATCAGCGAGTAAGAGAATCCAATAAGAAACCATTCTCGCAGTCCTACCGTTATAATCGAAATATGGATGAATATACAAAATATAGTAATGGCAGATATATGGCATAAGCATCCAAGTCAAAGATCTCTCTTGTTTTAGAGAATCATTAACAAATTTAAACAAACTGTCCATGCATTCGCTGATTTGAGAATATGGACACCCATGGTATCCACCAATCTCAACGGTGTCGTACCTATAGTAATCTCCTTCTCTCAATTTGTTATCTTCTTCTAAACAATTGTCGCTCAAAATATTATACAGTTTTAATAAATTTTCTTTATTAAAAGAAGGGAGCTCCTCAACAAATTTAATAGCCTTATCCATGTTTTGGATAATTATGTCATTAACATTCTCCGCTTTTGCATTTTCTTCCAATAGTTCTTTCAATCTTCTTCTAGTGGTAGGAACATTTTCAACGTTTAGAGATCCTTCAATCTCAGAATATAATCTTGATTTGTAAATGTTGGAAGCGAATCTATTGCTCAAAGTATCACTGTTATAAGCGTAATCTTCCTTCAGCAGCGTTAAATATGATTCCAATAGCGATAGTAATTCATCACCTAAACAATAATAAACACACCTTGAGTTAAACGATTTTAAAGGTAGACCAATCAAAAGATCCTTTTCTTCGTTTCTTTCAATCAAATCCTCTTTGTATTCAAGGTATTGTTTATACTCGTATGGCGTTAATAAAACATTTGCATCAGTACTATATTGAAGTTCTTTCTGATTTAAATATTTTTTGCCAAGTTGGGCATGTAATGCTTTTTTTAGTTTATCATTCATGCAATTATTGTAAACCGTATCGTAAACTTTGTAAATAGACAAACGTAAACCATATCGTAAACCAATAAAAAAGTTCCTTTTGGGAACATTTCTATTTAGATGCTAGCATCTTTATAACTAAGCATAATACCCTAGTAGCGGTCTCTAACTCTTTTAAAGAGACAAACGTTGGGGCAATTCTAATATGTGAATTATCAGGGTCTTTACCATATGGGTATGCACTTCCCGCAGCGGTTAATGTCACCCCTAGCTCTTTACATTTGGCCACCACTTCTTTAGCGATGCCTGGAACGTAAAGGGAGATAAAGTAACCACCGGTTGGCTTAGTAAACGAAGCAATACCTTTTAATTCCTCTTCGAATATATTTAACACTGTTTCAAACTTTGGTTTTAAAATAGCAGCGTGTTTCTTCATGTGTTTGATAATCGTTGGTTTATCTTTTAAGAATTCTGCATGTCTTAACTGATTTAATTTATCAAAACAAATGGTTTGATATTGTAAGTAATCTAAATAGTCTTTCTTATTATTAAGAGAGAAACCCACCGCGGAAACACCACTACCTGGGAATGTCATCTTTGATGTAGACGCAAAGATATACACTAAATCTTCAGTGCCATTTTTTAAACATTCATCATAGATGTTAAGTACTGGTTCTTCTTCACCGTTAAAAGATAGTTGAGATGTATATGTGTTATCCCAGTAAATTCTAAAATCTTTAGAAGCTGGTTTAAGTTTAGCGAATCTTCTAATTACTTCATCAGAGAAAATAATACCTGTTGGGTTTGAATACTTAGGAACACACCAAATACCTTTAACTGTTGGATCTTTAATATATTCCTCAATCATATCCATATCTGGACCATTATCATCCATTGGAATATTAATCATTTCAAAATCAAAATATTCAGTCATCGCGAAATGTCTATCATATCCCGGAACAGGACATAACCATTTAAGCTTTTCTTGTTTAGAGAATGGTACACCACCTTCAACACCCACGAGCATAGACTTCACTAATAAGTTATGCATGATATTTAAAGAAGAAGCACCACAGACAACAGTGTTCTCTACAGGGATTTCCATAATCTCAGCGAATAACTTTTTGGCTTCTGGAATACCTTCTAAAGCACTATAGTTACGGCAATCGATATCTTCATCAAAGCATTTAGTCTTTGAATTAACGATATCAAGCATAGGTAAAGATAAATCTAATTGTTCAGGAGAAGGTTTACCTCTCGCCATATT
>CAMKFP010000065.1 GCA_946411895.1 uncultured Caryophanales bacterium
CTAAGGAGGAGTATTTCACAGCTTTAGCGAACAAAGCATGTGTGCCAATAACAATATCAATCTCTCCTTCTTCGAGTTCTTGATATATATTTTTCTTTTCACTAGCAGGTGTAGAGCCAATAAGTAAGGCGACTTTAATATTTGTTAAGGCGAAAAACTTTTTCGCGTTTTCATAGTGTTGTCTAGCTAAAGCATCAGTTGGTGCCATCAACGCGCCTTGATCGCCGCGTTTATAGTTTGCGTATAAAGCGACAAAAGAAACAAAAGTCTTTCCACTACCAACATCACCTTGAAGTAGACGATACATCAAAGTGGATTGATTCATGTCATCAATGATTTCTTCTGCGGCTTTTCTTTGATCTTCACTAAGTTGATAAGGAAGAGTCTTTAGCCACTCTTCACAGGATTCAATACCAATGGCTTCCTTTTTGACTTTAGCTAATGACTTATTGTCTTGCTTAATGATTTGATTTTTTAAAGAGAAGAGAAGCGCCTCTTCATATTTTAAATATCTAAGAGATTGTCTAACTTGCTCTTCGCTTTCAGGGAAATGCGCCCATTTTAAAGCGGTCTCTTTTTTCACTAAGCGATATTTATTAGAAAAATAGAAAGGCACATCTCCTGGAATATGTCCTTCAAGTTCTTTTAAAGAACGACTCACTAAAGAGGAGAATAGATTCTGTGCATAATCTGTTGGCAAAGAATAGATGGGTTTGATCATCTTATCTTCACTGATCTGACCTTTATAGATGTTAGAGAAGTTAATCTCATTATTCTTTTTAGAATAAATGCCGATAAGAGTGAATGTATCGTTAAGGTTTAATATCTTCTCTAAATAGAGTCTATTAAAGGCCACGACGCGATAATATCGACGAGAATTAGATAAAAACTCAAAGCGAGTGATTTTATATTTCGAATTATTAATGGTGATAGGAGAGCTCATCAGTTTCCCAACAAGTGTGATTTTTTGTTTATCAACGAGTTTACTTTCATCGCTTGGATGGAGATCTTCATATTTACGGGGGAGATGATTCACCACATCATAAAAATTATAGATTTCCATCTGATAGAGAAGCTTATTGAGTCGAGGGGACTTAGTGAGTTTTTCCATACCCATATTATAAAGATATTTTTCTAAAGAAAAAAGAGACCCGAAGGTCTCTATTCATTTTCTTTTTATTCAACGCCAAGGAGATAGCTATAAACAGCTTGTCCACCTTTTCTTAAGTCGAGTTCGACAAGTGGGTACTTAGTTGAACAGTAGTCGTTAAGTTCATCCATCTCTTGATCAGTGACATCTTCACCAACAAGGACGAGTAAGAGGGAGCTATCTTCATCGATTAATTCATCAACGAGTGTCTTGACCACTGTGAAGCGATCTTCGTTATCGGTGATGATTTCTTTATCGTGAATAGCGATATAGTGATCTTTTTTGATTTTCACACCGTTAATCTCGGTGTCTCTAATCGCAAATGTCACTTCACCAGACTTGATTTCTTTTAAGCCAGATTTCATGGCCTTTAAGTTTTCTTCTGGTTTTGCTTCTTCATCGAAGTTTGTCGCCGCGCCTATTCCTTGAGGAATAGTTTTGGTTGGCACCACGAAGGCGTTAACTTCTTTATCTTCCACCATTTCGCAAGCTTGAGAAGCTGCCATAACGATATTGGAGTTATTTGGGAAGATGAAGACGTTTCTTGCATTAGCTTCTTTAATGGCCTTAATGAAGTCTTCAGCAGATGGGTTCATGGTTTGGCCACCCTTAACGATGACACTGACACCAATCTCTTTAAAGAGTTCATCAATACCTTCACCGCTACTAACAGCGATAAGAGCGTTCTCCACTTTCTCTTTAGTTTCTTCTGGTTCTGGGATTAAGTCTTCGTGGACTTCATCTTCTTTTAAGGCACCAGTGGCTAAAGCGTGATGTTGCTCTGTCATATTCTCAATTTTAATTTTGATGAATTCACCAAATTGTTGAGCGTAGTTAAGCGCGTTACCTGGATTTAATGTATGAACGTGGACTTTAACGATATCTTCGTCGTGAACGACGACTAGAGAATTACCATGTGATCCTAAGACCATTGTGAAACGCTTTTCATTAAATGGCTTTTTGACGCTATCAGGACCTAAAGACATGATGAATTCAGTACAATAGCCGAATTCCTCTTCTTCAAGCTTCGCACCAGCAGCAATAATTGGATTTTCGCTTGTGGAGGTGGCTTCGTTTCTGGCGATGACTTCGCCATCAACAGCCGCTCTCATACCTTCGAAGATCTTAATTAAGCCAGCACCGCCAGAGTCGATGACACCAACTTCTTTAAGAATTGGGAGAAGTTCAGGAGTTCTCTTAAGAGATTCTTTAGCGGCGTTAATAAGGATATCCATGGCCTTTTCAATGCTCATGCCTTCCTTAACGTGCTCTTTTAAATATTCACTAGATTCTCTCACAACTGTAAGAATTGTGCCTTCAACTGGTCTTACGACAGCTTTATAGGCGACTTCAACGCCTTTTTCAAAGGCGAAGGATAAGCCAAAGACGTCGATTTCCTTTTTGCCTTCTAAGCCTTGAGCGAAACCACGGAAGATTTGGCTGGTGATAACACCAGAATTTCCTCTTGCACCCATGAGTAAACCACGGGAAAAGGACTTAGCGATTTCATAAATGTTGGTATCGACACGGTTTTGAATCTCTTTAGCGCCACTGGTCATGGTAAGATTCATGTTCATACCAGTGTCTCCATCAGGAACTGGGAAGACGTTTAAGGCATCGATTTCAGGATAGTTATTGTATAAATGGTTACTACCAGAGATAAACATCTCTTTAAGTTTTTGTCCGTTTAGAATTTTCATAGTTCAATCCAGATAGTTAATCGCTGACATCTTCAGCATATAAGTTGATGTCTCTAACATGCTTTGGGTAGTGTCTATCTAAATAGATGCGGCATGTCTTTTGACAAGACCTTAAGATCTCGGTGATCTTTAAATCTTTAGCGACGATTAAGTAGGCAGTCACACTGATGGTGTTATCAGAATGAATGTGAACGTTAATCTTATTAACTTTCTTTCCTTTCTTGTCTAAGCTATATGCAATATCCATGACGCCATAAGTTGAAAGAGCGGCTTCTATGAAGCCGTCAGTTATTTCTTTCTTATTTAAGGCTATATCTGACATGGATTTAGGTTCGTTTTTTAAGGTTGCTCTATTGAGCGTTGTCTATTTTACATAGTAAAAAGTATTGTGTCAAGTTAACTAACACATGAGTTGTTTTGTGAATACAAAAAAAGAAGCATATATTCTTGCTTCTCTTTTATTAGAAATCTGGATAAATCCTTCTCGCTAATAGGAAGCATGGACGGTCAAAGACCATGGATGCCGTAAAGCCAACAATCAACATTAGAGGAATTCCTCTCAGCCAAGAGATGAAAAACGCATAGAAGTTTGGGAAACTCGCGTGCCCCATCAAGATGGCGACTGTCGTTAAGAAAGGATTAAGAATCGAGAAATAAATGCAGGAATAGAAGAATGTCGCAATGATGCGGTAGAGCATATTATGCTCAAATGTCACATTGTTCACGCCAAACCAGTTAGTGACAATTCTCCCGAGTTTGACGAGTGGGATAGACATACCGACGATAACCGCGACTGGATAAGAGATGGCAAGATTAAATAAAACGATCTCCCAATCAACGTTCCAGTGGGTCGCTGCGACGTTACTAGCTAAACAAAGGAAAAAGCAAACTCCTAAGTTCATAAGAAGGTTATAAACTAAACTGGCTTTGAAGAGTGCTCTGTTTTTCATTTTTTTCTTTGTCCGAGATATATCATACTCTATTTTATATACTAAGCAAGTTATTTATCTAAATCGCCGTTATATAAAGAGAGTAAAGCATAGAAGTCATCAGCGATGTCTCCATAGCTAATTAAGACGTGGTTACCAAAGTCTTCTTTAAGAAGAACATAGTAATCATAGTCAGATAATTCCACGCGAATTTGCGTTCTACAATATCCTGGTAAGGAACAGTTTTCCTTGATTGTTCCCACGACAGAAATAGAGGCATCTAGCTTACCATTTTTATCAAAGAAAAGTTTAGAGATGGTCATTGGGCCTAAAGACAATTCGCCTTTGATTCCAATGCCCAGTCCACTTTCAAAATGGGTTAATAATTCATACTTGCTCACCATGTTAAGAGGAAGGGTGCAGTGGGCGAATAAAATGGTCTTTTTCTCTTCATCCATATAGCTAGGATTGGCTTGGAAAGAGGAGCGGCCGGTTAACGCTCTAAGTAGATGCATGGTAAGTAAAGAAGGAACGTCACCTTCACAAGCGCTGGTAATGCCTTCTTCATTAAGTAAAGCGAGAGCCAAACAAGCGGTGTTTTTATATTCCCCAAGTAGATCAAAACAACGGATTGTTAAGCCGCTTAAATCATATTTTTTAATTAACCTCTTTAAGGCACTATAGATGTTATAAGCGCCCGCTAAAACTTCTTTGGATTTATATTTCTTATCAAGGGTGGATTTATGA
>CAMKFP010000066.1 GCA_946411895.1 uncultured Caryophanales bacterium
ATTCAGAACAATCTCAAGAAGAAATTGAACAAATAATTGAGTTCTACATCAATAAAATTGATGAAACCCCAATTGAAAATATTGATGAAGTTGTTGAAGAAGCACTTACAGCAATTGATGCGGTTAATACACTATTAGATGACTATAAAGACTACGCCAAAGACTATCTTGCTTCTTATCGCTCAGCGGACTTATATCGCGATGAAGAAAAAGCTGAACTAGCCCAAATCTTAGAAAACGCATACTCTCGCATTGATAGTTGTACCGATGAAGCTTCTATTGATCTCATCCTTGGTCAAACAACATTAGAGATTGATCAATTAAAGACCGCTGAGCAAAGAGACGCTGAAGACTTAGCAGCCGCTAAGAGGGCCGCAAAGAATACTATTGATGCTTATGCTGGCTTGCTTGAACTCAATCGTTATAGTGATGAAAATGCTACTTTGCTCACCTCTATGACATATCAAGCGTTAGACGATGTTGATGCCGCTACTTCAATTGAAGAAGTTAATAACATCGTTGCAACATATAAAGAAGCCGTTAAAGAAGTGAAGACTAAAGATGGTTCCACATTTGACGGAGAAAAATATATCGAGAAAAAGAAATCAAAAGGCTGCGGCGGTTCTGTTATCGCTGGAAGCACTGTGACGTTTATCGCCTTATTTGGTGCTATCACTCTTCTACTCATCAAGAAATTTAAGGAGAATTAAAATATGAAGAAAATCACATTATTAGGAGCTGTTACTTTAGTAAGTAGTGCCGCTATTGTCGGATGCGGACAAAAATCTAGCGGCGATAAAATCGACTCCTCGAAAGCTCAACTCACCATCTTAACTTATGATGGCGGTGTTGGTGACCAATGGCTCAAAAATGCTGCCCAAGAATTCGAATTAGCCAATCAAGAAAGCACGCGTTTTGAAGATGGAAAAGTGGGCGTTCAAATCCATATCACCAAACAGCGTATTGGCGGTAACACCCTCATTGATGATCCTGACTGGAAGTATGACATGTACTTCACTGAAAGCGTTAACTATTACGCGATCACCAATAAGAACAAGATGGCCGATATCACCGATATTTTAACCACTCCTAATCCAGATGATGGAGGAAAGACAATTCTTGAGAAAATTGATCCTAGCATGGTCTCTTTTATGAATCGTAGCGGCAAATACTACGCTGTTCCTTTCTATGATTGTTTATATGGATTTGTCTATGACAAAGACCTCTTCCAAGAAAAGAAATTCTATATGACTGATGCTGGTGGATTCACCAATGATAAAACCCAATTCGGTAAAGGTCCTAATGATGTGAAAGGTGACTGGGATGATGGTCTACCAAAGACATATGATCAGTTTAAAAAGCTTTTAAACCAGATGGTCCTTAAAAGCGTCACTCCATTTACCTATACTGCTAACTCTGAAATGGCGGGCTATCTATCTAGATCATTAGCCTCTTATTGG
This sequence comes from uncultured Caryophanales bacterium, assembly GCA_946411895.1. Classification (GTDB taxonomy): domain Bacteria; phylum Bacillota_I; class Bacilli_A; order RFN20; family CAG-826; genus CAMKFP01. The sequence goes on from CAMKFP010000066.1 coordinate 1,461, forward strand.
AGTGATGATGAAGGTATTGATAACACTAGTTTAAACTATACCTTTAACGGCACTGCCACAGATATCGTAAAAGTACAAAACGGCACTCCAGTTTATGATGGAAACAATAACCCTGTCACCGAAGAAGTCGCAATTACAGAAGATAATGGCTATTTATTAAGAAGACAAGCTGGTGTTTATAACGCATTAAACTTCGCTAAAAACACTTTATGCGCTTCTCCAAGTAACTACACTCCTGCTGCCGATGTTGCGCAAGCACAAGTTAAATTCGTGTGTGGCAAACAACAAGGTGAAGCCGTTGGTATGCTCATTGAAGGTAGTTGGTGGGAAAATGAAGCCGTTAATGCCTTTGATATGGCAAAAAGCATGGGCGTAGACTCGTTTAACTATGGTTTTATGCCAATACCAAAATCTAGTGATAGCAAAGTTGGTCAAGACGCCACACTTCTTAACTTAAACGAATCCTACGGTTTCATTAAAGCGGGAACCAAACACATGAAATTAGCGAAAGAATTCTTCTCTTTCTTACATACAGACGCTCAATTAAGAGCCTTCACTGAAGAAACAGGCATGACTAGAGCGCTCGATTATCAACTTGAAGCTAGTGATTATGAACACGCTTCTACATTCACTAAAGATTTAATCAGCATTAAGAACAGTGAAAAAGTGAATATGGTCTTCCCAACCTCTAGTAAGAGTTTCTTTATTGATAATCCATACATCTTTAAAACTGAAACATGGCTTTGGTCCACAGTGAATAAAGGCGAAAATCCAATTTACCACTTTATCACTGATAACAATCCACTTAGCGCGAAAGACTATTTTAAACAACATATTGATGCATTAACAGTTTCTAACTGGAATAGCGTCATCGGTAAATAAGCATCACTATTACGAATAAAGAAAATGGAAGCTGAAGCAAAAAAGGTCTATAAAAACGTTAATTCTTCCAAATCGTTTGCTAGAAATAAGGGCGATATTATTTTCTATTGCGTCTTACTAGTCATTCCTTTAATTCAGATTGCCATCTTCTATTTCGGCGTTAATTTTCAAAGTATTTTGATGTCTTTTCAAACCTATAGTACGACTTCAAATACTTTTACCTGGGATGTCTCAAAGAATTTTAAGGATTTTGCTGAAGAGCTACAAAGTGTGACCTTCTGGAGAATGGTTGGTAGTTCCTTTATTGTCTGGATCTTAACTCAAGTCGCCGGCACTGTTTTAGCTTTAATACTTTCTTATTATATTTATAAGAAGAAACCACTCTGTCGTTTCTTTAAATTTGTTTTATTCTTACCCTCTATTATTCCAGCTTTATTACTCGTTTTAGTCTTTAGATTTTTTATGACTGAAGCGATGCCAGCCTTCTTTAGGGTTGATAAGCTCATCATGGAAAGACCTGATACCTTCTTCTGGATTGTGACTGGTTTTACAGTCTGGATCTCTTTTGGTAGTCAAGTTCTTGTTTATACTGGAGCGATGAATCAAGTCCCTGAAGAAATCTTAGAAGCTGGCAAGATTGATGGAACCAATTCCTTTACGGAATTTGTTTCTATTATTATTCCTTATATTGCCCCAACAATTGCGACTTTCGTGATTGTGGGTGTCGCAACTATATTCACTAACCAATGTAATTTATACTCGTTCTACGGTAATAAAATCCCAAACGAAGACTTTAAAACGATTGGCTATTATTTATACCGCATGATTGATCAAGGCGCGTATGGCATGTCTAAATACTGCTATGCCTCATTTGTGGGCTTGGTGTCCACTTTTGTCGCAGTTCCTTTGACTATGATTGTGAGAAAGATCTTTTCAAAGATAGGAGACCGCTAAATGGAAAAGTTAAAATCTCTCCCTCCTATAAGTAAAAAGAAAAAAGTATCGATCTTCACGATTTCGATCTTTATTGTTTTAAGTGTCTATTTTATCTCTTTATTAATCCCATTCATTTGGGCGACGTTTTCTGCGACTAATACCCCAAAAGAATACATGATTTATTACACTTTCCATAAGCAGTTCCCTACCACTATTACTTTTGATAACTTCTCGTTGGCTTTAGGAAAATATGTTTTAAAGACGGAGAAAGGTGATTTCTCTTTCCTTGGCATGATTGGTAACTCTGTTATTTATTCTGTGGGCTGCGCTTTCTTTTATACTTTGACTCCTTGTTTAGTGGCGTATTGCGCTGCTCGATTCAAATTCAAGTTTTCAAAAATTATCTATGCCTTTGTGATTATTACAATGTCTCTTCCTATTGTTGGAGCCATGCCTTCAGAAATCAGGATGTTAAAAGCTATAGGCTTATATGACACATTCTTTGGCATGTTTGTTTTAAGAATGAACTTCTTATCCATCTACTTTTTGATTTTCTATGCCCAGTTCCAAATGATTCCGATGACTTATTCAGAAGCGGCAAAGGTTGATGGAGCGTCTAACTTTAGAATTATGACGATGATTATTTTGCCTCAGGCAATCCCGACGATTGTTACCGTCTTCTTGCTCTCGTTCATTACATTCTGGAACGATTATCAAATCCCGCGTTATTACTTACCAAATTCCCCGACCGTGGCAGAGGGTCTATTTGAATACACCCATAACTTACCATTAGAGCTTAACGCTATCCCTGTTCAACTAGCGGCTTTAATTGGTCTAACTGTCCCGATTATCGTGGTCTTTGCTTTATTAAATAAGTATTTAAAACTCAATGTCGCCACAGGAGGCATTAAAGGATAATGAAAAGAATTGGTTTTTTACTTCCTGCTATATTTTTGCTCTGTTCTTGTTCTTTTAAAAACGAGGTTTTTTCTCACTCTCCATTCTTATATCAAGATGAGACAATTGAAAATATTAAAATCGGCGATGTCATAACTGTAGAGAGCAAAACTCTTGTCTATGAAGATGAGTCTAAGACCGTAGAAGGTCAAATCATCTTACCTGATGGTACGAGTAAAACTGGTAATAAGTTCACGATTGAAATGCCTGGGATATACACTGTCAGATATCGCGCTTTTTTTGGAACTCATGAAGAAGTAATTTCTTTATATTATCA
>CAMKFP010000067.1 GCA_946411895.1 uncultured Caryophanales bacterium
AACTTGGGTACTACTCCAGTGAACGCTCAATATCTTAACACATTGAGCGATTTATTCAACTTATTTTTAATAAGCTTTAGCAAAGAGAACAACTTTCTTCGCTTTCTTGCCACAGATTGGGCAAGTTTCATCAAAAGCGATTTGATTGAATGGCATACATCTAGCGGTGGCTTGGAACATTTCTTTGACCTTATCTTCACAAGCTTGTTCGCCGCACCACATCATCTTGGCGTAGCCACCTTTTTCTAAAGCGGCATTGAGTTCTTCAACACTATGAACTTCAGTGACATGTTCAAGAAGATACTTGAGAGCCTTTTCATACATCTCTTTATGAATCTCTGGAATGAGACGATTAATGGTTTCGACGAGTTCTTCACGTTTAACGGAAATCTTTTCTCCATTATGACGTTTAGCGATTGTCACCACACCATTTTCGATATCACGAGGACCAAGTTCCACTCTTAGTGGAATACCTTTCATTTCGTATTCGGAGAACTTCCAACCAGCGGTCTTATCAGATTCATCAATCTTCACTCTTAAGCCAGCATCAGCGAGGTCTTTATAGACTTCTCGAGCAGCAGGAATAACGCCTGGTTTTTGTTGCGCAATAGGAATAACCACGACTTGAATTGGAGCGACATATGGAGGTAGGACTAAGCCATTATCATCACCGTGCACCATGATAATCGCGCCAAGTAATCTAGTGGAAACACCCCATGATGTTTGATGAGGATTGGTGAGTTTTCCATCTCTTCCTTGGAATTGAACACCAAAAGCTTTTGCAAAGCCTGTTCCGAAATAGTGAGTTGTGCCGCTTTGTAAGCCTTTTCCATCTGGCATTAAAGCTTCAATAGAGTAGGTCTCTTCCGCACCGGCAAACTTCTCTTTATCAGTCTTTCTACCTTTAACAAAAGGTACAGCTAATAAATCTCTACCAAGGTCATCATAGATTTCAAGCATCTTAAGAGTTTCTGTACGAGCCTCTTCTTCGGTTTCGTGCATTGTGTGACCTTCTTGCCATAAGAATTCACTACCTCTTAAGAATGGTCTAGTTGTCTTTTCCCATCTAATAACAGAGCACCATTGGTTATATAGTTTTGGTAAATCTCTATAAGAGGAGATGACTTTCGCATAGTGTTCAGTGAATAAAACTTCGGATGTTGGACGGATAATAAGTCTATCATCGAGTTCGTTTTGTCCACCGATAGTCGCAATTAAAGTTTCTGGAGCGAACCCAGAAATGTGATCTTTTTCTTTTTGGAATAAGGATTCTGGAATGACCATAGGCATATAGACATTCTCATGTCCTGTCGCCTTAAATCTCTTATTCAAATATTCTTGAATTTGTTCCCAGATGGCATAGCCATATGGACGATAAATGATAAAGCCTTTAACGGAACTATAATCCATGAGTTCCGCTTTGCGGCACACGTCAGTGTACCACTGGGCAAAATCATCTTCTTGTCTTGTGATTGAATCATTTTTAAAATCTGCCATATATGTTAACTCCTTAATGGAAAGAATCATCCATTGCGATTAATTTCTCCATCTTCTTCTTTTCTACTGGAAGAAGCATATCATTGGATGGAGAGATGGTATCACTTGAAACAAGTGAAATACCACTTTTAATAATAAGTTCAACTGATTGCCAACCTTCTAAGTCAGTGGCGATAATTGGACGTTTATACTTAAGTAAAGATTCGATGAGGGAGTGAATAGAAAGTCTGATACGGTTGTTCTTTCTAATTTCACCAATCATCGCCGCACCAGCAACGAAGTAGTCAAAGTTGGTGTATAAACCAGGATCGAGAAGCAAGTTCTTGTCTTTCATTAATAACGCGAGCTCATAGCGTTGAGCGCGTAAAGAATGTAAACCAGAAGATAGTAACTCAAGTTGGTTAGAGTTTTCATTAATCTCTTGTTCATCAAAAACAAGAACGATGTGCATTTCTTTAGGTTGAGGGATTTGTGAGAGAATCTCATGAATATGATCGAGGTCCACTAAGGACGCAGAGAGGAATAAACGAGTGGATTCCATCTTTCTTTCCGCTTCAAACTTAGGAATGATATAACGGGAGATAATTGCGAATAATTCACGATTTTTCCCGACTTTTGCAGCGTATTTGCTCATTTCTGAGAATGTCGAGAATGGAGTGTTATAACCCTTCACATAAGAGAAATAACCAATAGTTCTCTTCTTTTGCACGTCGACGATAGGTCTAAATAAATAGCGCATATTGCCTGGATGCATAAGGGTTTCAATCTCTTCGTTATATTTGTTAAGCTCAATAAATTGACCAGCACTCTTTTGATACATAACGACGGTTTGGTTATTTTGTTGAGCGTTGATACATGTCTCTTGGGCTTTAAGAACAATCATATCAAAGTCTTGATAATATTGAGCGTTCTCCACGACACCAATAGAGAAATTCACGGATTCACCAAAGCCGTTGACACCAATGCACTTCTTTAAGGAGTGTTCAATGGATGTCGCTAAAAGCATAGCTTCATCTCTAGAAGAGATATGTAAATCAAATAAGAGTAATTCGTTATTTGAAATATCAACGATTTGACGTGGAGCCTTGGAGTTGGTATTACAGAATGGATAGATCTCATTTTTAAGAGTCATAATCATATAACGTTCAATCTTATCATTAGATAAGACCTTTTGACGGATATAGTAAAATCTAATCGCGAAAGTGAAACCTCTTAAAGAGCGGTTATGAGCGACCATTTGTTGCATGACACTTCTTTTAACCACACCGTAAACTGCTCCTCTTTTCTTTTTCTTATTAGAAGAGTTAATTGGGGTGATGAACTTAAGAAGGTGAGATTCTAAATGAACCTGTCCAACTGCAGGATTATATTTGATGAGTTTAAGTAAGGAATAACAGGACTTCTTACCTTTATTTAATACGACGTCAGCCTCTAAATATTGTTCGGCTTTCTTTGGATCCATACAAATGGTGAGAATCCAATCTTTCACTTTTTCAACATCGTTTGGATGGAAGTGATGATAGAACTCAACAAGATTTTGTGTTTTCTTAGTCTTCATGTCACTTCTATTAAAGAAGGTCACTAAGTTGTTTTTGACATCAATAATGAAGATTCTTGTCGTATTGCTTTCACTTTTGATTTTCTGGATATAAAGCTTATCGCTCTTTCTAGAAAGAGAATAAGAAAGGATGAAAACGAAAAGGAAAAACACTATTGAGGCAATAATGATGAAGAAGATAAGAAACTCTAAATCTTTAAAATTCCACCAATCCATACCTAGACATTATAAGTGAGTGGGCTAAATTTGACTATAAAAAAGTCAAAATTTAAGAAAGATTTTTCATCTTTGAGATTTAGCGACTTATGATATAATCATATATACGGAGAATTACCCAAGTGGCTGAAGGGGGCGGTTTCGAAAACCGCTAGGGGGCTTATGGTCTCGCTGGGGTTCAAATCCCTAATTCTCCGCCAAAGTGATAACAATGGATTTTAAATCCATTTTTTATTTGCTTATCATTCGATAATAAACTTGTTTATTTTATCATCACATTATGATAAATTAACGATAAGACAAAGACGGAAACAAGTACACCTTCTTGATTCTAGTAGAGACTTATCCGGTTGCTGAAAGGATATTTGATAGAGTTGGTGGAATACATTCCTGAGTTGCTACCTGAACTATAGTAGGGCTAGACGTTATCCTAACGATATAGGAGATGTGCAATCGCACACACTAAGGAGTGGTTCGTGAGAATCACTTAAATTGAGGTGGTACCACGATTTATAATCGTCCTCAAAAGAGGACTTTTTATTTGTTTAGAAGGAGAAGAGTATGCAAATCTATGAAGAATTAGTCAGAAGAGGCTTAATCGCTCAAGTTACTGATGAAAAAGAGATTAAAGACTTAATCAATTCTGGTAAAGCCATATTTTATATTGGCTTCGATCCAACCGCTAATAGCTTACACGTTGGTCACTTCATGACTTTAGTCTTAATGAAGAGACTTCAACAAGCTGGCAACAAACCAGTTGCATTATTAGGTGGAGGAACTGGCTATATTGGTGATCCAAGCGGAAGAAGCGATCTTAGACAAATGTTATCTCCAGAAGAAATTGAACATAACTGCGAATGTTTTAAAAAACAAATGAGTAGATTAATTGATTTCTCTGAAGGTAAAGCCATCGTTGTTAATAACAAAGATTGGTTACTTGGTTTGAACTATGTTTCTCTTTTAAGAGAAGTAGGTGCATGTTTCTCTGTTAATAAGATGCTCACTGCAGAATGTTACAAGCAAAGAATGGAAAGAGGTCTTTCCTTCTTAGAATTTAACTATATGATTATGCAAGCTTACGACTTCTATCATTTACATGAAACACTTGGTTGTAACATGCAATTTGGTGGAGATGACCAATGGAGCAATATGCTCGCTGGTACAGAACTCATCAGAAAGAAAACTG
>CAMKFP010000068.1 GCA_946411895.1 uncultured Caryophanales bacterium
AATGGAGCGATTAAACAACCATAGGATTCTTCATAGCCAAATTCAAACTTTGGTCCACCATGTTTTTCATAATAATCAATACGATTACCAATATATTTGAATCCTGTTAAGAATTGTTCAACTTTCACACAATAAGATTCAGCGACTTCTTTACCTAAAGAGGAGGTCACGATTGTGTTATACATGACGCCGTTATCCGAAAGTAAGCCTTTGGCTTTTCTTTGCGAGAAGATGTAATCAATAAGCATCGCGCCAGATTGGTTACCAGTGAATAATTCATATTCACCGTTTCTCGCTTTATAAGCTAAACCAACTCTATCTCCATCAGGGTCTGTCATAACCACTAAGTCAGCATCAATCTTTTTAGCGAGTTTGATTGGTTCAATATAACTTCTCTTATCTTCTGGGTTAGGAGAAAGAGTACCAGAAAAATCTGGATCTGGGTCAACTTGAGACATTACTGGATAAATCTCATAACCAAGATCTTTAAAGATTCTCATCGCGTTAACATAAGAGGTACCATGGTTTGGAGTAAAGACAATCTTATAGCCCTTCTTATTGAGGTCTTTATTAATTGCGATTTCTTCACAAAGTCTCACATATTCGTCATCGACTTTGTTATCTAAAAGGATGTTTTCTCCTCTTTGAGGAGCGACATCATATTCAACCGATAATTCATCTGGAAGTTCACCAATAAGTTCCACGAGTCTAGCAATCTTGGTTGGGACTAATTGACAACCTGTTTCATCATAGACTTTATAGCCATTATATTGCTTTGGATTATGGCTCGCGGTAATCATAATGCCACCACAAGCTTTAAGATATCTCACCGCAAAAGAGAGTTCTGGGGTTGGTCTTAATGAATCAAAGATATAGGTTTTAATACCAAAGTCATTAAGAACTTTTGCACTTAATAAAGTGAACTCACGAGAGAAGTGTCTATTATCATGAGAGATAACTACACCTTCTTCTTTGGCGTTTGGATATTTTTCTAAAAGATATTTAGCAAATCCAACAGTGGCTTTGCGGACTGTAAAGTCATTTAATCTATTGGTGCCTGGGCCTAAGACCCCTCTCATACCAGCGGTGCCGAATTCGACGTTCTTAAAGAAGGCATCATCGATCTCTTCTTGCGACATATGTCTTAAGACATCTTTGGTCTTTTCATCCACGCGTGGGGAATCTAACCATCTTTGATAATTAGCTTTGACTTCCATAATTAATCTCCTGTGTATGGTTCTAATTTATCTAATAAATCAATGTATTCTTGCGGCATTGGCGCTTCAAACATCTTGCTAGAGAGATATTCAAGCGGTTTATGGAGCTTACCAAAATGGATCTGATAAGCGTGAAGGAATTGGTTTTTAAACCCATATTGTTTTTCAAACAAATTGTTGGTGGGATAGTCTCCGTACTTAGTGTCTCCCACGACATGATGTCTGATATATGACATATGCACGCGGATTTGATGGGTTCTTCCTGTCACTAAAGTGAGATCAAGGAGGGTATAACCATTAAACCTTCTAAATACATGATATATCGTTTTTGCGCTTTTAGCGCCACTTTTAAGTGGGGCAACCACCATTTTATTGAGGTCGATGTTTTTTCTTATAGGCGCGTCTATTTCCCCATCTTTTTCCACATTACCCACCACTAAGGAAAGATAATGTTTGCCGATGAGTTCATGTTCTTTAAGAAGTTCGAATAGATAGACGAGTGTTTCGTGGTTTTTACCAAATATCACGATACCAGAGGTATTTCTATCAATGCGATGCGCTGGTCCAGGTTTAAAAGCGTGCTCATTAGCAGGGTTATATTCGCCTTTAGAGATGAGATATTCAATGACGAGATTATCTAAGGAATCTTTATTGCCTTTATCGTCTTGTTGAACGAGCACTCCACGGGGTTTATTTATAATAAGGATGTTCTTATCTTCATATAACACCCAGTCTTTGATCTTCTCACTAGCGACATAACTTCTTTGATTTTCAAAGTCTTTGAGTTGTTCATCAGTAACATAAATTGAGACTTCGTCTCCACTAGAAAGGATGTATTTCTCCTTTTGCCAGTGGCCGTTTACTTTAATATCTTTCTTACGGAAGAGTTTATAAATAAAAGATAAGGGAGCGTTCCCTAGTACTTTACGGACATATTTTTCTAGCGATAGACCGTTTTCACTATCTGAAACAATATATTGTTGCATACCATTTTCATTGTAGATAACTTTTCTCTTTTATTAAAGAGTGGAATTAATTATAATATGTATCGCTGAACTTAGTAGAGTTTGGCCTAATCAACCATTTTGGAGGAATACCCAAGAGGCTGAAGGGGCGGGCTTGGAAAGCTCGTAGACATGTAACAGTGTGCCAGGGTTCAAATCCCTGTTCCTCCGCCAGAATGAAAGTTAAACACGTACTAAAGGTGCGTGTTTTTATTTTTTGTTTTATAATATTCATGCAAATTACGAGGTAACAATATGGCAGAATTTAAAACTGTACCTATTACATTAATTACTGGATATTTAGGAAGTGGTAAAACCACTTTAGTAAATCATATTCTAAAAAATAGCAACAACCACAAGATGGCGGTTATCGTCAATGATCTAGGCGAAGTTAATATCGACGCAGAACTCATTGAAAAAGAAGGTATTGTCTCAGGAAAAGACGAGAACTTAGTCGCCCTTCAAAACGGATGTATTTGCTGTACATTAAAACAAGACTTAATTGAACAATTAGCGGACTTAGTGAATTCGCATAAGTTCGATCATATCATTATCGAAGCTTCTGGCATTTGTGAGCCAGTGCCAATCGCTCAAACAATCGCCTATATGGAAGAAGAGTTCGATAAACAAAATCTTCCAAAATTCTACACCTTAGACGCGATTGTCTCTGTTGTCGACGTCCTGAGACTAAGAGATGAATTTGGTTGTGGCGAAGTTTTTAAAGACACAGTCAGAGGAGAAGAAGATTTAGAAAATCTTGTCATCCAACAAATCGAATTCTGTGACGTTATTATTCTTAATAAAGTCAGTGATATTTCTAAAGTTGAACTCGAAAGAGTGGAAAAGACTATCAAGGCTATCCAACCAAAAGCAAAAATCATCTATGCCGATTACTGTAAAGTTGATGTTGATGAGATCGTTGACACCAAGTTATTTGATTTCATGAAAGCTTCTACTTCTGCCGCCTGGATTAGTGAATTCAACGATTGGGATAATGAAATCGATTCAGATGAACATCACGACGAAGATGAGGATGAGGATGAACACGAGCACGAGCATCATCATCATCACCATCATCATCATGAACACGGGGTTGATAAAAACGATGATGAAGGAACCGCGGATGAATATAACGTCAACACATTCGTCTATTACCGTAGAAGACCATTCTCAGAAAAGAAATTTGTGGAGTGGATCAATAACAACGGAAGAAACATCATTAGAAGCAAAGGTGTCCTCTATTTTGAAGATGATGAAAGCTTTGTTTATGTCTATGAACAAGTTGGTCATCAAAAGACCCTCAATCAAGCTGGCAAATGGTATTGTAAAGTTTTGTCCAAACAACAACTAGAAAACTTGATTAAAACCGATGAGAATTTCGCCCGTAATTGGGATCCAAAATGGGGAGACAAACTAATAAAACTAGTGTTCATCGGACAAAACCTTGATAAAGATGGAATTCGTCAAGAACTCGATCAAATATAAATAAGAAAAAGTCGCCTTTTCGTGATAAAATAAAACATCAGAGAATCGATTGTTATGCAAATGAATCAAAGACTATTAATCTTGCCTTTATTAAGTTTGCTCCTATTAGGGTGTTCTTCAAATACACATCATTTATCTTTAGATGAGAGACTTCATGATGCCTATCTTGATGTCATTGAGGCTAAAGAAGAGAATATTAGACCATTAGTGAATTTAAACGAACAAGAAAATAATGTTGATTATCAAGATGGAAGAGTTCTTCTATTCACCTTACATAGATTTCCGTCTTCCTATCCAACAGGAGAAAATATCACCTTTAACTGGGATGAATCTTGGCTTTGTTCAGTAAAAGAATTAAAGAATTGGTTTATCGATAATAAAAGTAACATCAAAGATCCTCTATTAAGAGTGAAACAGTTATTAGGAATGTCACATGATTCTCCTAATACTTATATCTCATCGATGTGGATCAATCCTTTAGATGTCATTAGACCAGCTTATATCACTGATGTGAACACTCCAATGGCG
>CAMKFP010000069.1 GCA_946411895.1 uncultured Caryophanales bacterium
GACAAAAGAGTCCAGAATTCTTGCCTTCTTGCTTTGGCGGAGAAGAACACACTGTTGAAATTGGCGCAATCAAGGTTAAAGGATATGAGAATAAACATTATGTCTTCTTTAAAACTGACGATGCGGTCAAATGGAGTGCTTATTGGGATTTAGATGCAGGATCACGCACAACTAGAGTTGGTTTCTATTACACAAACAGTGATGCAATTGTCAAAAACTCAATTGTTCCAGCTTCTACAAAACTACATTTATCTAATGGTAACAGCACAGCGATTTACCTTTCAGCTGAATCCGATCCATGTCCAGCAGTTGGTGCATGGGGCGAGTATTTCAAATCTGCTGACGGAAACGGACTAAAACTTAATGGTACTGCATTTGGTAGCAGTGCATGGAATTATTTCAAAAAATCAAATGTAAAAGAGTTTTACATAAATCTTGCTGATGCTGGTGCTGGAACAATAGAGTCTGGCGACATCCTCTACGTTGGCGGTATGTTCAAAGCCGCGAGAATTCTTGAAGGAGAAGGATCAAGCAGAATAAATACTTTATTCAAATCTAATTTCTCTGATTCCTATTTCCAATTTGATGGTGAAACTTGGCATGAAGTTAATCCAGATTACTTAGTTGACGACTTTGCAATCGATTTATTAAAGTTAACTCTTCCTATTTGTCAAAATAGCGGAGATAACCATGATGCTTTGGCATCTCTTTGGGCAACATTAGCTAGCGTTGATTATTTCGGCGGCTTAGTACTTGTTGAAAAAGCTAAATTTGTAGGTGCTACTGCTGATTCTACAATCGTTGTTCCGACAACCGCTTCAGAAATTGAAGCCATGGACTATGATGATCTTCTTGCAGCAGCTGCTTATCGTTATGATTACTGCACAGCTAAATATAGCTTAACTAACTTCGCTGGAAGAACACTTAGTGTTTCATTCGGTTCAAGCTCTCTATTAAAGAGCACAATTAATGAGACAAGCTTAACAGTTATCGTTATCATTGTTTCATTAGTTAGCTTAACAGCGGGATGCTTCTTCTTACTCAAAAAGAGAAAACATCAATAATCAATGAAATTCCATTTATAAAATGGATTAAACATTAGAGGGACATTTTGTCCCTCTTTTGTTTTGGAGTTTCATCATTTTGATTGTATAAATATTGCAAATTATAAGCAAAAAAATCTAAATACAATTAATTATTAATTGTTATAATATTTATGTCATATAAAGAGGTTTCGTTATGAAAACTAAAAACATACTTTGGATTTTCGGGGCAGCCTTAGCTGTTTCTTTTGGAGTTTTATCTCCAATAAAGAGTGTTCAAAGAGCAAACGCTGTTGACACAATTGATGTTGGCACAATCGAAATTGAAGAAGCCCGTAACGCTATTAGTAGTGCTACAGACATTTATCTTATTCCAGCCGCAGATACTGGTCTTCCAGATTCCTGGGATTATGCTTATCATCCAGTTGGTGAAGAAGATGGTGTTTATCTTAACGGAGAAAAGATTAATATTGTCGAAGGTATTAAACACGCCGGTACCGGTAGTAAACGAGTGACATTTTGGATACGTTTAAATAAAGCGGCCTCTGAGAATGACGTTGTCACTTTTAAAGGAACATGGTTATCCACCACCGATAATACAAAAAGTTATCAATTCACATTTGAATCATATTCAATTAAAAGAGTAAATTCAAAATGGGACTATAACTATGAGTTAGAACCATATGACACAATCACTTTAAGTGATGCCTGTTTTGAAGATAAAGACAAAGTGAGTTTTGATACAGCAGGATATGTTCCTAGTGCTTGGAATACATACGCAATATCCCCTAACAATACAAGAAATAGCTTTGCTATTAAATTCCTCTTTGAATCATTCGGTAATCCAAAGAGTATGGCTGCCACTCTTACGATAAGAGTTGGCACTTCTGGAGCGTGGAATACTGGCCACTTCTATTCTATAGATATAAATAATATTTGGGGTCCAAGTGGAGTTATTTCTTTCCGTGAATCTAATGGTGACACATTAATATATAAAGCCCCTGATGCTGAATGTAATTTGAATCCTGGAGCCCGTCACACAATTGAATTTGGTTCTATCTATTTGAAGGATTCAGAAAAAACATTTAACTTTGTTAAATATGATGGTGAATTACTCTATCAAGAAGTGAGAAAGCCATATAATCATGAAAGAACCACAAAATTGAGCTGTTCCTATGGAGGAAACGACATATTCATTGGTTCTGTTCTAACTGAAGAAAAAGAGAATGCACAAATCCTTCAATATAGTTATTTAAATGAAAACAAAGATGGCGTTTATTTAAATGGCACTATAAACGATATTCCAGTGAGTGGATCAAGTGTAAAAGGCGCTCCAGTTAATAGAAATAATGCTCTATTAAACGGGGAACCATTATATAGATATAATTCCGGATTTCCATTTACCAAAGTTAGTAATGAAGAAGATGATTCCTATTTTCTTGATTTAAAACCTGGAAACGTGAGCCTTAAAGAGGGCGATGTTATCACATTAAGTGATGAATTCCGTTTCTATCATAATGGAAAAGGTTATCGCATGAATGTCATCCCCGTTAGTTTCTTATATAGCAATAATAAGATGTCTCAATTAGATGATGTGCGTGATTATCTATATAACTTAATTGCCACACATTGCGATCCTGAAAACTATTATCCAGAAAAGGTTTTAGAAATTGAAGGAATCGTCGCCGAAGCTGAAACAGCACTCAAAGACTCCTCTATTAAGATGAAGGAAGTTTGGGATTTATATCATGGATATATTGAAGAATTAGATGCTATTCCATATACCGAAGAAAAACAACAAGAAATCTTAAATAACGCTAAACAAACCGCTAAAGCGGAACTCAATGCTTTAGCAGATTCCAATAACTACATGCCTGAAGAATTTGAAGTTGTTCAAGGCTATGTAAATGACGCTATTGCGGAAATTGAAAAAGAGACAACCGATAGCGTGCAAAAAGTCGAAGCAATCCTTGCTGGTGCAAAAGAAGAGATTGCAAAGGTCAAAACAAGACTAGAATATGCTGAAGAAGCACTCACTGAATATGGTCTAACAGAGGATACAGTTCAATTCTTGGAAGACTTTGAAAGAGTTACTACTTCAGATTTATGCGCAACTGGTGATTTAGTATTCCATCAAAAAGGTGGAGATGAATACACCTACCATAGTGGCGGTTATGATGACACATCAACAAAAATCGTCGCATCTAAAGATAATATCAATGGCAATATGGTCTTCCAATTCTACTATGAGAGTGATGATCCATCTGCTAGAAGTTTAATTAGAGATGGTGGCGAAGAAAGATTCGGCGCGCAAATCTTCATTAGAATGAGAGGCGTTTCTGATACCGATGCTTATCGTTTTGATATCGCTACTGAAACTGATGTCGAAAACCAAATCGGTGTCGCCTTAGGTTCATTTATAAATGACGTTTCTGTTGGCCGTATCATTTATAACGCTAATCTTAAAGCTAATCAAAGATACAAAATTGAATGTGGTTCTATTGATCTTAAGGATTATGAACGCACTTTATTATTCATGAAAATAGATGATGAATTAGTCATCTCAACTTTAGTTGATTCTTTAAAAGAATCTGCACCAAGTATTCGCATTACCGATTCCTATGCTGGAGATAATCATTACGCAAAGATGTCCCCAATTGAAGAAGGAGTCACAAAGAAAGACTATTCCTCTTTACTTGGTCGCTTAGTCTTAGATGAAGAGGGTTCTAAAGAAGGCAAGCTAATCGTTAAATTAAGAGATAACGATGTTCCTAATGGGGCAATATTATTCCCATTTGAAAAAGGTGCTTTCACCATTAACGGTCAAGAAATGCCTATGAACAGTGTTCATCCATCTACATATATTCAAAAAACTGGAGATAATGAATATTCTATTGTCTTCACCGGACACGAATTAAAAGATAACGATGTCATCTCTATAGGTGAATATTTCTCCTCATATGATACCGAATCAGAAACTAAATCGGTCTATCGTTTATTTAAAACAACGTTTACCTATCATGCTTCAACTGATTCTTGGGAACAACCTGCTCCGACTGATCCTGAAGAAATAGTCTATGTAGCTAAAGAAACAATTAGATATTATGTTGATTTAAGTAATTATTCTTTTGATGATATTGGTAATCTTTCGAAAAAAA
>CAMKFP010000070.1 GCA_946411895.1 uncultured Caryophanales bacterium
AAAGTTTGATATCTAGACTTACTTCTTCAATAACTGCGCCTTGTGCTTTTAGTTCATTCACTACCTTTTCAAAAGAATCGCGAATTGTTTTATTGGAAATGGACTCGTATATTTCCTTAACAATCACAAATCTCTTTCCACGAACATCATCATTTATTCTAAAAGAATAATTTTCGACTGGTTCAAATGAACTTGTGGAATCTTTATCATCTCTTCCAGCAAGGGCTTGCAAAACTAAAGCGCTGTCTTCAACGCTTCTCGTGAAATAGCCAACATGGTCTAAAGATGGGGCAAAAGAGAATAATCCAAAACGAGATATTCTTCCCCAGCTTGGTTTAAAGCCAACTAATCCAGCATAGGAAGCTGGTT
This sequence comes from uncultured Caryophanales bacterium, assembly GCA_946411895.1. Taxonomy (GTDB): domain Bacteria; phylum Bacillota_I; class Bacilli_A; order RFN20; family CAG-826; genus CAMKFP01. The sequence goes on from CAMKFP010000070.1 coordinate 370, forward strand.
TTCTAGCAGAGTCTCCAGTATCCGAGCCAATACCTAGAGGCACAATGCCTGCGGCTACCGCAGCAGCACTACCAGAAGAAGATCCACCAACTTGACGTGTATGAGTTGGATCCCAAGGATTATATGTTGGACCTTTATGTCCAGATAGACCAGATCCACCCATGGCGAGTTCATCAAGAGTAGCTTTACCAATTAAGATTGCACCTGCTTTCTTAAGTCTAATAGCGACTTCAGCAGAAAACACAGGCACATATCCATTTAGAATATCGCTAGAGGCACATGTTGGAATGTCTTTCGTAGAGAAGTTATCTTTTAAAACATAAGGGATTCCATATAACGGACTATCCTTGAGTTCAATGGATAAGTCTTCCACTTCTTTAAGTGCTTCTTTTTCACAAATATATTCAAAAGCATTATTATTGTCTTCTTTAGCTCTTTTAAGAGACTCCAAAACAAGTTCTTTAGGAGTCACTAATCCTTTAAGAATCGCTTCGTGGATTTCTTTAATGCTTAAATCTAAATAAGACATTAGCCCACCACCTTGGGAAGACGAATCTGTCCGTCTTTCACATCTTTAGCATTCTTTAAGGCTTCTTTTTTATCTAAAGGTTTACTAGGAATATCTTCTCTTAAATAAGAGGAGGTCACATCAAAAGGAAAAGTCATTGGTGAATAATCATCAATGTTAGGAATCTCTCCGATAAGTTCCATCTGTTTAAGAATGGTATTGAACTCGATAAGCAATGATTGACACTGCTCATCGGTTATATCAAACATCAACTTATCAGCGACCGCTCTTAAGACTTCTTCGTTGACCTTTTTCATTTTATTTAATTAGCTCTAAAAACTCCGCTTCGTTAAGAACTGTTATGCCAAGAGCTTGCGCTTTATCAAGTTTGGAGCCAGCTTCCACGCCTGCAACAACAACATCAGTGGCTTTAGAGACCGAACCAGTCACCTTAGCGCCTAAGTTTTCTAAAATCTCAGTGGCTTCTTTTCTACCGTACGCAGATAAGGTACCTGTAAGCACAACTGTCTTACCTGAGAAGTAACTATTCGCTGCTTTAGTAGTTGAACCTAAATAGTTGAAGTTCACTCCAACAGACTTGAGAGAGTTAATGACTTCAATATTTCTTTCATCCCTAAACCAGCTCACTAAAGAAGAGGCTAAGACTGGACCAACATCTGGTAAGCCAAGCAATTCTTCTTCACTGGCCTTAGATAAAGAATCAATATCGTGATAGATACGCGATAAGGTTTTCGCGGTTTTCGCTCCAACCTCTTTAATGCCTAAACCAAAGAGCACTCTTTCAAGAGAATTCTCTTTGCTTTTCTCAATGGCATCGAGCAAGTTATCAATGGATTTTTCTTTCCATCCATCAAGAGCAATAATCTCATCTCTATGTTCAAAAAGGCTGTAAATGTCCTCTATTTTTCTGAAAAATCCTTGATTAAAGAATTGTTCAGCAACTTTTTCACCTAAGCCTTCAATGTCCATTGCATCCTTACTAGCAAAGTGAATAATCTGTTCGATTTTGCGAGCATCACAGTGTGGATTTAAGCAGAAGTGCATGGCATCTTTTCTAATAAGTGGGGAGCCACAAACAGGACAATTAGTAATCATGGAGAATGGTTCTTCTAAACCGCTTCTACGAGATTCAACTGGCCTTACGACTTCCGGAATAACATCTCCCGCTTTTCTTAATACGACATAGTCCCCTTTCATGAGGCCTTTCTCTGTAATGAAATCTTCATTATGAAGAGTGGCTCTTTGAACAAGAGATCCTGCGACTCTAACAGGTTCTAAAACAGCGTTAGGAGTAATCTTACCAGTTCTACCAACTGTATAGATGATATCTAAAAGTTTAGTCACCACTTCTTCTGGCGGGAACTTATACGCGATTGCCCATCGAGGAGTTTTCGCGGTGTAACCAAGTTTGTCATATAAGGACATATCATCAACTTTGATCACAACGCCATCGATGTCGTAATCAAGGTTAGGTCTTTTCTCAGTGTATTCTTTGATATAATCAATGACTTCTTCAATACCGTTACAAAGTCTTCTTTCTGGATTTGTTCTAAAACCGAGTTTTGTCGCATAGTCTAAAGCCTCAGAGTGGTAGCGAATGCCGAACTCCTTGGCGTTCACAAAATAGTACCAGAAAGCTTCTAGTCCACGTGAGGCTGCGATCGAGCTATCGAGTTGTCTAATAGAGCCCGCGGCAGCGTTTCTTGCATTAGCAAAGAGCTTCTCGCCTTTTTCTTCTTGAATCTTATTAAGTTTAATAAGAGATTTCTTTGGCATATAGACTTCACCACGAATCTCAAAGTCTTGATCAGTAGCAATGTGAGATGGAATGGATTTAATAGTAATTACGTTACTGGTAACGTCTTCACCCTCAGTGCCATCACCACGTGTCGCGGCGTATTGGAGATTGCCGTGATAAACAAGAGACATACCAAGGCCATCGATTTTCATCTCTGCCATGTAAATCACTTTATCTCCACCGATGATATCTCTAACTCTCTTATCGAATGCTCTTAAGTCATCTTCATTAAAAGCGTTAGCTAAAGAAAGCATGCTTCTTTGGTGTTTAATCTTTTTAAATTCGTCTTGGACTTTGCCACCAACTCTTTGAGTGGGCGATAATGGACTTCTTAATTCTGGGTGTTCATTTTCAATGAGCATCAACTCTTGCATCAAACGGTCATATTCTGCATCACTAACAGAAGGGTTATCTAAAACATAGTACTCATAGTTGTACTTTTCTAATAACTCAGTAATCTCTTTTACTCTTTCTTTAGGCGTCATGATTCATGCCCTCCTTTTGATACAAATGGGTGATTGCCCATAATTGATTTCTCTCCGTGGTTTTCGAAGTCAACACGGATGATGCCATCGCCTTCTAAAGCGACCACTACTCCGCGACCTAGAGTTTTATGATTAACAATATCGCCAACTCTCCATTCGTCATCTTCTAGACCATTACTTGGTAAATCAAAATCTTGTTTGATTGGCTCATCAGGAACAAATCCAGGAGAATCTCCATCATCAAAGTGATAGACCTTCCTAGTTTTGCTGGAACCAAATGGAGTGTTACCAAATCCAAAGCTCGATTCTTGTTTAATAGTGTTACCACTTTCCCTAAGGAATTGAGAAGCGGATAAGGTTCCTCCTAAAACATAGGAATAATCAGCAGAGAAAGTAAGATATAATCTTTCTTTCGCTCTAGTCATGGCGACGTAAGCGAGTCTTCTTTCTTCTTCAAGAGCTTGATAGCCACCTTCGTTTAGAGCGCGGTTATGTGGGAAGACGCCTTGATTAAATCTCACAACAAAGACAACAGGGAACTCAAGTCCTTTAGCGGTATGAACAGTCATCATTGTGACGTGATTACCATCCACCATGTCATCTTGGGCGGACAACAGGGAGATATTTTGTAAATATTCATCAAACTTACTATCGGGATTACTCTTTAAGAAGTGGCGGATATCTTCAAATAACGCTCTCACGTTTTCGATTCTTTCATCTCCATCATCTTCTTTTCTAAGGTAGTCAAAATAGCCAAGAGAATAAATCATATCCTCGAGGATTTTAGAATAGACTTCTTCAGATGTTTCGAGTTCTTCTTTAGTGTTTTCAATTGTGGTTATCATAATCTTAAGATTATTGAGAACTTTAGAAGAGACATCACTATCTTTAGGATCAACATCCCTTATGTATTCATATATAGATTTATTGGCTGCTTCCGCTTCTGCTTTAATGGCTGTTATAGAAACATCACCAATTCC
>CAMKFP010000071.1 GCA_946411895.1 uncultured Caryophanales bacterium
TTGATGATTAATGGATTATCAGTTTTGACTTTAGAATAATCAAACTTCTCATTAATATCATAAAACAACACATTATCATTTTGTGTTAACGCCGCGTTAGCTTCTGGATGATTACGTTTACCAATATAGATAGTTTCTTTACTATTTCTTATCGCATTAAAACATTCCTTAACTTTAGGACATGTTGCATCAAAATAACGGACACCTTTAATAGTTAAGATATCTTCATAGACATCAGGATGACCATGCGCAGTGAAGATCACAATATCATTACTAGTAAATCTCTTTAAGATATCTAATGGGTTCTTATTAGTTAAATCTATTGTCTTAATGCCATAACTATCTAACTCTTTAGTCACTTCTTCATTATGGACAAGTAAACCAAAAACGTAGATATTCTTATCTTTATAGTTATTAGCGACCTTCTTCGCGAGATTAATCGCATTTATCACACCATAGCAGTGGGCAATAGGTTTAAGTAATTTAATCATGTAATTATTATCCACCATTCCATAAAAAAAGTATATGTGCATGATTTGCACACATACCTTTCTTAAGCAATTAAGCATTTATCACAGAAAGCGTTAGCCCAAGTGGTTTCATAATCTTAATAAGTGTTTCGATATTCGGTTTAACAATACACGCTTCAATTCTTGCCACAGATGATTGAGGAAGGCCACATATAACCGCTAAATCTCTTTGGGTATATCCAAGTTCGTTACGTCTATCTATGATTGCTGTGACAATAGCGGCAAGCACTTCCATTTCTTCAATGTCCTGCTTAACCATATCGCTAGTACTTTTTGCGTCTTTTTTATAATCTTCCCAAGTTCTCATTAGTTGATCCCCCTGTTTCTAATTACAAAATCTTTTCTTTCCTTCACCACGCATTGGTAAGAAGTTGTCTTTGTTCTTTAATATTCCGTTACCTTTTTGTGTAATATTTCAATCCCGTCGTAATCATCAATCATATAATCTCCAGCGACATCATCGGGTATCTCAACAACACGCAATTCACTGTACTTGCCACTAGCAGCATCTCCAAGTTCTTCAATCACTTCAATTAGAATAGGATCAAATCTATGTTTACCATCTAAAATAAGGCGTTCTTCAACTTCATCGTTAAAAGAAGAAAGATGTACTTTATCTCCACAATCCACGAAAGAATAGAAATATAAGAGATCTGGTTCATTTTTAATAAAGTCTTCAAGGCTTTCTTTAGTGTAAACAAAGCCATCTTTTGAATTATGGTTGCCTCTATAGCAATATAATTCTTTATTAATCTTTTTAGCGTAGAGAAAATACGCTTTAGGTGAAACGCTAAATAATCCATAGCACTTATTTAAAATAACTTTTTTCATATATTTATCCTCCTTAAACAAAGGTGACTAATCCTTTAAGTAGTCTATTAGTTCTTCAACATTACTATACTTTTTAGTGGTTGGATCTCTTTCTAACTCTTCCACTTATTTCATGGCTTTTATTGTTTCTTCGTTTGGAACATCTTCCAACTCAATAATCTGATTATAGAGGCATGTCTTTTTCTCATTTATATCTCTATCAAAATGGTAATGGCCAAAGAACCAATGCTTATAATCCACCACTCTATCGATAAGCATTAATTGGTCACTACATACATCTCTTCTAAAGCTAAATGCGTTAAGTACCGTCTTAGAGTCACAGCAATGCGTGATGACGAAATCCACTTTGTTATTAACTTTCTCAAGGTTACACATTGCGTTATCAATATCATGTTGATTGATTTCTTCTTGAGGCCACCAAGAAAGATGTGGCGTTCTGTACATCTTATCAATAGAGCACGCTCCTCCGAGGCACAGAAAGGTTTTATTGTCTAACGTCATTATCTCGCCACGGAGTACATGAAATATGTGGTCATCTATGTGGTGCATCAGGGCTCCTTTGTATTCCACGAGAGGAGCCTGTTCTAACATATCGAAGTTTTCATGATTACCATCAATAAAGAGAATTGTACATCCAACATCTCTATATAGGTCTAGCATGTATGGAAATGATTTTGGTGACCAACAGATGCCTGCGTCACCGCAAATGATTAGATAATCGTCATATGAAAGATTCTTCTCTTTCAAGGTAAGGAGTTTCTTATAATCAATATCTCCATGTGTGTCGCCTGTAATAAAAATCATATTAGTCACCGTTTCCACATAAAGTATTAATTCTCTTTTTAAGCGCATCTATTACAAATTCGTCTTTTATCAAAGTAATTTGTGAAAGCCTTTTGCCGATATAATTAATTGAACAACCTAGATGGTAGAAAAGCTCATTATCTAAAACCAAATATCTATCATGACACTTATCATCAATTTTGATTTCAATTTTTCCAAACCTATCTGAGAAAGAAGATATTTCTCTTCTTCCGATGTTTGCTCTAGAAGAAGTAATCACAACAAGAGTCACTCCTTCTTTTTTGTTTTTAAAAAAGCTCAAAGAAGTTGCGTCAATATATGGATCCATTAGAACAATCGAAGAATAGGCTGTCTCTATCATTTTAGTAATAAGCACAAGCGCATCGAACATTTCTCCATCACTAATAATCACATCCTCGACGAAGCGATGCTTTACAGCGTTTTCAATAGAACCGATTCTGACATCCAAAGAATCAACTCTATTAACTAAATTCAGGTAATTATCTTTTGTGATAAGAGTTCTTCCTTCATTCAGCGCATATCCTCTGAGTAAATACTCTTTCAGTACAGAATTAGCCCATTTTCTGAAGACAATACCATTCTTAGATTTAACGCGATACCCCACTGATATGATTACGTCTAGATTGTAGTAATCTACTTGATATACTTTTCCATCAGTACCAGTAGTTGCATTTTTTGCAACAACTCGACTTTTTTCCAACTCGTTTTCTCTGAAAACGTTTTTAATATGTCGAGAAATTACAGATTTATCTCTTCCAAAGAGAAGACAAATCTCATTCAAATTAAGCCATACCGTGTCTTCTTCCGGAGAAACATTCACTTCTAACTCTACATTGCCATTTTCGAACCTTATAACTTCATAATTCATTGATACGGTCTCCTTTTATTTCACTTTCTTATTTACATTCTCACACACAAAAAAATGAGTCAATAGACCCACCAAAATTGCCTTTATATATTATATTTATATATAAGTAATCTATATCTACGTAGAGACTAATATAATATTATAAAGGCAAATTTTTTATAAAATTTTCCTTTAAATGAGTTTTCTTAAATCATCAAAGGTAATACCAAGGTCTTTAACTTGATCTAAGACGTTGCCGTGTTTGATAAATGTATTTGGTACCGCGAGTGTTTTAATATCACCTTGATAGCCTAATTCGATTAAATAATTAAGCACATAGGAGCAAAAACCCTCTTTAGTGCCATAGATATCATAAAGAATGATTTGTTTCTTATTGAATAATGACTTTAAGCAATCAACATCAATTGGTCTAATGAACATCGCATTCACAATTGTGTAGCCAGGCATTTCTTCAACAAGGTGTTTAATAACTGGGCCATAAGAGATAATCGCGGTATCACCATCATCCGCTTCAATTTTCCATTCACCAAGTCTAACTTCTCTTGGTTCATGATTACCACATTTCTCAACGATGTCTTTAGGATAGCGAATCGCTAATGGGTGTGGATATATAGTGGAGAAGTTAAATAAATCAATAGCTTCTTCCATCGTATTAGCCATACATATAGCGATATTAGGAATACTTAATAAATACGCTACATCATAAATACCAGAGTGAGTTTCTCCATCTTCTCCAGGTAAGCCCGCTCTATCGATGAGGAAAGTCACATCACTATCAAGTCTAGCAACATCATGGCTAATTTCATCATAACTACGTTGTAAGAAGGTGCTATAGATATTGTAATAAGCATGGATATCTTTATTTAAACCGACAGCCGCGGCAAAAACCGCACCATGTTCTTCAGAAATACCGACATCAAATACACGGTCAGGATATTTTTCTAATAAGTCATCAACACATGATCCCACCATTGTGGCTGGGTTAATTAAGACCATACGTTCGTCTATCGCTAATCTATCTTTTAATAATTGAGCGTAGATTTGTGACCAACTAAGGTAATATGGGTTTCTTTCTTTAAGTGGTTTACCAGTTTCAATATC
>CAMKFP010000072.1 GCA_946411895.1 uncultured Caryophanales bacterium
ACCTCCAATTGTTTTAACTTTTATTTAAACAAATAATTAAATCTGAACCAGATTTTTAGCATAGTAGAGTCCGTAGGGCTCTTTTATTTTTCCCTTAATCCACTAACATTATAGTGAAATATAAGGCACTTCGCATAATTGTCATTATGTTAACTTAAATGTAATATAAGTAAGAATATATCACGTTTTCAGCAAAAACAAAAATGATTATCAGCTCAAAATCCACATGTGGCAAAGGTGAGTTTTCCACATTTTTGAGCATGTAAAAATCTACTAATTATCTACTAGCAAATTTCACCACCGGATAGCTAGTCTATGCCATTTATGATGTTATAGTACGCCAATAAGACGAGATTTACTTTATCTTCTTCTAACCTATATATTGGTGCAAATTCTTCTACTTCATATGCTCCATCAAGAAGTCTTTTCTCACCAAATTTATGCTTAGTAAAAATCCTTAATTTATCAACTGTTCTAATCTGATTCACTACCGCTAAAGTCTTATATGATCCGTTCAATTGAGGGATGAATCCAAGGTCCACATCTCTTCTTCTAGTTTGGCCTGCTCCCACCACTCTTAATGGGCACATAATGACAAGCGGATTAAAGGCACTAGAGTCTGTTATAACTAGTCCATAATGCTTGTTTGAGAACTCGGCGTTAACATTGAGTCCCCAATCCACTTCATAGATCTCACCTTTCTTCAAATCATAACGGAGTTTGTACTTCTCGGCGGTGTCAATGTATTCGAGTTGTCTCTTAATCCAGTCGAGTTGTTCCTTCATTCCTTGTTTTCTTAACGGGACATATTTCTCTTCTGGGGTTTCTTTTTCTAAATAGCGATACTTGTTTTCTTCAAAATTGTTTTCTTCCATAAATCATGTTTCCTTTAAAATACGAGAATGCTCATTACTCTTAACGGTTAAAAGAAAAAATGTTACATAAAATAGACCTCCTATATATGTAACTGCGGTCAAAAGTTTCATTTTTTCCCAAAATATTTTTAACTTTTTCTATTAATTCTTCTAGAATTAAAAAATGCAAAATAAAAGCCCTCAGGGCAACTGAAGGCTTATTTTCGAATATTTATCGTTAATCTTCTAAGAGTTCGTCAATTGGCGTGCCAATGAGATTATCTGGCATCTTGAGTCCGAAGTTCTTAAGGACTGTCGCACCAATATCACCAAAGGATGCTCTTTCATCAAGCTTACGACCGTGCTTAATGGATTTAGAGTACATGAGAAGAGGGACTTTTTCTCTGGTGTGGTCAGTTCCGTGCCAGGTTGGATCGTTACCATGGTCCGCTGTGACGATGAGTAAGTCATCATCTTTCATGACTTTCATGAGTTCATCAAGTCTCTTATCAAGAGCTTGCAAACATTCGCCATAACCGATTGGGTTACGTCTATGTCCATATTCGCTATCGAATTCAACGAGGTTGACGAAGCACATACCTGTGAAGTCAAGGTCACGGCAATCCGCGATGGTTTTATCCATGCCATCTTCATTAGAAGATGTCTTTTGCGTTCTTACGACGCCATAGCCATCAAAGATATCACCAATCTTACCAACGCAATCCACCATGAAGCCGTTATTTTGTAAAACGTTCATAACGGTCTCTACTGGAGGCTTTAAGGCGAGGTCATGACGATGACCTGTGACACGTTTGAAATTGTTCTTATTTGTGCCAATATATGGTCTAGCGATGATTCTTCCCACCATCCATTCTGGCTTCATACAAATCTCACGGGCGATTTCACAAACCTTATAAAGGTTTTCTAAGCCTGTAACTTCTTCATGAGCAGCAATTTGAAGGACGGAATCGGAGCTTGTATAGACGATAAGAGAATTGTCTCTACATTGTTCTTCGCCGAGTTCCACTAAGATTTCTGTACCACTCGCGGCTTTATTGCCGATGAGTTTATAGCCAGATCTCTTAGAGAGTTCATCCATAAGTTCTTTTGGGAAACCAGTATCGGTAAATGTTTGGAATGGCTTGGTGGTATAGATACCCATCATTTCCCAGTGTCCAGTCATAGTGTCCTTACCATTACTCATTTCACGCGCTTTAGCGACGTAGGAGTGTGGGTGAGGAACAACGCTGGTGCCGATAATTGGATCCAAATCTCCTAAACCCATGGAATTCATCACAGGGACGTTAAGACCATTAGGCATTTTTTCGGAGATGTGCATCAAAGTATGCGAACCTTTATCACCAAATTTCTCTGCGTCTGGTTCTTCGCCAATACCAACAGAGTCAGCAACGATGACAAAGATTCTCTTATATTTATAAGGCATAATTAGTTAGTCTCCTTTAACTACGTTATCATTCTAAATCATTTTTTATTCATATACAAATCATAAGCACTGATAACTCTCTTAGTAGAGATATGCGTATAGATTTGTGTGGTTGCAATGTTTTCGTGTCCGAGCATCTCTTGGACCGCTCTTAGTTGAGCGCCATTTTCAAGTAGATGAGTAGCAAAGCAATGTCTAAGTGTATGAGGAGAAATATCCACATCAATTCCTGCTAACTCAGCGTATTTTTTTATCTGCATGAAGAAGTATTGGCGGGATAATGGCTCTCCATATCTATTTAAAAATAGACATTTTGAAGTCTTGCCTGGATTCTTGCTTCGCACTTCTTGGATGTATTTAGCGATGAACTCGCTCGCGAATTCTCCTAAAGGAACTTTTCTTTCTTTCGCACCTTTACCAAAAACGCTAACTACTCCGCGTTTGAGATTCACCTTTCCTCTTTCTAAAGCTAAGAGCTCGCTAACACGTAGTCCAGAGGCATACATAGTTTCTAGCATCGCTCTATCTCTTAATCCGCTGGCAGTTGTTATATCTGGGGTATCTAAAAGACGATCAACTTCTTCCACGGTGAGACAATTAGGGAGATGTTCTGGTTTCTTGGGCGTTTCTATTTCGGGAATCTCGTCTTCAAGGTAGCCTTCTCTTTTTAAAAAGAGAAAGAATCCTTTAGTGGATGATAATCTCCTTAGAGCAGTTGAAATGGATAAACCAATTCCAAGCTCATGACGAAGAAAGTCGATGAGGTCATGACCGTATAGTTCTTCTGTGGTCTTTTTATCCTTAAAGAATTCAAAGAAAAACTTGATGTCGCTGAGATAATTCTCAGCCGTCTTCTTTTGTAGTCCCTTTTCAGCGAGGATATATTGCTCGTATAGATCAATCGCATCTACTATTTCCATTATTTCTTTTTCACCTCGCTTGCTCTGACTAGGTTTGGTTTTTTCAGTTTTCTATTCAAATCATTTATAAGGAGCTTGGTCTTTGACTGTTCCTCATGGGTTTCATAGTCAAATAATGTCATCTGGATGGCCATATCCTGAGGATCAATGAGATTCTGTAAAGTGATACCAAGTAATCTCACATTGGTCCCTAAGAAGTTTTTCTCATATAAATCACAAGCTACTCTGTAGATAGTCTTCTCATCGTTAATCGCATTATCAATTGTCATCGACTTATTATGAGAATTGAACTCAATGTCTTTAACAGTGATTTGAATGGTATTGCCGAGTTTTCTTTCTTTTATAGCACGAGCAGATACTTCTTTTGCTAAAAGCAAAAATGTTTCTTTCAGTTCACTGAATTCAATTGTGTCGTGTGCGAGCGTTGTGGAGTTGCCAATCGACTTTGGATTCCAGGGTTCCACTTCGATTTCATCAGAACCTTTGCAGTTGAGCCAGTCTTTAGCGGTATAAAAGAACTTACCCATGATGTTTTTAATCTCTTCGTCTTCTTTTTCAATTCGATTATAGAGATCACCAATGGTTTTAACACCCACCTGACGTAAGCGAGGATAGGTCTTTTTACCAACGCCAAACATCTTTTCTATTTCCAAAGGAAATAACATCTTTGGTACATCTTTATTTCTAATAATTGTAAGGCCCATCGGCTTTTGATAATCACTAGCCATCTTGGCGACGAACTTTGTTGTTGCTACACCAATAGAGCACATCAATTTTGTCTTTTTATATAATTCCTTTTGGAATTCTCTAAAGTAGCCCTCAACGTCTTTAATACCTTTTAAAGGTAAAGT
>CAMKFP010000073.1 GCA_946411895.1 uncultured Caryophanales bacterium
ACACTCACGAATGCATGAGGATCAGCTTTTCTAGCAAAGGCCACGACTTTCTTATATTCGTAAGAGGAAACAATCATATAAAGAATGGTCTTTTCTTGATGAGAATAAGCACCTGTTCCTTTCACAACTGTTGCTCCATGAGGGAACATCGTAAGAAGAATCTGTGGTAAATCTTCTCTTTGAGTGATGATTTCCACTTGCACCTTTTTATTTCTTAAATTAATGAAGTCGATAATGAAGTTCACCACTAATAAATAGATGATTGAATAGAATAATGAAAGCACTGGAACGCTCAAATTTCCTGGATTGTTAATAATTAATAATAAGGAATAAGAAGAAATGATAATTCCATTGATTAAAATGCCATATTTACCGACAGATGTGGATTTTCTAAGACTAAAGTAGTAGGTTACAATATCAATTCCACCACAGCTGAGCTCACCTTTGAACGCAAGTGCGCTTGAAATGCCTGTACATAATGCAGCGAAGATGGTACGTGCAATAACTTGATCTTTGATGAGCGAGCTACTAACAATGTTTTTAACGAAGTCTGTTTGGGGTAATAAAACAATCAAAATAGATGAAACCGCAACATTGATAATTGTGTGAATTGAAAATCTCTTACCAATCATTAAGAAAGCAAAGATCATGAGTGGGACGTTAAATGCGGCGTAACCAATACCTTCAATTGTTGTATCTGCTAGTTTGACACCACACATCTCAAAGATTTTAGCAACATTCTGGCTTAAGCCAGAAACTCCACCAGTAATAATCTTAAAACCTTCAACACCTTCCGCTCCTGGATTAGATGGAGAGATGAAGGAACAAAAACCAAAAGCAAAGATTAAACCAGCAAGCACAGCAAAAAACCCACCATGGAGTTCATGAACAATACGTTTCAAAACGTAATGATCAAACATGAAGTTGTTGGCTTTTTCTTTTAGTCTCTTAGTTTTACTTTTCATGCAACATTGATTATAAACTTGTTTTAAGAAAAACAAAGAGAAAACGAATTTTCTTTGACATAGCACGCGCACTTAATTAAAATTAACGCGCAATATATTTATTGAACAGAAAAATATAAAGTGATAAGATATAAAACGCTATATGCATATATAGGAGGCTATTACAGATGAAAGTATTAAAAGCAATTGGAGGATTCTTCGCCAAGATTGGTCGTTGGATTAAGAACACAGCTTGGATTCAACCATTATTAATCGTTGGTGGCATTTTCGCCATTATCTTTGCGATCAATCCAGTATCCACATGGGTTTCTTCTTGGTTTAAGAGTGGAGACCAAATTAGTTCTTTCTATGGAAAATATAAACTCTCTTGGAGCGATGTCTCTAAAGAGAAAACTGTCAAAGATGAAGATGGTAACGAACATACCGTCGGTAAGAGTAAAGTTGATAGCCTTCTTACTTATATCGCTGGTTATGATCACGCTAACGAAGCCAAATATAAAAAGGATTTCGGTGAAAAGTTCTTTGTTCAATTTATGGCCAAAGGCTGCACCGGTTGTGAATCCAACTATGATGGCTTTAAGTATTTAAAGAATCACTGGGGCAAAGATGAATTTGTCTTCGAACAAGGCAAAAAAGAATCCTTCAAGTTCTACACCATCTATATCGACAGCAAAGAAAACAGCGATGATGATGAAACAATCTTTGAAAAGTATTGCTATTCCCAAACCAAAGAAGCGAGATATCAATCCTTATTTGAAGATCTTGCCACTACAAGTGATAGCTGGTACAGAATCAACGAAGGTATCGATGTAGATAACTTCCATTCCAATATCGTGAATGGTGTTGCCACTCCAGTCGTCTTCATGTTTGATCTCGAATGGGATGATTATCCATTCAACCAAACATATAGCATTCCAGCAAACTATAATTATCACATCACAGACTTACTCTTCACCTATGAAGGCGAATTGGATGAGTCCACTGATGCTGCTAAAGCTCGTACACTCTGGAACTGCTGGAACCACTTGGAAGAGTTCTCACAAGCTGGCAGAAAAAAATAAAATCTTCAAACAAAAAGCCATTCGATGTGAATGGCTTTTTTATTGCGTTTTTTCTATAAATATTTAGTTTTTGCGGGTTTTTAGATACTTAATGACGCTATCGGGAACGAGTTTAGAGACATCGATTCCAGAGTCATACATTGAGACAATCATCGAGGAGTTAATGAAGGTCTTTTCGCTTTTTGCCATTAAGAAGACAGTATCAATTGTGCTATCGGCAAAATCATAAGCGCTAGCAAGTTGGAACTCATAATCGAAGTCGGTAACGGCTCTTAAACCTCTAATGATGTGTTTAGCGTTATGGGCTCTCACGAAATCGACGGTTGAACCATCATAGGAACAAACATCCACTTGAGGATTTCCTTTTGTGGCCTCTTTAATCATCGCCACTCTATCTTCGGCGGAGAATCTTTCTTTCTTATTCGCATTAACTGCAACAAGAACGATAACTTTATCAAAGATGTTACAAGCGCGATTAAGAACATCCATATGTCCGTTTGTGATAGGATCAAAACTTCCGGGATAAACAGCAACCTTCATAATTACTACCTCCACAATATATTAACGAGTATTTCACCATATTTGTATTCTTTTGTTTTTCTAAACTCAGAAACAGGGAGATTAAGTTTATGGTCACATTCTGTGACAATTATCCCAATATGGGATAATAAATCATTATCAAGAATAGTTCTAATGACTTTCTCATACTCTCCAAGTTTATATGGTGGATCTAAGAAGATGACATCAAATTGCATCTCCTCTTTAATAAATAGATTAAGCGCGTTCTCGTCTGTAGTCTTAATTACGCGATATTCTCTTTCATCTATATTTAATGACTTAAGATTCTTCTTTGTGGTGTTAATTGCGACATCGTTGATATCGACAAAGATGCAACTTTTAGCATTATGAGAAAGAGCTTCAATACCCATAGCGCCTGAGCCACTATAAAGGTCGAGGCATTTCATGCCTTCTAAATCACCAAGAGCGTTAAAGATAGCTTCTCTAATTCTATCTTTCGTGGGTCTGATATTGACGTTATCTTCTGGCCAAGAGATAAGACGATGACGATATTTTCCTGATACGATTCTCATATTATTCCTTTGGACAGAGTTTCACTGCGAAATCGGAGAACAAAATATAATCAATCTCTGCGTAGAGTTCTCTAACCTTTTTATATTCTTTTAAATATTGTTTAACTAATGGATGAGAATAGAGGTTTTCTTTAGCGGCCACTAAAGCAAGCCTAGTCTCTTTTACTTCTTTAGAATCCTCACTATAGATTGATAACATGTCGCTATATTTAGAGCTCGCTACATCTAAAGCATAGGAAAGTTTCATAACTTCTTCGTTATTAGACATTTCTTTATCAAGTTTATTAAGGGCGATGATTCTTTCATCGCTATCAAGCATAGATTTTAAAGTTGATACTTTTTCACCGATTGATTCGTTCATGTTTTTATTATATATAGTTTTCTATACAAAAACTATCACTAGTGATAAGATAGTTATGCGATGAAATACAAGATTTTTAAAGACAGTAATCCAATCATGAGAAAAAAGAGTCTCCCAGTGGAGCTCCCACTATCTAAACAAGATAGGGAAACTCTTGATTTTATGCTTGATTATTTAAAGAAATCTCAAGATGAAGAATACGCCGAAAAACACCACATGCGTGCTGGCGTGGGAATTGCAGCGATTCAACTTGGCATTCTTAAAAGAATGTTTGTTATTTACTATGAACAAGAAGAAGGTAAATACGTCACCTATCAACTCGTTAATCCAAAGATTATTGAAACTAGCATTAAGAAATGTTCACTTCAAAGTGGAGAGGGTTGTTTAAGTGTCGATCAAGAACATAAAGGACTCGTTCATCGTTACTACAAAATCAAGATTCAGGCATTCGATGCCTATACAAATAAAGATATCGTCATCTCCGCTACTGGATATGATGCAATTGTTTTACAACACGAATACGATC
>CAMKFP010000074.1 GCA_946411895.1 uncultured Caryophanales bacterium
TTGCTATCGTCGTATTTATCTTTTTAGGTACCGCTGCCGGCTTCACTTGGACCAAGGTTGAACAAAGAGTTAGACCTGTTTATCAAAGTACTGGCACAATGTTAGTTTCCTATGAAGGTGGTAAAGATACTGCTATCACTACCGAATATAACTTCTCTAACTACATTACCAATACCTATGTTGCTTTCATTAAAGAAGAAGCTGTCTTAAGTAAGGCGGCCGAAAAACTCAATAATAATAGTGAAATCAAAAAACCAACCACTTTTACCACTGGTGGTTTAAAGAGCAATCTTTCCGTCAGCGCAAGTTCTTTAATCCTTCGCGTTTCATACACCGCTAGTGATGCAGATGATGCTAAAACAATCTTACAAACCATCATCGATACCGCTAGTGAAGTCGCTGATTCACCAAAATTAGATGAACAAGGTAATGTGATTTTAGATAGTGAAGGTAATCCAGAACCAAAATATAAATTCTTAAATGGTAACTTAACACCTGTTAGTGAAGCAAAGAAAGGTAAACAAGTTAGCAACACCTTAAGAAATACCGCGATTGGTTTAGCTGCTGGTGTTGTTGCTGCCTTCTTATATGTTGTCTTAAGAGAATTACTTGATAACAAGTTTAAATCAAGCGAAGAAGTCGAAAGAATGCTTGGCGTCCCAGTCCTCGCTGGTATCCCAGACTATCATTTCGATGATGAAAAGAAAGGTGGTAAGTAATTATGGCTTTCGGTTTACGTAAACATCACTCAGTCAAACATACAGTTACTGATAATCCACACTATAGAATCATTACTGTAGAAGAACCATTATCCATTGCCGCTGAATCTTATAGAAGAATTAAAACTTCCTTAGAATTCGCTAATGTTGATAAACGAATCCAAGTCATCCAAGTTTGTTCATCTATGCAAGGTGAAGGTAAATCAGTTACCGCTTTAAATATCGCTGCTACATATGCAGAAGATGGTAAGAAAGTATTAGTGGTTGACTTAGACTTCAGAAGACCAAAACTTCACCGTTCATTTAGAAGAGAAAATAAAAATGGTATCACCGATGTTCTCGCGGAACACATTAAGTTAGAAGACGCCATTATCCATGGTGAAAATGGTATCGACTGCTTAAATAGAGGTAGCAAAGCTCCATTCCCAACTGCTTTATTAGGTAGTGAAGGCATGGCTAAGCTATTCGAAGAACTTAGAAAAGAATATGAATACATTATCGTTGACTGCCCACCAATCCTCGCAGTTAGTGATGCTGCAATCATCTCTAAACTATGTGATGGCTGCTTATTCGTTGTTAGTCAGGCTAAAACCGAAAAAGCCGCTGCTAGAGAATCAGTTAAGATTCTTAGAGATAACGGCGTTAATATCTTAGGTGTTGTCTTTGCTAATATCTCTGCTAAACGTGGTAATTACTACTACAGCAATAAATACAAATACTATTACCAAAACTACTATGGTAAAGATAATGCTCCTGATGGTAGCAAAGCTCCAGAAGAAGCTGAAGAAGAGAAAGATAACTAGTTACAAATATGATTGATATCCATACCCATGTTATTCCCTGTGTCGATGATGGTAGTCACTCCATTGAAGAGTCACTAGCCATGATTAAACATGAAATAGATATTGGAGTGGATACCATTATCTGCACTCCACATCATATCTATCACAGGTATGAAAAAAGCGTGGAAGAAATAACTAAACAATTCAATCTTCTCAAAGAAGCGGTAGAAAAAGAAAAACTACCTGTAAAACTATATTTAGGTCAAGAGATTTGCTACACCCATCGTGAAGATCAAATCAAGATGTTAAAAGAAGGCAAATTATTGACTTTAAATAACACTAATAGGATTCTCCTTGAGTTCTCCTTCACCAGAGAACCAGAGGATGTCCTAGATGTCATCTATAACTTCTCCATTAATGGTTATCAAGTGATTATAGCCCATGTGGAAAGATATGAATGGATGACATATGACAAAGTGGTGGCTCTCCGTCAAGAAGGTGCCTTAATCCAAATTAACTCCAATTCTTATCTAGGTATGACAACTTGGAAAGAAAAGAGATTAACCAAAAAACTGATTAAGCACAATCTTGTGGACTATGTAGCAAGTGATACACATAGTTTTAGACCATCCACACTGGATAAGTCATTCAAAAAAATTAAAAACCCTGACTTATTCAACTACGTAAGATAATTAATTCTTACAAAACTCCTTCTTATTCTATATCACTAGGTCGAAGCCTGTGGCACCTCAATAGGGTATAGATGTCATCATCTTATCTAGGTATATTTATTGGACTATATCTAATGAACGAGTATGCCTAAAAATGGGGAATTTAAGTTATGTATTACGTTATTCAAGTCAAAACCGGAAAAGAACAGAAAGCCATCGAAGACATATTGAAAAATAAGCCAGATGATGCTTCTTTCGACGTCTTCTCACCATATCGTAAATCTCTTCGTAAATATAAGGGCGAAAATAAAGAAGCCATCGAAAGATGCTTCCCTGGCTATATTTTTGTCGAAACAAATGATGTTAAACAGTTATTTAGACAATTATATTTCACCCCAGGATTTCAAAAGCTATTAGGTAGAGAAGAAGGAACAGAAAATTTTGTTCCCCTCGATAAAGATGAAAGTCGTATGATTGATATCCTTTACAGTGCGAATAACTCTCGTATTACCGAAATCAGTCATATTGAAGTCAAAGAAGGAGAAATGATTAGAGTTTTAGATGGCCCATTACTTGGCCTAGAAACTCAAATCAAAAAAGTAAATCTTCATAAACGTACTGTTACAGTGGAATTTACACTTTGTGGTCGTTTAGTGGAGGCTAACGTCGGAATTGACTTCGTCACAAATATCATTAACAAATAATCAATATGAAAATCAGTAACAAACACAAATTCTCGTTCTTCCCAATTAGATGGTTGCTCATACCATATGACACACTCATCTATATGGCGGTGATTGTGTTTGCTTTTATTATCTATAGAAGACCAAATGTCGATGGTAACCTTCAGCTTGATTGGTTACAAATCTTATGGCACTTCTTAATTGGTAATACCTGTGTTATCTTATCCAGATTCTTCTGGAGAGTGTATGGTCAAATCTGGAGATATGGTGGTGTACAAAGCTATATCCGTATCATGATTGCCGATACATGCGCTTTAGTCGTCTATTGGCTTATCCAAAGATTTGTTCCAGGTGTTGGTAATATTGGCTTTGTTCTAGTAACACTCGTAGTATTCGCTAATACACTTATTTGTTTAGCGGTACGTATGGTGTATCGCCTAGTCTATAAAAAGTTAGATAGAACCACTAAATTTGGTAGATTTGTGACTAAGATGGTCAATATCTTCGGCCGTTCTAATTGGTCTATCAATGATAAAGGCGATCCAATCGAAAAGATTAGAATCGCTATCATTGGTGCGGGTGTTGTTGGTACCGCTCTCGCGGAAGAATTAGGCAACAATCCACACAGTGTTTACAAAGCAGTCTGCTTCGTTGACAATGACCCAGAAAAGTTAGGTAGAGAAATATACGGCTTAGAAGTCATTGATGAAGGAGAAGACGCTCCTGAATTATTAAAAGACTTCAACGTTCAAGAAGTTGTTCTAGCCTTGCCTGGTACTGTTGAAGGTGAAGAAAGAAAGATGTTATACCAACGTTATAAAAACGCTGGATTTAAAGTTAAATCTTATGACTATCCTTCAATGCAGAATACTCAAAAAGGTAAAC
>CAMKFP010000075.1 GCA_946411895.1 uncultured Caryophanales bacterium
TAATGGGCCTTTTTTGTTGAGAAAACATTATTAACGGGTATAGCCCCAAATGACTTGGCAGTTAGATATATTCCAGTTATTTTCCCAAGCGTCTGGTTTTTCACCTATTTCACAGTTAAGGACACATTCCGTACTGCAACCTTGGAAGGCATAGGCCTTAATCACTGTGCAACCAGCTGGAATAATAACTTGTCTTAAGGAAGAACAATTTCTAAAGGCATATGAGCCAGTATAAGTGACTGAATTACCTAAATCAACAGTCTTAATAATGGTATTGCCATCAAAAGCATAATTAGCGATCTTGATGTTGGAAATACCATCGATTTGATCTGGGACCACTAAATTGGTGCTTGTGGAGCCTTCCACTAAACCAAGAATGTAGATGGAATCAGTGACACCGTTTGATGTTTTAGCGTACCTATAATCTCCAGTCACACCAGAAGAAACATAATCATAAATGAACTGTTTATTAGCGGCACTACTACCTGACCAATATTGTTTCCAGTTAGGTTGATCAACACTAGCTTCAATGAGAATGGCAATTTTACCCATGCTATCAAAAGCATAAGCCTCAATTGTGGTCACACTAATAGGAATAACGATTTCTCTTAAGGAGGTACAGTAGTCAAATGCTTGTCTACCAATTGTGGTTAAGGTAGATGGCATATTAATAGAAGTTAGTTTATAGCATTGTAAGAATGCGTTTTGTCCAATAGAAGTCACACCATTATGAAGCACTACTGTTTCTAATTTAGAGCAATTTGAGAAGCAACTTGTTGGAATCTTTGTCACGCCTGCGCCTAAATCAATAGAAACAAGTTCACTTAAACCATAAAATAAACTATTAATTAAGCGGATATCACTTATACCTTCAATTTGATCTGGAATGACAAGATTCTTCTTATTAAGTCCAGTAGCGGTTAATCCAGTAATTGTGACATATTGTTCACCCATATATGTTTGATTAACATATTTGAAGTCATCAGTAGCGTCTAATGAAACGAAATCATAATAAACTGGTTGCGAACCTTTCCAGTTGCTGTCCCAACCAGTGCTAGCACTGTGCGCATTTGTGTAAATGGTAGATTTTGGGCAGTCATCGAAAGCATAGGACCTAATTGTGGTCACACTACTTGGTAAATAGATATAAGTGAGGTTGGAGCAACCATCAAACGCCATGTTTTGAATCTCGGTAACACCATTAGGGATTTCTATTCTTGTTAAAGAAGTGCAGTAACGGAAAGCACTGCTTCCAATAATAATTAATGAGTTAGAGAATGTGATATTACTTAAATTAGAGCAACTCATGAAAGCGTTTTCGCCAATGCGGGTGACATTAGAAAGATCAACACTACGGATATTAACGTTAGACTTAAATAAGTTTGAACCCACTCTGATATCATTAATACCTTCTATGGCGGTTGGGAAAGTGAAACTTTCTAACTGACTTGTAGCTTGGCTAAGTCTTAAGATAATGACGTTATTGTTACCACTGACGTTTCTAATAACATAGTTATAGTCTTCGCCTACCACTAGTTTTGTACAATTTGTATAGACAGTTGCGCCAGAACGCCAATAGCTACCCCAAGAAGGAACATAATCGTATTCTATACAAATGCAAGCAGAAGCATTTATTGCATAAAAAGCATATTGCTCCACCGTTGTAACAGAAATTGGAAGATAAACATGATATAACTCACTGTTATATTCAAAGGCACTATTTTCAATGACTGTGCATGTTGAAGGAATGATTAATACTTTTAATTTGCAACCATCAAAAGCATAAGAACCAATTCTTTCTAAGCCTTCGTTTAATTCAACTTCGCTTAACTTTGTGCATTTATAGAATGCATAGTTGGGAATCTTTTTAATTGTGGCAGGAATGGCAATCTTTTCAATCTTGGTATTATTTCTTAAGAAATTTTCACCTAAAGCAGTGACGGATTTACCGTTAAATGAAGTAGGAATAACAATCTCACTAACATTTTTACCTTCATCAGTTAAAGAGACGGTATAACCATCTTCGTTTTCCACGAATTCATAGTATCCTGTGCCCCATTTAGCGGTAAGAACACTGACATCAGTGTATTCCCAAGTACCAGAAGTTGGTATCGCTGTTGTTTCGTTTGAGAACCATCCTAAGAAGGTGAAACCAGTATTAACTGGTGTACCTAAATCATAGGCTTCACCATAAGTTACATTCATGACACTATCGGGTTGTCCGTTACTTGGTTTTAAAGTGATTTGTTTACTGACACCATGGGCATCATATAAAGCTTTAGTGGAGAAAGATTTAGTGACATTGGTTAATTCTTTATCCCAACCTTTAAATGTGTAATAGTAGGCGGAAGTAGCTTCTCTAGTTGGTGTTTCTCCATAATAAGTCGCAGTTCCTTGATAATAAACGACGTCTGTATAAAGCAATTGATTGTCGTAGTTATAGAATTTAACAGTATATTCAACGTTTGTGGTTGAGTATTGGGCAATACGAACACAATCCGCGGTGATGTTATTTAATGGACCGTCCCAGCCAGTAAATGTATATGTAAATTCAGGAGTATTTGTTCTTGTTGGAGTGGCGCCTGTATAGGTAGCGTTCTTGCCTTCTTCAACGTTTACTTCTTGAAGTATTGTGCCATCATAGTTTTTAAAAGTTACTTTATAGTAAATGGTCACTGGCTTTAAGGTTTCGTTATATTGGGCAACGCAAATTAAATCTTCGGTGATGTTTTCTAAAGAATGATCCCAGCCTTTAAAAGAGTATGTGCGTTCAGCGTCTTCTTCTCTTGTTGGAGTTGGACCCATATATGTCGCAGTTTTACCCGCTTCAACATATGTTTCGTATAACAATGTACCATCATAGTTTTTGAATGAGACAGTGTATTTAATTTGAGTTTCACTAAACTGGGCGACACGAACACAGTCTGCGGTGATATTTTCTAAAGATGCGTCCCAACCAGTGAAAGCATAGGAGTGTGTTGGAGTGTTTGGTTTAGTTGGGGTTTGGCCTGTATAAACCGCAGTATGGCCTTCTTCAACAGTTACTTCTTGTAATAATGTATCATTGTAATTTTTGAATGTTACTTTGTAATAATTAGTAACGGGTTTTAATGTTTCAGTATATTGAGCCACACGAACACAGTCACTTGTAATATTATCTAACGGTTGATCCCAACCACTGAAAGTATATGTGCATTCAGCGGTTTCCATTCTGGTTGGAGTTGGACCAGTATAAGTAGCGGTTTCCCCTTCTTTTACCACTGTTTCACTTAATAAAGTGCCATCATAGTTCTTAAAGGAAACTGTGTAGTTAACAATCACAGGTAAGCTACTGATGGATGAAGAACTAGATGAAGATGAGGAGCTTGGAATAGAAGACTCACTACTTGAGGATGATGAGCTAGATATAGAAGGAACACTTTCGCTACTAGAGAAAGGTTCACTATTTGAATTAGGTTTTGCTTTTGTATTTGAGGTGGCTACACCAATGGCGACACCAGCGCCGACGCCAACGGCTAATGAAGCCACTATTGAAATGATTATAGGAAGTTTTTTCATTTTATCTTCTCCTTATAAAACGAATAAAATTCGTAGCACTAAATAATAAATATTTGTTAAGTAATAATCAATATATTTTAAATAAACAAATTGTAAACTTTTCACTTTTGGCTATTTG
>CAMKFP010000076.1 GCA_946411895.1 uncultured Caryophanales bacterium
TATTGGTGTATGGAGGAGAGGCGAAATGAATACATTCCACTTTTACTCCGCGTTTCATCATAAGATAGGCTGCGACTGGAGAGTCAATTCCTCCAGATAACATATGCATGGTTTTGCCACCAATACCCAAAGGGTATCCACCCGCTCCTAAGATGGAGTTGGTGTAGATAAGTGTCTCGCCATATCCTATAAGGATATTAAGTAATACATCAGGGTTATGGACATCAACTTTAATAGAAGGATCAGAGTGATGAATATAGCTCGCAACTTCTTTGATGATACCGCGTGAATCAGGCTGATAGGACTTATCGTTTCTCTTACATTCAATCTTATAAGTGTCATGTTTCTTCTCACTGATGAGAGCTTCAAAACATGTTTTTTTAATATAATCTAAATCTTGATTAGCGGACTTAATAATTAAAGAGAAGGAATAGATACCTGAAACACCTTTAAGAATCTCCATGACTGGCTCATAGTCGGTTCCATTAAGTTCAATGAAGATATGATCTCTTCTAAAGATATAGGTGAGAGAGTCAAATTCTCTTAAGGCGTGACGGATATTTTGATAAAGGAGTTTTTTAAACTCCACGATATTCTTCCCTTTGGTGTTAAGTTCACCATAGCGTACATAAATACAATCAAAGGAAATCATTGTTTTACCTCCTTGATGATTTTATCTAAGGTCTTAATAAAGATTTCAGCCTCTTCAATAGTGTTATTTTTATCAAAGCTTAATCTAATAGTGTTGTGGGATAACTTTTCATCGTGAGTCATATCATAAACAACATAACTATCTGGTTCTTTATGAGCGTGACAAGCGCTTGTTGAAGACACCATGATAGCGTTATTAGATAAGGACTCCACGACTACTGCGGCTTTCTTAGTGAGAAGCGAGAAGTTAAGGATATGAGGTATAGAATTCTCATTGGAGTTAAGGCAATATAATGATGGATTTTCCTTCAAATACTCTTCAATTTTCGCTTTAATTTCTGAAATTTGCTCATTTGCTGACTTCATTTCTTTAATGGAAATATCAAGGGCTTTAGCAAGTGATAAGCTAAGAGCAAGGTCATTTGTCCCACTTCTCAAATTATTTTCTTGTCCGCCTCCACTATTTAATGGAAGTAGATCTAAGCCTTTTTTCTTCACTAAAGCGCCAATGGATTTAAGCCCGTGGATTTTGTGGCCAGTAAAGGTTAATAAATCTACGTCGTTATAATTCAAATCAACCTTGCCAATCGATTGACAAGCATCGACGTGAAATAAGGTCTTTGGATAGTCCTTTAAGAACTTAGCGATATCTTCTATTGGATTGATAACACCCGTTTCATTATTAACAGACATCACGGAAACAAGGATTGTGTCTTTTCTCATTAATGATTTTATTTCATCAAGAGTGACTACACCTTTCTCGTTTGACTTAGCATAGCTAACTTCAAAACCAAACTCGTTTTTGAGCTGTTCGGCGACTTCTAAGACTGATGGGTGTTCAATCATAGACACAATAATGTGCTTGCCCCTATTAGCGTATTTAAGGCACGCGCCTTTAATAGCGAGGTTATTAGACTCTGTTGCTCCACTAGTAAAGATAAGCTCGTGATTAAAGAGTTTTAAGAGTTTAAGAATCTTTTCTCTAGCCAGATATAATGCTCTAGCCGCTTTAGCGCCTTCAACGTGGATACTAGAAGGGTTAGCGTAATATTCTTTTATAGACTTTAAAAAAGTAGAGACCACTTCGTCATCTACTTTTGTGGTGGCTGCGTTATCGAAATAAATGATTTTATTTTTTGGAATCATCGTTTTCCTCAGCGTGTACGCGTTTATAAATGTTGGTCGCATCGTGATAGACCTTAGCAAATTCTCCTTCAAAGAAGAGGTTCTCTAAGATGGATAATTGTTGATGGACGTTACTTTGATGGGATCTGTCTCTGTTGGCGTAGACAATCGCAGATTCGGCGAGTTGTTGTTCGCGATATTTATTCTCCACTTCATCAAAGAAGCTGTTAGCGACGTTTTTAAGTTGTTCCACCATGTCGTTAACCGCGGCGACATTGATTGGCTTTTGTTTAATAACAATATCAATCTCGTTAAGAAGGGTGTAGCAGTTTTCAATCTCTGGTTCGCACTTCTCGCTAAAAGATGGGATATCCATTTCTCTAAGCATTTTTTCGATTTGCTTACAGTGATAGTAATAAACGAAGATCATTGTGTAAGCATCTTCACTAGAAGTCTTAAGAGAATCTAAGTACGCTTTAAAATCATTAACACCTTCATTAGCGATGTCATAATCGTGTTTAAGTTCGTCTAATTTTATTTTTAATAAAGAATAAGGTTGTTTGGTGGCAGAGTGGATGAAATTATCAAGGGTGCGTTTTGCATTACCAAGTTGGTTGATGGATTCACCAAGCTTCTTGATTTGGTTTTCTTGTTCTTCAGAAACGATATAGTATTCTCTCACTTCTGGAAGAATAGAGCAGATCTTAACGAAAACCTTTTCAAGGTTAACGACCTTTTGATAGATGTCATCACAGTTGAGATTGAAATCGTCTTTATCATCGATTTCTTGACCTAAAGATGAACGGAAGGCTTCGATTTCATTTTGGATGTTATCGAGTTCGGTTCTCACACCGGTGATTCTTAAGTTCACCATTTGGTTTCTTAAAACGACAAGACGGTTGTTCCAATCATCAAGTTTCTTTCTAAAAGAAAGATTGAATAATGGGACACCTTGTTTTTCGACACCTTCATATTCGTTTTGTAAAGCGCTGATCTTTTCGGGAACAATCTTTTCTAAAAGAATGCAAAGGTTTGGTGCTTCTGCAAGAATCTTATCAACAGAGACAATAACTTTCTCAATGACTTTTACTAATGAATTAGCTTCTTCGTATTCACCGGACTCAATGGCCGTTTCAAAGTTAGTGAAATAGGAGTCGAGTTTTTCAAAGACTCTGGTAAAACTAGAAGCGATTAACTCAAGGTCATTACTATTAGCGTAGAAGATTTGTTTAACACGACGATAGTCTTCTTTGAGTTTTAAGACGGTGTGTCTCGCTTCTTCTTCTGGCTTGATGATACTATAGAGCTCTTGGTCGAGTTGATTGGCGTTTTCTTCGAAAGTGGCAATCGCCGCTCTGGTATCAGAGATAACAGCCTTGATGTTCTTATATTGCTTATTAGCAATAAGGGCTCTAAGTTGTTTAATCATGGATTCACAGAACTTATCATCACCATCTAAGATTTGTTTAAATCTTCTTGAGTATTCGCTGTGCTTATCAACGAATAATAAGTTGGTACGAGAGATGATTTCTAATCTATGAATATATTGGGAATCTTGACCAATGAGGAGAGCGTCAAGATAAGAATACTTTCTTTCAAATTCCTTCAGTTGCTTCTTATAGGAGTTACGGGAAAAGACAAAGAAATAAAGCAAAAACGCCGCAGCGCCGACGACGATGATCGCTAGAATAATCAAGAATGTCGCTAAACCTTGTGATATCAATAATCTCATAATCTTTTCCTCAACTAACAACTGATAAATCAGTTATATTTTATAGGTTTACGGCTAATTATAAAATCTTTTCTTAAAATATTTTGAGAAAAGCCTCCGCTATTAAGGGTTTAAAGACAAAAAAGAATAATTGTACAAATAGTTGTTGACTGAAAAACAAA
>CAMKFP010000077.1 GCA_946411895.1 uncultured Caryophanales bacterium
GACTTATTACAATCAATTTGCTGCTGGTGCGGTATGCGTATCCATTCCAGTTACTGCATTATTCTTCTTCCTACAAAAATACTACGTATCTGGTGTTACTGGCGGCGCAGTGAAAGGATAATATTTATGAAAAAGAGATTGTGTACATTGTTATTAACATCTCTTTTTTCTTTGGAGGCATTAATCGCTTGTGGCAAGCCAGAGGAAAATGAAGATGATATGTTTGATGGTGGTGAGGATACACCGACAGAAAAGTTTACTTTTAAAGACGATACCTCTACTAATTATTCTTATGATACAACCGTTTCTAATGAAAATGGTTCTATGGGTTATGAAATATTTGTCAGATCTTATTATGATAGTGACGGAGATGGCATTGGCGATTTAAGAGGGGTAGCCTCTAAACTTGATTACTTAGAGGATTTAGGCATCAAAACCATATGGCTTATGCCTATTCATCCATCACCTACATATCATGGTTATGATGTTACAGATTATTATGGCGTTCATCCTGATTATGGGACATTAGATGATTTTGATTATTTGATCACTCAAGCCACTTCTCATCATATCGATATTATGCTAGACATGGTCTTTAATCATAGCTCTGATAGGCATCCTTGGTTTGCTACCTCTTTAAGAGATTATGCAGATAATAATGAATCAGAAACCAGCAAGAAAGATTGGTATAACTGGTTCCATGGTAGTCACTATAAAGAATATAATGGCACGAAGTATTATTATGAAGGCAGTTTCGATAGTTCTATGCCAGATCTCAATTTATCTTGTGAAGCGGTAAGAGATGAGCTAGAAAATGTCACTAAGTTTTGGATTGAACATGGTGTCAAAGGATTTAGACTTGATGCGGTAAAACATTACTTTACTGCAGCGACTGATAATGTCAGTTTCTTGACTTGGTTAGAAGAGACTGCTCATAAGTATAATCCTGACTTTTATATGGTTGGAGAAGATTGGGAATCAAATGAAAGAGTTTTGCAATATCACCAGTCAAAATGCGATTCTTTCTTTAAATTTAGCTCTTCTATTGAGGGTTCTGGTAATGATGCGATTGTCTCTTTAGTGAAGGGGAATGGCAACGCACAAAGATTTGGTGATGCTATTGAATCTTATGAAACAAGTCTAAAACAAGCTAATCCAGATGGCTATGCAACGTACTTCCTTTCTAATCATGATCAAGATAGAGTTAGTAAAAACACAACCGAAACATTTGCGGCACCTGCTATTAACTTATTAGCTACTTTACCTGGTATGTCATTTATCTATTATGGTGAAGAAATCTTGATGAAAGGCGAAAGACAAAGTAACGACATGTCTGATGCAAGAAGACGTTTACCAATGGTGTGGTCTAGTAGTGACAAAACCGGTCAATGTGCATTCCCAGAAACCAATAGACAAGATTTAGCGAATAATGTACAAGTTAGTGATGGCGTTAGCGAACAATTAGCGACACCATATTCAACACTAAATGCTTATCGACACGCGATTAATATTCGCAATAAATATCCAATCTTTAAGCATGGCGTGTTCACTAATTTGACCAGCCAACTAAACGCAACAAACAAGAACGTTTTAGCCTATAAAATTACTTACGGTGATCAAACATTAATCTTCATTCATAACTTCGCTTT
Source organism: uncultured Caryophanales bacterium (assembly GCA_946411895.1). GTDB lineage: Bacteria > Bacillota_I > Bacilli_A > RFN20 > CAG-826 > CAMKFP01. The sequence continues at coordinate 1,650 of CAMKFP010000077.1, forward strand.
AGTGGCTGTGGAAGTTAATCCAATTGGCACTAAAATTGTGGAGCAAATGAATGTGACGAAAAAAATCCCTGAGATTGACGCTCAAGGAAAACTTCATATTGCAGGTCGTTCTTCTGTAATTTTGGAATATTAATCTTTGATTTTAAGTAAAGGATAGATTAGAACAAAACACATATCCACTAACATAGTGGAGAAAAATAAGAAAGCAAGATATTGCATAGGTTTAGCAATAAAAGCGAAATATAAATTATCGTTACCAAGAATTAATAATAGCAAGTAAATTGTGACGCCTAATGAAATGAGGGCTAAAGTTCCATAGATGATAAGCCCTCTTTTATTTAGGACTTCATCCTTGTCATAGACAAGAGCTTTAATGAAAGTGGAACCGTTTTTAAAAGAAACAAACGTGTTACCAATTTCTAAAACTATGAAGGCAAGCATCACTAATAACACCAACATGAAGATAATGAAATCAGAAGTAGATTCATAACTGCTATAACCCATAATGGTTTTTGCAAAAAAGAAAACATTCAATCCCGCTAGTGAGAAGAGGAATGCTAATAGGAAAGTGCGATAGATTTTTAGTTTCATGTAATAATTATCATATATCAACTAGCAACCATTTTGAACACTTATGGCAAATATTATTTAAATAAGAAATAAAAATGAATATAATTTTGATATGAAGCGCATCGTTCTCGCGAAAAGATTATATCGTATTTTAGCAGGGTTCATTGATTATGTTATTTTGCTTGGCACAAGTGCTATTTTATTTTTAGCCTGGATTTATCCAGTGACTTTTGATCGAAGCGCATATGAAACTAATAATGCAGCGATGGTGGAGAAGTTTAATGATTCTTCTTTATATCTTGCTACTGCGAATGGTGATTATTGCAGTAAAAGCTTGTTTGTTGATTCTTATAAGTCTTTTTCTGATTTATATAATGCCAGCCTTTCGTTTAGAGGCGAATCATTTGCGTCTAACAATTTGTCAAAAGATTTATATCTTTTTTACACGACTAACTATACGACTTATGGTTCCTCTTCAAATTTAACGCCTGATGCTTATAAGAATTCGATTTTAAAGTTAGGTAATGCAGAAAGTAATATCGCTAGTTTTGATGAGAGCACTTACCAAATGACTTTGATTGACGAATCAAAAGCCAGTAAATCCATTACCTATTTTTTAAAAGCCTATTCTGTAGCGGCTATGGAAGTAGAAAATTCTAACACTATTCAACAGTACGTAACCGCCAATAGGAAGATTATGTTTTCTTCATTAGTTTTAATTGTTCCTGTTTTAGTGTCTACTAGTGTGATTTTTAATCTTGTTATTCCTTTATGCTCACCATGTGGAGAAAGCATTGGAAAATGGATTTTTGGTTTAGGTATTTTAACTAAGGATGGATATAAGTATCCAAAGGTGAAATTGGTACTACGTTGGTTAGTTTATATTGTTGTTGAAGTGATTTTGGGCCTCATCACCTTCTGTGGTGTGTTCCTAATTTCCTATACAATGTTTATGTTCGTGAAGAAAAGAAGATGCTTACATGATGTAATCGCAGGAAGCGTTGTATTTGAAAAAGACACTTCAATATACTTTGACAATCCACAAGAAGAAGCAATTATGAAACAAAGACTAGGAGATCTCCCTCATGAATAAAAATATCCGCGTGGAAAAAGCATTATCTTCGAGAAGATTATTAACTTTTGTTTTTGACTCACTCCTTTTAGTGGCTTCCATTATCGGTTTATACTTTGTGTTTCTTTATGCGGTGATGAATCCAACTCTGGATTATCAAAATCACAAGAACAACAAGAAACAAATTGAAGCGGAATATGGTTTAAATCTAGAAACCGGTCTTTCTTATACGGAATATGAACAAGTGATTCAACGCTTCTATTTACAAGATTTTCACGAAGAAATTAAAAGGGATATCAACTCCAATTATGGTACCAATTATACGATTAACCACATTTATAATGTGGTA
>CAMKFP010000078.1 GCA_946411895.1 uncultured Caryophanales bacterium
TGGTTGCTGAGTTCGAACTTAACAGCGTAAGCCCACCGCCTGACACGGTCAAAGAGGAGATGAAAGAAGCAAAGCCCAATAAGTGAATTACTTAAAGGTGAGCCCAGTCACGTTAAAGCTAACTCAAAGCGTGAACTAAGTAGGATTAAACATCTTGCGAAGGACTTAAAGGCAGTATACAGTTCGGTCCATTATAAGACGATCAACCTGGTACACGACGTTGATAGTAAGGTTGTAGAGTCAATTCCTCTACTTAATGATCGCTTAAGACCTGCAAGGGACACGGGAACTTGCAAAACGGCACAAACCTCCCTCCTAGAATGGTTGCTGAGTAAAGATTGACAGCATAAATCCATCGCCGGACACGATCGAAGAGGTAAGAAAAAGCTCAAGAAGTAATGACCTTGAGCAAAGCCTAATCCACATTCCTCAACCTAATGTGTGGAGATAGTGGTTGAGCCTGAAACAAGGCATCAACCACAAAGAAACGGCCTACTGAATCTGGCTAGATAAGCCAACCAACGCGGAAACGAAGTTGACAGAGCGTTGCTAAGGTTAAAGAAAGTCTTAGTTTAATGGTTGCACTAGCGGGAATGTTCTCCGGGACATTCTAAGGGTCAATCCTCACTGCTACAGTGGCTGCTGAGTTAGAACTTAACAGCGTTAGTCCACCGCCCGACACAGTCGAAGAGGAGAAGAAAGGTCGAGAAGATTCCTTCAAGCTAATAACTTAAAGGAGAGCCAAGTCGCGTTACGTCAGCTCAAAGCGCGAACTAAGTAGGACTAAACATCTTACGAAAGAAAGAAAGGCTGTATACAGTTCGGTCACCATAAGACAATCAACCTGGTACACGACGTTGATAGTAAGGTTGTGAAGTCAAATCCTTCACTTAATGATTGCTGGGACCTGTAAGGAACACGGGAACTTACAAATCGGCTAACCTCCCTGTTACAACGGTTGCTGAGTAAAGCTTAACAGCGTAAAAAACCGTCGCCGGACATGATCGAAGAGGTAAGAAAAAGCCTAAGAAGTAATGTGCTTAGGCAAAGCCTAATCCGTACTACTCAACCTAACGTATGGAGAAGACATGATTGAACTACAAACTCCTGGTATCAATCATGCAGAAAAGGCCTATTGAGCTTAAGACTAGGTAAGCCAACCAAGTCCCTGAATTGAGTAGGGACTTCCAAGAAGTAATAAAGCTTGGTTAATGGTTGCACTAGCAAAGGGTATTAAGGAAACTTAATATCATCGGTACGTCTCTCACTGAATGCTTGCATTCACTGGTCACTGCGTTAAAGTTTGGCAGTCTAAGAACCAGCACCGGACATGACGAAGAGGGAAACAGTCTCGAAGCTAATAACTAGAGAAAGCTGGCCATCGATGCGCAAATCAATTCTAAACGCATTGCTAACAAGAAGCACCACCAGCCTAAAGGAACTTAACTTGGGTATGTAGCAGGGATTAATCCCTGCCACACACAACGGTTATGTGGCTAAGATGTCGGCCACTTTTTTCTTATTTAAGCATAAGATTAGCATTAACTAATCTTTTCATTTATAATATCTCTACTATGAAAGAGATTAAGAACAAAACATTTGAAGAAGAACGCTCTTTGTATAATCTTTCTGATGCGCTCGTTGAAGGCTGCAATTTTTCAGGAAAGGCTGATGGAGAATCGCCTTTAAAAGAATCAAAATATATAAAGGTTATTAATTCTCATTTTGATCTTAGATATTCGTTCTGGCACGTCACAAACGGAGTGGTGGAAGATACGTCATTTTCTAGTACAGCAAGAGCGCCATTTTGGTATTCAAAAAACCTCAAGTTAAACAACGTTACATCAGACGCTGTTAAAGTCTTTAGAGAGTGCGAAAATGTGATTATAGAGAATTCATCATTCATTAGCGAAGAACCGTTCTGGAAATGCTCCAATCTTAATGTAAATAACTCAAAATTAGCGGGATTTTACGCATTTTTTGGTTCTAAAACCGTTACAGTAAACAATATAGAATTCACCGGAAAATACTCTTTCCAATACATTAAAAATCTTTTCATTAATAATTCAAAACTAGACACAAAAGATGCCTTCTGGCATTGCAAAGATGTGGTGGTATCTAACTCTGTTATAAAGGGCGAATATATCGGTTGGTATAGTAAGAACATGACCTTCATTAATTGCACAATCGAATCACATCAACCATTCTGTTATTCTAAGAACCTAAAGTTTATTGATTGTAAGATGCCTAACTGTGACTTAGCATTTGAAAATTCTACAGTTAAGGGAAATATAATTGGAGAGATTGAATCAATTAAAAACCCGATTGAGTGTAACTTGATTGTTGATAATGTTAAAGATGTTATTGAAGACTCCCCACTTCATAAGGTGTATTTGAAAATTAGAAAACCATAAACTATAGTTTACTAATTCGAAATATAAAGGGCTAAATATTACTTTTGGCTCTTTTTATTAATCTAGATATATTGTAAAAATGTAATCATTTTTAATGACAAATCTATATCGCTAAACTATAATAAAAACATGGAAAAATTATTTAAACATCTCAAAATTTATACTTTAAAAAACGATATTATACGTTTTGAATACTCACCTGAAGATCATTTCACTACTCAAGAATCCCTTTTTGTTGCTCACAAGGAGCCATCATACGAAGAGATTGAATTAAAGGGTGCAAGTTTTATTTTTAAAGGCTATGAATTTAGCTTTAACGAAGATGATCCTTTAAACTCTTTACTAGTGAAAAAAGATGGTGCGGTAGTTTATAAATATCACGAGATTAAGAATTCTTCTGAACTTCCACTTCCAAACAAGACCCCTGAAATTTTTCCATTAATGGATTCTCCTAGACTTCTAATTCCTGAATCAGGTTATGTAAAAGATAACGAAGGATTTGTTTTAGAAAAAGATGTTAAAGATTTATATCTTTTACTTTGTGAAAAAGATTATCAAAAGTTAAGAAGACAATTTATCTCCTTAACTGGAAAGAATAAACTGCCAAGATTACGCAATTTTGGTCTTTTTGCTTCAAGAGATTTCAAGCATACAAAAAAGAGTGCTATTGAAATGATTCAAAAGTATGAAGCTAATGGCATTCCTTTAGACACATTTGTTATCGATAAAGAATGGGAAGACCCAGAACAACCTGAATACACCGTTAATGAAAAGCTGTTCCCGAATATTGAGGATTTCTTCAGATTTGCTCATAAACGTAAAATTCAAGTTTTAATGAACAATCAACCACTTCCATTTTCAGAGACGAGCACAGTCTTAGATAAGGAAGAAATCGAACACCGTAATTCTAATCTCATCAAGTTATATAGCCTTGGTTTAGATGGATGGTGGTACACAGATAATTCAAAGGGCAAATTAAGAACAGTTGATAGAGATATTTCTCCAAAATCTCTTGAAAATTACGCGTATTTTGATATTTCTAAGCAATTTAACTTAGGGTTTACACTTGATCCAGAAGTTTATGAGAGAAGCTTAGTTATGATAGGAGGGAGCCCTGATTCAAGAAGTCACTCATATCCGCTTCAATATGGCGCTCACACTAAGTCTGAT
>CAMKFP010000079.1 GCA_946411895.1 uncultured Caryophanales bacterium
TGGGTGCGGATTTAGCTAACAATAAAGATATTCTTCCTTATATTGAAGCCGTTGGTTTAGCGGACAAAAGAAAGAAGTTCCCTAGTGAATTAAGCGGCGGCGAACAACAACGTGTCGCTATCGCAAGAGCGTTATCTAAAAAACCTAAAGTTTTATTCTTAGATGAACCAACTGGTGCGCTTGATGAAAAGACTGGTCGTTTAGTGCTCGATTACATTATCAAATTACAAAAGGAACAAGGCTTTACGATGATTATGGTCACCCATAACGCGAATATCGCAGAGACCGCGGATCGAATCATTAGAATGAACAGTGGTAAGATTATCGATTCCACCACTAACAAGGTCAAAAAGACTGCTTATGAGATTGGATGGTAATTATGGTCATCAGTTTTAAAGATAGTCTTAAACTATTTGGCATATCCATTATGATGTGTTGCGCCATTACTGTGTGCAACATGTTTATGAATTACTTAATTGATCTTAAAGGTGTCGAAAGTTTAGTTAATGGACCAGCAGGTGAAGCCTTATATGATGCCTATGTTAATACAGGTATTGTGTGCTGTGCTTGTTCTGGAGGATGTTTATCTCTTACATCACTGGTGATGTTATTCTTCTATATTAAGCACTATATCGATAGCCATTCTAAACAAATTGGTGTCTTAAAAGCGCTTGGTTATTCTGATTTTAAAATTGCTAAAAGTTTTATGATCTTTGCTGTAAGCATTTTCATTGGCTGCTTAGCGGGCTATCTACTATCATTTGCCTTAATGCCAATGTATTACCATTTACAAAATGAAACTGATTTAATTCCTCATGTGAGTATCGTTCCACATTTTGAATTATTCGCTATTTTGGTAGTTGCCCCCACTGTTGTCTTTGGTTTAATCGCGGTTTTATATAGCGTAAAGAAGCTTAATCAACCCACAGTTAATTTGATTAAGGGTATTACTAGAAGTAAAGGTAAGGCCACTAACGGTAAAGATAAATCTAACTTCATTAAAGAGATGAGCAGTTCTGTTTTAAGAAGTCGTAAGACATTAGTGTTTCTTATTGCCCTATCATCATTTTGTTTCTCAGCGATGATTCAAATGTCGACGAGTATGGACGAATTAGCGAGTGTGATGATGGGTTTAATGATATTTATTATTGGTGTGGTTTTAGCGTTCACCACTTTATATATCGCTACTTCCACAGTCATTCGCTTTAATCAAAAGAATATCGCGATGATGCGCGTCTATGGTTATAACGGCTTTAACTGCAAAAGAGCGGTCCTCGATTGCTATCGTCCTGCGGCCTACATTGGGTTTGTTATCGGCACTATTTATCAATATGTTCTTCTTAAAGTCATGGTTAGTGTCGTTTTTAAAGACATTGAGAATGTTCCTGACTATAAATTTGACTTTGTGATGTTTTTCATCACTTTAGGGGCATTTATTGTGATTTATGAAGGAATTATGCTCATATATGGGTGGTTAATGAAGAAGATTCCTTTAAAACAAATAATGGATGAATAAATTTTTATAAATAAAAGGTAACGCTTTTGCGTTTACTCATTTACAATAATTATTGACTGAATGAGGAAATAACAACATGAACAAACAAGAATTAATCGCATTAGTGAAAGAACTCTTAGAAGAAGAGAACTTAGATGATAGAGCTAATGACTTACAACTTTTAAGAAGAGAATATAAATATCTTTTAGGAAGAGATGAAGATAGCTTCGCGGAGCAAGAAGAAACCGATAAGTTTATCGCTTTATTCAACGAATTAGCGAAGAAAGAACCAAAACTCCTCTCTTCTCCTTATCAAGAAAAGAAAAACATCATTGAGGCCGCGAGAAAGCTTTTAGATAAAAAAGAAATACTCGCCGCTAATAAGGAATTAGATAAATTAAGCGATGACTTTAGAAAAGCTGGTCGCGCGGGTTCTAAAGAACAAGATGATGAACTCTGGAATGAATTCAGAAAAGTTAAAGATGAATTCTACGCAAAGAAGAAAGCCTTCTTTGAAGAATTAGATAAGGCTAATGCTGAAAAGAGAGCCAAAAAAGAAGACATCATCGAACGCGCAAAAGCGGTTATCGAAGTTGAAAACATTAGAGAAGCTAACGCTCAAATGGATGCCTTAAGAAAAGAATGGAAGGAAGTTGGTTATTCTGGTAAAGGCGATGAATACCTTTGGAAAGACTTCGCTAAAGTGATGGATGAATTCCAAGAAAAGAAGAAAGAAAGACATGGCGAAATGCTCAAACTCTTTGAAGAAAGAGCCGCTAAAAAAGAAGAATTAATTAAGAAAGCCAGAATCTTACTTGCTAACTCTGAATTCACTGATGAAGAGATCGAACAAGTTAAAGGCTTAAGAAACGAATACAAAACCATTGGCTTCGCTGGCAAAGAAAAAGACGACGACTTATGGCAAAGATTCAACGAAGTAATTCAAAAGTACTTCGATGAAATGAAATTCTATAAAGACTAAAAGAGGACCCGAAGGGTCTTCTTTTTTAGTTTGCCTTATAAAGTAATGCTTTGTTATCGACAATCATCGAAACGCTTTTATCTTTTTTGAATTCCTCGAGATGACATTTATCTTTCTTCACCACTTTGACATATTTAAGTTCGTTCCAAAGAGGTCTCTTTTTATATAAAACATAGTTAACGGAATTATCTTTGACAAGGTTTGTATAAATCTTTCCTAGTTCATCTAAGTCTTGTTCTTCGCATTCTGTGTAGCGGTAGCCATTAATGTTAACAAAGTTACATTCTGACCATTGGAAGATTAAATCGTTATGCACTTTAAAGGTGAAATCTTCATCGATATTCTTTAAAGCAGGAATCTCTCTCACTTCTTTCACAAGTTCTTGGTTAGAGAATGCAAAGCTGATTTCTCTAGCGATTTTTCGACAAGTTCTGATTTTGACTTTCATCTCAAAAGAGTCTAAGAAAATCTCACGAATCTTAATCCAAAAGAAAAAGGCCGTTCTTCTTTTCGCTAAAGCGTTAACGATTTCTTTTGCATCACTTAAGTATTCACTTTCTTGATCTTCACTATGATAGAAGTTAAGAGGATCTATGTTATTGAGGATGGAAAAAACGATTTGAACTTGTTGTTTTTTTGGGAGTGTTGTGTTCATAGAATTATTTTAACATATTTTCTTGATTATAACTTAACTTTTTATTTATTCTTCCAAGGGCGTTTCTTTTCAGTCCAACCCTTTTCTTTCCAATATTCTTTATCTTTTGGATTCCAACCATTCTTTTGCAACAAATGCATAAGGAAGAAGAATAGTTTTGCTCCAATAGTTGGCTTTACTTTGCCATTTCTTTTTAAGATCTTCTTAGCAATTCTAGTGGTACCTTTATCGATTTTCTTGAGTTTCTTTTCACTTATTTGTTCCCAAGAAGTAGCCGCGACTGGTGTACCAAATTCATAGTTTCTTGCGACACCCCAATAGAATAAGCTATCTTTCATGTCCTTCATTGTGGACTTAGTACCCGCGCCTGCAGCAGTAGAAATGACGACACCTTGCTTTTTAAACATTGCTTCTTCTGGACGGTGTGCCATCCACAT
>CAMKFP010000080.1 GCA_946411895.1 uncultured Caryophanales bacterium
TTACTTCATCAAAATACTTCTCGACGATGTCAAAATTCATCTGACAAGAAATAGCTAGAGACTTGATGTCATAGTTACAAGCCTGCAAAGCCGCCCCGACAGTCCCACTATAAAGAGTGTCAAAAGAGACATTCCAACCATGGTTACAGCCAGACACGACTAGATCAAAGTCAATATTAAAACCTTTATGGGCAAACCTCACACAATCAGCAGGTGTCCCATCTATAGAAAAAACGCCTTTTTCCTCTTCTATAACGTGAAAAGGTTTATCGATTGTAATAGAGAGGCTTTTACCACTCATCGGGCCTCTAGGCGCGCAAATGATAACATTTCCGTATTTAGATAAAAGCTTTCGTAAGAGAATTATTCCTCTTGCTTTATAGCCATCATCATTAGTGAGTAAGATATTCATACAATGATTATAAGTAATTACTTATATAAAGAAAATAAAAAACACGGCTAGATAAGGGGAACCGTGTTCTGTCAAAGTAGAAGGAGAAATTATACTGATACAAGGTAACAATAATGTTTTTAGTAAGGATGAAGGCAATATCAGCAATATTCTACCTTTGACGATATATAACTTATTACTAAACGCGTAATAAATCAAGTAAAAGATAGTCTTTTAGTTTGATGTTTTCTTATTTTTTTAACGCTTCTGATAGGTGATTTTCACCTCGAAGATGTTGGTGTCACCGATTTTTCCTACGATATATTCTAGATTTCCTTCATCAGAATATAAAGAGACTTTATCTCCATCAAGGAGTTCTTTTTCATAGTTAATAAGAATGGAACTAATTTTGTTATTTAAATAGAAAGATGAATCTTTCATATCTAAGATATACTCCATGTACTTTGTATTATTGAGATGTCCATTTAAATCAATATCACTATAGCGGACTTTTCTTTCTTCAATAAATGAGGCACCTTCGCCAATCACTTTTTCTGGTAAACCAATCTCGTTTTCAACGTGTTCAGTGGGCACCACTAATCCTGGGAAAGGTCTAAGATTCACTTTGTGATCACTCTTATTGAGGACCACCCAAGTGGATGAAGCTCTACCAAGAAGTTCGCCTTCCATAGATTCAATTAGGAAATAACGAGGGAAGATAAACTTCATATCATCGCCTGGATAAGTGGAGATTTTAATCTTGGTGAGATATTTAGGATACTTAATCATCTCGATGTAATATCGAGTAATGACCCAGTATAAGCCTTTATCAAGAGTGTCAGCTTTACCAATATGAAGAGTCTCCGCGTGTTCAGTGGCAACATCTTGCATCATTCTAAGTAAAGAAGAAAGTTTGATGTCGAGTTTGGCATTCACATCGGTTGATTCAATAAAAAATTCTTTCGTATACATAACGCATTGATATTAGCATAAGTCTAGAAAAATTCAAATAAAAAGGAGGAAGCATTGCTTCCACCTTCTTATAGATAAGTCTATTCAGTAATTTTGTTTTCTTTAATGACTTTATCCTTGAGATATTCTGGGACTTCTTCGTAGTCTTCGAATTCTCTATTGAAGTAACCACTAGCTTGAGTGATGGATTTAAGTTGAGTGGCGTAGTCGACGATTTCCGCTTCAGGAACTAAAGCTTCAATCACTTGAGTGCCATGTTCGCCTTCTTCAATATTTTGCACTTTCGCTCTCCTAGTATTTAAGTCACTTAAGACATCACCAGTATAGCGAGATTCAATATTGACTTTAATTCTCATCACAGGCTCTAAGATGATTGGTTTACATTTCTCATAAGCGTCTTTAAAGGCGAGGATAGCCGCCATCTTGAAGGCTTGTTCGTTAGAATCAACTGGGTGATATTTACCATCAACCAAGATACCTTTAACGCCGATAACTGGGAAGCCAGCAAGTGGGCCGCTCTTAAGAGCTTCAAAGAAACCTTTTTCAACAGCAGGGAAGTAGTTCTTTGGAACCGCACCACCAAAGACTTCTTCAGCGAATTCGCTCTCTTCGGCTGGTTCAAATCTCATCTTAACGACACCATAGAATCCACTACCACCAGATTGTTTGACATAACGTCCATCACCTTCGGCGGTCTTTTTGATGGATTCACGATAGACGACCTTCATTTGAGAGGTACCAACTTCGATCTTATAGGTATCTTTTAGCTTAGCTAAAATGTAGTCGATATGGGAGTTAGAAACACCACCTAAGAGTAATTGTTTGGTCTCATTATTACGTTTGACTTCAACGCATGGATCTTCAAGTTGAATCTTCGCTAAAGCTGGACCAATCTTGGATTCATCATTCTTATTCTTAAGTTCGATTGCTTTAAAGATAACCGCGGTTGGATATTTGACTGGTTTATAGTTAATAATCGCTTTTGGAGAGGAGAGAGTCATGCCACTAGCGACACCTTCTAAACGTGTCACAGCGACGATATCACCAGCATAAGCTTCAGTGATGGAATCCATCTTCTTACCGGTCATGTTATAAAGCATGGAGATTCTTTGAGTGGCCCCATTAACGGAAACATCATCACCAACATGGAGAACACCAGAATTAATCTTTAATAAATTAATCGTGCCAGAATATGGGTCGACAACGGTCTTAAAGACATAAGCGGAGAATGGTTCGGATTCACTTGTTTGTCTTTCGACTGGTTTATCGTTTTCATCATGGGCTTCATATGGTTTAAGATCACTTGGAGATGGTAAGTAATCAATAAACATATCAAGAAGTGTCTTCACACCAATGTTTTTGGTAGCGCTACCGACTAAAACAGGAACTAATTCACCAGCTAAAACTTCTTTTCTTAAGGAAGCATGGATTTCTTCCATGGTGAATTCTTCACCGTTAAAGAATTTTTCAAGTAAAGCATCGTCGGCTTTAGCGACTTCTTCAGAAAGGGTGTTATGAAGTTCAAAGACTTTAGCTTTCTTATCTTCATAGATTTCCGCTTCAACGCATTCTTTGCCATTGAATTTATGGGCTTTTAAGTCAACGATGTTGACGAAGCCATCAAAGCCATTATCGTGGCCAAGAGGATAGCAAAATGGGATAGCGTTTTTACCAAGTTTTTCTCTAATATCCTCTAAAACCTCGTCGAATTTGACGTTTTCTTTGTCCATTTTGTTAACAAAGATGAAGGTTGGGATACCTCTATGGCGGAGTTGATTCCAGTGTTTGACGGTACCGACTTGGACACCAACGGAGGCATCGATAAGAAGGACAGCACCTTTAACGATACGGGTGACACCAATCATTTCAGAAATGAAGTCATCATTACCTGGAATATCAATTAAGTTGATCTTATGGTCTTTAGCGTAAACTGGAACAACGGCGGTTTGAATGGAGGCACCACGCTTTTGCTCATCAGCGCTATAGTCACTTAAGGTGTTTTTCTTTTCCACTTCACCTTTTTGAGAGATTAAGCCAGTCACATAAGCTAAAGATTCCACTAAAGTGGTTTTACCACTGCTTTGGTGGCCAAGGATGACCACGTTACGAATATTATTTGCACTATATTTGCTCATATAATTTGTCCTTCTAATTAAGTTCTAAAAT
>CAMKFP010000081.1 GCA_946411895.1 uncultured Caryophanales bacterium
TTATATTTCCTCGCGCTTATCTATGCCTATCTTCTAGCGGGAATATTTGTCCTGGCTGGATTGATGTAGACAATTTGAAACCCTAGCCTGCTAGGGTCTTTTTTTATTTCTCTTTTGAAATCTGTCTTCTAACCACTTACTATTTCTATATAGAAATTTTTATATAAATAAGAAAGAAGAGACTATAATAATGATAGTTTATGAAAAAACAATCATTACTTCTTTGTCTATCAGTATTATCCATCGCTTCTTTAGCGGCGTGTTCTATTTCTCCTAAACCTGTTGACCCTACCGATGATGAATATGAGGTCATAGAAACATTCTCTAAAAGAATGCCAGGAGAATTCGAACCAGTCAAAATGGTAAAGATGTGTTATCCCAATAACATGCCTTTAAATGTCTATAAAACAATCGCTGAAGATAACAAAGTTCTTCTTTTGGTCAATCCTGGTAGCAGCAACAAATCCCGTATCAGTGAAGCCGAGCAAGCATTAACTGATGTTGGAGCGAACATGGATAACATCACCATGCTCGATATGAAACTTGATGATGATTATGCCTATTGGGTAAGAGACTTCTCTCCATTTTATGTTTTTAACGATTTAGATTTATCTATCGTTGACTTTACCTATAATCGCCCATATCGTGTGGAACAAAATAAAGTTCCTTCTCAACTCGCCACATATTTTGATATGTCTTATAGCAAGATGAGTCTCACTCATACGGGTGGTAATCTCATGCAAGACGGTCGAGGCACTGCCTTTAGTGATGATCTGGTCATTGAAGAAAACGGCAATAATAAAAATAAAGTCCTTTCTCAAATGAAGGAATATACGGGCACTGATAACTATGTTATTACTATTGACCCTCAAGGCGATTATATCGCTCATATTGATTGCTGGGCCAAGATTGTTGCTCCTGATAAAATTATTGTCGCTAAATTACCGAAAAGTAATTCAAGATATAAATACTATGAACAAGTAGCAGAAGTACTCGCTAACACTAAGTGTTGCTATGGATATAACTATCGCATTTATCGCGTAGAAGAACCAGGTGGAAACACTGTCGCTCCTTATACAAATTCATTAATCGCTAATAATCACGTCTATATGCCTTTAGGAGAAAATAACTCCTATAATCAAAAAGCACTAAAAGTTTATCAAGAAGCTTTACCAGGCTATGATATCGTCGGCGTGGAAGGATTCGCTTTTGATCACGATTTATCTTTTTTAAATACTGATGCATTACACTGCCGCACCCATGAAGTTCCAGATGAGAATATGCTTTTTATTGATTCTAGGGACGTTTTAAGCGGCAAAGTTGAAGTTCAAGATAAATACCTCGTCAAAACTAATATCGTCTCTTATGCTAGGGGAGAAATAGAAGAAAAGAATGTTAAAATTCACTACTCAATCAACAATCAAGAATATGTTGAAGAAAGTATGGTTCGCTACGAAAATACTTCAAATTTCACCTATTATTTTGAAAATTTAAAAAGTGGCGATGATGTTAGATACTATATAGATGCCACTGATAGTAAGTTAAATTATAATATTGACCCGATCTGTGGAAATCTCGATCCCCACCACTTTGTTGTCCGTTAATAATTTAAAAGAGCAAATAAAAAAACAGTGCCCATCAACCTGGGTACTGTTTTTGTTAGTTAGTAGATTCTATTTCTTCTTTTCTTTTTCTAAAGTGAACTTTTGAGAAGCATTTTTAAATGTATAACCTTCCGCAGTCCATAAGGAATCTTTATACCACTTAGGTGTTCTGCTATCGATTTCTCTTTCTTTGGCTTTGAGGTCTTCGTCACTCTTTAAAATCTCTTCTTTACGACTTAAAAGTTCAAGTTTCTTTTTTCTTCTAAAGAAGAATAAGACGAATGATCCTGCTAAAGCGAGGACACCAACGATAATTAAGACAATGGCGATTGGCAATTGATTAGCTGGTAAAGGCAAGACTTTAGCGACTGTTAAAATACCAAACACTAAAGTAAAGACAGCAATGCCAAGTAAAAGAATTGAAATAGGCGCAAAAGCTGGCTTATTCATGATGTTAAGAGTTCTATTAAGAGTTTCTCTTTCTTTCTTCGCGGCTTTTAAGTCTTCTCTAACAGCGTTAAGGGATTCGAGTTCTTCGCCTTGGTACATATCAGCGAAGCCAATAATACGATAAACTCTTTCTTTTTCTGTGCTCGTGGAGCCATCAGAATTCTTAGTCACTGTTGTGACATATTCATTATTGATGCCGATATCAAAATTATGTCCGCCTTTTTCGACGAATTCATTAAGTCTTTTGGCGGCTTCATTAGCGTTTTTAACAACAAAGTTAACTGGTTTCTTTTCCATATTAAATCTCCTAAAAGGATTTCCTTATATGATTAATATATCATAAAGAGCCTCATGAGCAACTAAAGAACACTCTATTGATAGAAAAAAGTCCACATGAACAGTGAACTTTTAACAATCGGTTAACAATTTTTTATTAATAGATAACACCACTATTGTTTGTGACAGGAACACTGATGGTTATCTTTTCTAATGAAAACATAAATGAGCAATTATCTATGTTAAACATGAAATAAGAATCATCTTTAGAAAAGGAATCAGCAACATCGTTCATCCTCTCTCTTATTTCAGTTTCACTTGATTCTAATGTAAGACCATACACAGTTATGGATGGATCAGTGATTTCAATACGAGTGATGGCGCTATCATCAAGAGTATCTGGATAACCACTCACTAAATAAGTCACATGAATATCAGGGGCGATAGCCATGCTTCCACTTGTATCTGATTCGTAGCGGCTATCAAGATATTCATCAGCCCCCATCCATCCAGGTAGATAGGTACACCCTTTATCTTCCATCTCTTTAAGAGTTACTCTTTGAGTAATCCAAAACTCGAGATTAGTGTCTATTGGCTTATCAATATAAGAAGCTTGGGTTTCTTTATCTTTAGAGCAGCCACAAAGAATTAGAGTAAAAACTAGAATATTTAGCACAGAACTTTTCTTTTTCATATTTCTATTTTAACAAAGGATTTTGTTTTAATAGAACACCCATTTAAAATATATAAGGATAATCTTGGAGGATATTATGACTAAACAAGAATTTATTGCATTAGCAAAAGAGCTTCTCGAAGAAGAGAATTTAGACAACCGTTTTGAAGACCTACAACTACTAAGAAGAGAGTTTAGGTATATCACTAATCGTGAGGAAGAAACATTCTTCGATCAAGATGAAACAAATAGAGTCATCGCTATTTATAGTGAGCTCACAAAGAAAGAACCAAGATTACTCATTTCTCCTTATGAGGAAAAGAAGAGAATTATTGAATCTGCGAAAAAACTTTTAGATAAAAAAGAAGTCATTCCCGCTAGTAGAGAATTAGATAAATTAAGCGATGATTTTAAGAAAGCGGGAAGATGCTCTACTAAAGAACAAGATGATGAACTTTGGCAGGAGTTTAGAAATA
>CAMKFP010000082.1 GCA_946411895.1 uncultured Caryophanales bacterium
TCTTCTTAAAGATGGGATTCTTCTCTAATGCCTCAATTAAGAGTTCAAATTTCTATTTTGATAGAGCCTCATTAACCATCCTTTTGATTTTGTTCATCATTATGTTTGGCTATAAATTTATCAAAAAGAAAAGCCTAAACCCGATTACCCTACTAGGTCTAAGTGCGGTTTTAGGCATGATTGTTTTTGGAATTTAATTATTTTTTGATTTCTTGGATCTTTGGATCCTCTTGATAAGCGTTGAAGACCTCTTCAACTTCTTCATACTCCTCATCATCAGTGATCTCTTCGAGTTCACCATCAGGAGTGTATCTCATCGCGATAATCTCTTCTGGAGTGGATGGGTCAAAGAAGAAGACATAAGAGGTTTTTCTTTCTTCGTTGTCGTAGGTAAATAAAATCTCCATTAAATGTTCTTTGCCTTCGGCATCAGTGATGATAATTGATTTTTCTTTATCCATTATTTGCTTCCTTCTTTCTGATAAATGTATCTAAGATGATGCAAGCGGCGATTTTATCGACATTTGCTTTCCTCTTATCATGATTATATCCCATTTGTGAGATATTATTGTTAGCTTCAACGCTTGATAAGCGTTCATCGAAGAGTTCAATGCTCAGCATTGGGTCTTCGTTTTTTAAATCTTGGACAAAACGCTCCACGACATCGCTCATCTCGGATTTTTCTCCATTTAGATGGAGAGGATAGCCAATCACAATATTGGTAATTCCCGTTTCCTTAACGATTTGATGGACGCGTTTTCTCGCCATGACATATTGATTTCGATCAAAGCGAAGATTTTCTACGCCGTGCACAAAACCCAAGATATCGCTTTTAGCGATACCAAGGCTATTGGTGCCTAAATCTAATCCGAGATACTTCTTCGTCATGTTATTTTAATAATCCTTTGAAGTTGTTGAACGCTTCCTCGAGTTTAGCGGCGTTTTTACCTGCACCAGAAGCGGAGTCAGGACGTCCGCCACCAGAACCACCTAAATCTCCAGCAATTTTTCTTACAAGATCGCCAGCTTTAAAGCCGCGTTTGATAGCCTCTTCACTAGAGGTCACTAAGACTGGAAGTCCACCATTTTCATCGCCAACTAAAACGATGAGATAGTTTGGCTTGGCTTGTTTTAAATTATCACTAAGTGATACTAAATCGCTTCTCTTATAACCTTTGAGGTGTTTGACTAAGACATTTAAGCCGTTAATCTCTTCAAATTCGCCCTTAAGAGACTCGCTATTAGCGAAGGCAAGCTTAGCGTTCAAAGCTTCGCTTAATTTCTTGTAGGAGTCCTTTTCTTGACTTAAAACGCTAATACGACTATTGACGTCAGAATAGGAAGTAACGCCAAGTTGGTCTCTAGCTCTTGCTAAGATGGCTTCTCTACGTTTAATGAGTTCATAAGCACCATAAGATGTACGGGCTTGAATTCTACGAATTCCCGCAGCGATGGATTCTTCTTGTTCGATAACAAAAATACCAATATCTTGAGTGTTAGAAACGTGAGTTCCACCACAGAATTCTTTAGAAACATCACCAAAACAGACAACACGTACGACATCGCCATACTTATCATCAAATAAGGCTCTTGCACCTAAAGCTTTAGCTTCTTCAATTGGTAAGACTTTGGTGTCGCATGGGATTGCTTCAGCAATCCATTCGTTGACTTTTCTTTCCACTGTTGCGATTTCTTCGTTAGTGAGTTTTTGGAAATGATTGAAGTCAAAACGAGAATATTCATCACAAACGAAACTGCCGTGTTGGGCGATATGATCTCCTACGACTTCCATCAAAGCTTTTTGAAGGAGGTGGACACTGGAGTGATTGCGCATGATCTTTTCTCTTCTAAGAACATCAATCTTCACTTTCACGACATCGCCAACCTTGACTTCGCCATACATCACTTCGACATGATGGAGATGTTGCTTATTAGGCGCTTTAATGACATTAGTGACTTTTAAGGACAAGTCGTCATTTCCAATGACGCCAGTATCAGAAACTTGACCGCCACTTTCCGCATAGAAGGTGGTTTTATCTAGGATAACGTCGCCTTCAGAGGAGATAGAATCAACTTTCTCCCCGTTTTCAAATAAAGCGACAACTTTGGCTTCGATTTCATCTTTACCATATGTAAAGACACTCTCCACTGTGCAGTTCATTAAATCGACGGATTGCTTATTCATGCTTTGGAGGTCACCTCTAGCTTCTCTGGCCCTTCTTTTTTGTTCTTTCATGAGTTCGTCAAAACCCTTGAGATCATAAGAGACCTTGTTTTCATCACAAATCTCCATGGTGAGCTCTTTTGGGAAGCCGAATGTGTCATATAGTCTAAACATATCTTCCGCGCTTAAAGAAGTGGAATTTTTGATGGTTTTAAGAAGCATGGCTTCGCCATTAGTGAGAGTTTTTAAGAACTTCTCTTCTTCGGCTTTAACCATCTTTTTAATGAATTCCGCCTTATCGCTAAGATATGGATAATAAGAAATCATAATTTCTTTAACGATATCAACAAGTTGATATAAGAATGGTTTTTCAATGCCTAAAACTTTGCCATAACGTGAGGCTCTTCTAAGAAGTCTACGCAAAACGTAGCCTCTACCTTCATTAGAGAACATTTCTCCATCCGCTAAAGCGAAGGTGATAGCTCTAATATGGTCAGCAATCACTCTAAAGGCTAAGGTGTTATCTTTATATTTTTTATTAGACATCTTCTCCACTTCTAAAATGATGGGGTAGAAGAGGTCGGTCTCAAAGTTTGTTTCAGTTCCTTGGATGATGCAAGCAAATCTTTCTAAACCTGCGCCTGTATCGATGTTTTTAGATGGGAGTTCTTTATATTCTTCTCTTTTTTTACCAGCTTCGGAGTTGAATTGAGAGAAAACGATATTCCAAATCTCGATATAGCGGTCATTCTCCATATCTTCTTTGAGCATCTTGATGCCTAAACCTTTTGGATCGTATTTTTCTCCACGGTCATAGAAGATTTCGGTGTCAGGTCCACATGGTCCTTCACCAATTTCCCAGAAATTGCCTTCTTCAGGAATGAGATGAGATTCATCAATTCCGGCATCCATCCAGCACTTTTTGGTGTCTAAATCGCTTGGATGATAGGTGATATAAAGATTTTCTTTATCAAAATCGAACCATTCTTTGCTGGTTAATAGTTCAACCGCCCAAGGGATGACTTCTTTTCTAAAGTAGTCACCAATAGAGAAGTTGCCAAGCATTTCAAAGAATGTGTGATGGCGAGCAGTGTGACCGACATTTTCAATGTCGTTAGTTCTAATGCTCTTTTGTGCATTAGTAATACGACGAGATGGAGGAATTTCACTACCATCAAAATACTTCTTTAAAGCCGCAACACCTGCGTTAATCCAAAGTAAAGTGGGGTCATTCTTAGGAATTAAAGAAGAACCTGGTTCAATATGGTGACCTTTGCTTTTGAAAAACTCTAGCCACATATTTCTG
>CAMKFP010000083.1 GCA_946411895.1 uncultured Caryophanales bacterium
CATCGATCCTCTTCAACCAGACACCCCATTACCTGGTGAAGAAATAATTTAACTTATTTATATTTTTCTATATACTATATACGTAAAAATAACATAGTAATTTTTAGAAAGGGTATACTATGCAGAAAAATGCTTCTCTTCCTGTTTCTATTTATGCTCTTGGTGGACTTGGTGAAGTCGGCAAGAACATGTATTGTATTGAGAATGATAACGCAATCATCATTATCGATGCTGGCGTGAGATTCCCAGGTGTTGAATTCCCTGGAATTGACTATATCATTCCTGATTTTATTCACCTCAAAAACAATAGAAACAAAGTTAAAGCCCTTTTTATCACTCACGGACACGAAGACCATATTGGAGCGATTCCTTTCTTGCTTCAATCAATTCACATTCCTGTCATCTATGCGCCTAGACTAGCCGCTGCTTTAATCAAGGCGAGATTAGAAGAAAGAAGAATGTCAGATCTCGCTAACATCGTAGAATACGATGAAAATAGAAAAGTCAATGTTGATAGCTTTGAAGTATCCTTCTTCCGTGTCACTCACTCTATCCCAGATTCCTTCGGTGTGGTTGTTGATACTACTGAAGGAAGAATCGTCTCTACAGGCGACTTTAAAGTTGACCTCACTCCAATCGGACCAGATATCGCATTAAATAGAATGGCTCAAATCGGTGATGAAGGTGTTGATCTTTTATTAAGCGACTCCACTAACGCTGAAAAAGAAGGCTATACACCAAGCGAGAAGAATGTTTTTGACTCCATTAACGAAGTTATTGAAAACGCTCCTGGTAGATTAATCGTCTCCACATTCTCTAGTAATATTTCTCGTATTCAACAAATCTGTGAATCTGCTGTTAACAATAATCGCAAGATTGTTATTATCGGTAGATCCATGGAAAAGGCTGTCGAAATCTCTCGTGGATTTGGCTATATCAAGATTCCAGATGCCGCGATTATTGACTCATCCACTATTAAACAATATAGACAAAACGAAATCTTGATTCTCTGTACTGGTTCTCAAGGAGAACCAATGGCGGCTTTATCCCGTATCGCTAATGGAGAACATAAAGATATTCATATTATGCCAGGAGACACAGTTGTCTTCTCTAGCTCTGCAATTCCAGGAAATGGCATCTCTATTGCTAACGTTGTCAACCAACTGACAAGAGCGGGCGCGGATGTTGTCACCAATAACATCATTAACGATATTCACTCCTCTGGTCACCCATCTAAGCAAGAACTTAGATTGGTTTTGAAGTTATTTAAACCTAAATATTTTATGCCAATGCATGGAGACTACCGTATGTTATTTATCCATGCTAAGTTAGCGGAAACTGTTGGTGTCACTCCAGGCAACACGTTTGTTTTAGATAACGGAGACACTCTTGTTCTAGCTAGACATAAGATTTCTCGTGGATATTCCGTGGAACACGGAAACATCTATATCGATGGTAAAGATATTAAAGGCCTTGCTGATAGTGTTATCGAAGACAGAAGAACTCTTACCGATAACGGTATGATTGCTATCACCATCGCTTTAGATGCAAAAACCAATAAATTATTAGAAGCTCCAAAACTCTACACTAAAGGATTAATCAACCAATATAATCTAGAGACAATCGAAGAATGTGAAAAGATTGTCACTAAAGCGGTCAATGAAAGATTATATGGAAAGACCACATTCTCTGAACTTAAAAATGCGATTAGAGAAGCAGCAGGCAACTACATGTTCTCTAAACTCAATAGAATGCCGATGATTATTCCTGTCATCATGAACAAAAACTAAAATGTATATTCTCGCTTCCAGTTCACCTAGAAGAAAATCACTAATGAGTCAAATCGTTAGTGATTTTAAAATTGATCCAGCGGATATCAATGAGACAACTTCTTATAAGTTTTCTCCTTTAGAAGCCACAAGAGACATATCCTATAGAAAGGGAGAAGTCATCGCGAAAAAGTATCCAGATGACATAGTCATCTCCGCTGACACAATTGTCGTTATTGATAATAAGATTATCGGTAAGCCAAAAGATGCTGAAGATGCGATTAGAATGCTTAAGCTCTTATCCAATAGAACTCATGAAGTTATCACTGCGTATTCTATATTCTATAAAGATATAAAACTCACCCATGACGTTCATTCGTTTGTGACATTTAATAAGTTAGATGATGAGATGATTGAAGAATATGTCGCTAGTAAATCTCCTTTAGATAAAGCTGGGGCGTATGGTGTCCAGGACAACGAACAATATCACATCATTAAAGAGGTTAAAGGTTCTTTAAATAATGTGATTGGCTTCCCGGTCGAAGAAATTAAAAGAGACCTCGAGGATCTCCATCTATTATAGAGAAAGAAAATAAAGAAAAAGCCCTTAGTTTTCGAGGGCTTTTTTAATTGATTCAAAGATTTTTTGTGAATCCTTAGAAACAACCAAGGTCACTTTATTGGACATCTTCACCACACTGCTAACTCCAAGAGCGGTGAGCTTTTCTCTATCGATAAGATTATCATCTTTTAGGTTAACAGAAATTCGAGAACTGTTTTGATTAATCTCTTGGATATTTTCTTTTCCACCAAGCGCTAATAACCATTCGTCATTGTTGATTGGTTGAGCCTTATTAGCTTTTCTACCAGGAGCCTTAATGATATAAATCACTAAGATGGTTATTAAGATTAAACCAACGATACCCAAACAAATCCATAAAGCATTATTCTTTAAGAATTGAGTGAAATCGTTTTTTGGATCGTTTCCACTACCAGACAAAATCAAATATTTCATTATTTAACAAAACTCCTATTTAATGTGTGGATGTAGGAATGAGATTTTTTAAGCCCTAAAGAGACTTTCTTATCTGATACCGACACCACCATTTTTGTGACGTGTTCAATAGTAAGTGTGAGATGGTCATAACCAATAACTATGTTATGGTAATCACCTTTAAATGTGATTTGGCTATCTCCTGAAACCACTAATGAACTACCTAAAGAACGATATGCGTTGTTTTGAATTGAAGCGATTTCGGTTAATTCTAAACAGTGAAGGCTTGGATCAATAACCGCACCAGAAAGAGAACGGTTATAAGCGCTAGAACCAAATGGGGAGCAGACGAGTAATCCGTTACCTCTAAATGTTTCGAGTTTATCTTCGTTGATATAGACTTCGCTAACCAAAGTGTGGAATGGATTTTCCAGTCTAACTTCGTTAAGGGAATAAATGACTTGATCCTTATCTCCATAAATGTCTGTTCTAATTAAAGGAATCTCGACACATTTCACGTTAGAAAAAGTAATGTCGTTTAGAATTTCATCAATCTCATCAAAATGATAATCATAGAAATAACCAAGCTTGCCATCATGTACTCCAATGAACGTGACATCATCAAGCTTATCTAAATACTTTT
>CAMKFP010000084.1 GCA_946411895.1 uncultured Caryophanales bacterium
AAAACTCTTGAAAAAGGCGAGACATACAATGGTCAATCCTTAAAAGAAGACTTCTTGTTGAAACTTGTTGAATTTGATTTTGAATATGTGAAAAACATTGAAAGAATCGAAAACGAGAAAAAGCAGATTGAGAACTTTTCTTTTGATGAAATTAGAACGTTTATCACATATATGGCTCGAGATGAGCGTTGGAGCAGTGGAGCATTCGAAGAATATATTAAAGACGGAACTGCTCTAAGAGTTGCTAAACGATTAAAAGAACTTACTTACGAGGATGACGAAGACGAAGTTGAAGATGACTAAAATCTTCCATATAATAGGTTCAAGTCCTGTCACCTCAGTGATTTTGTATCAAAGGACTTCTTCAACCTATCGGCAAAACCTTGATTTGTATCAGCAATATTCTTCAAGGGCAACTTAGTTAAATAGGATTGATACCATGTGTCAGTCCTTTTTTCTTTAAATAAAAAGAGATATAAGAAAATAAAAAATGAACCGAGGAAGGCTCCATTTGCCAACTTGGGTTCACACTTATATTGTATATAAATTACACTTGTTGTCAAAATGAATTTTCAATCTTTGATTGATATGATATTATTACCGCAAATGATTACCGATTCTTTTGACACTAGTGAGCCAATACTTAAGTTAGAGTATTTTTATGGAGAAAAAGGACATATTTTGGATAAATGCCTTGTTCTTTTGTCACGCGAGATATTTGAGTACGTTCAATCGCATTATGATCTTAAACAAATCGGCTTAATTGGCGGAACATCTTATAGAATTCCTATTTATGCATTTGAATACAAAGGAGAATTAATTGGAGTGTATCTTGCACCGATGGGTTCGGTTTTATGCGCTGGTAATATCGCAGAGTGTGCTCATATCACGGGTGCTACCAAGTTTGTTATGTTCGGTTCTTGTGGAACGCTAGATAAAGAAATAACTAAAGGAAAATTTGTTATCCCAACTGAAGCATATAGAGATGAGGGGACATCATATCACTTCATGCCTCCTAGTGATTTTATAAAAATCAATAATGCAGACAAAGTTGAATCCATTTTTAAAAAGTTAAGCATTCCATATGTGAGGGGTAAAGCATGGACCACAGATGGTTTCTTGATGGAAACAGTTAACAAAGTTAAAAAGAGAAAAGAAGAAGGATGTATAGTAGTGGAAATGGAACTAGCAGCATGTCAAGCAGTAGCCAATCACTTCAAACTTGAACTTTATGACTTTTTACAACCAGGGGATGTTTTAATTGAAGGAGATTATGATAAAGCTCTTCTACATTCCGCTAATCATGATTTAATGAAACTTGATATCGGTTTAAAAATAATTGAAGAAATCTAAAAGCAGTGTTCGGATTGTATCATTTCTGTCCATTTAGGACAACGTAATTAAATAGGATTGATACAAAGTGTCAGTCCTTTTTCTTTGTGTGGCACTTTTGTGACAGACTTTGTAGTAATATTAAAAATACTTTTAAAGGTGAGGTATTTTTATGCAAAAGAAAAAACTAGGATTATTAATCACATCACTTTTCTCAGTCGGTGCTTTTTCTGCTACCATTTTAGCGTCAAATAATATTTCACCGTCTTTGAACACTAAAGCTGATGTTGAACCATATACATTAACAATTAACGCATCTAATAAATCAAACTTTGTTCAAGATGGTGACGTTTATAGAGGAACGTTTAAAACCGTTCTTGGAAACGATATCGTTTTTAGAACAAAATCAGCCCCATCTAGTCAGGAAGGTGTTGTCTTTGAATTTACTAGCTTAAGCGATTATTTAATCAATGAAACTCCTCTTAGAGGGGTCACAAGTATCGAATTTACTGGCCATTATTTAAGAAGTGGAAGTTTAAGTACATTTGGCTCTCTATACACATATTATTTGGAAGATCTTGATATGGTTAGTTTAGATAAGGACGATCTTACCAATTCTACTAAACGTACAGAACCAGTAAGCGAATATCATCATCAATATGTTGTAGAAACTGAAAACTCGTTTGATAGAGCGGGATCTTTATATTATTACCTAGGCAATAAAGACTACGTTTATAGTAATTCAGATTGGGTTATTGAGTCAGTAAAATACGTTTTTAGCTGTCAAAGCACTAAAACATATGTCAGTGTGAAAAGTTCTGATTCCTCAAAAGGCAATGTTGCTATCGATAATGCGGTAGCGAATGATAAAGGCTATAAAGTTGTCGCTAATGGAACTTCTGTCAATATTCATGCTTACCCATTCTATAATTATCAAAATGATAATTTCTGTCTCTTTAAGGGATGGCATTTAAATGGCAGCGAACAAATCATTAGCACCGATGCTGATTACACATTTGTAACTGAACAAGACGGTGTTTATAAGTTTGTTGCAGAATTTATCAAAGCACCAAGTGAAACTTTTAGACAAGGTGTTAGATTATGCTATCAAGAAGAAGATTATCTTGGCACCATGAGATGGTATGAAGAAGATACTGATACATTCGTTAAATCTTATGATGGCGCATATTATGACCTCGAAAGTTATGTTGGCACCATTAGTGGAAAAGGCAATTGTGAAACTCAAAGTTTTGATGAAGATGATTTATGGCATCAACACGCTAGAGGCACATCTGCCCTAACTCCTTATTTACGCTTAAACAAAAATTATAGTAAGTACTATAAAGCGGACGGACAAGGCAACCAAGAAAAGGTTGATGTCAAAGACTTCGATCCTGATAAAGTTAGCTGCATTGAATTAGTGCTCGATAAGAGTGATGTGTATGCAAGAGATGATCTTTCAATTACTGGTGGCTATTTTGCCCATACCAAATTAGATATCAATGATACTGATGGCAAAAAGATTTCTAAATTCTATATCAACAACTTTACAAAAGACGAAATCAAAATCAGCATCCCTGATAATATTAGTGACGTTAACTTCTTCAAGGTCAAAAGATTAGTGGTTCACTACAAAGTTGAAATTTCTCAACTAGAACAATAAAATGCAAAAGAGCTAGACGTTGTCTAGTTCTTTTTTGTTTATTATCTTAAAGAGGGTGTGCTTATCATATCTAATCTTTTTAAAACGCCATTTTAATAGTCAAAATGGCTTTTTTATGTATAATAGTGGCATGAGTGGAAATGTGATATTTAACATCACGATATGAACAATAGAGAATTATTCCTTAGAGGAATTGATTATTCATATTATTACGAGGAGGAAGACTAAAATGGAGAAAAAGATTAATCCTATTTATCCAAACTCTCAATTTAAAACTTTTTGTTATATCAAAAGCGTAATCACTAGACCAAATATTATCGCAGGTGATTATTCTTATTATGACGATAGTGAAGATGGTCCAGAATCATTTGAAAA
>CAMKFP010000085.1 GCA_946411895.1 uncultured Caryophanales bacterium
CATTAAGAAATATGTCAAAGAATAAAGGGAAGAAAAAGGCAGGAATCAAAATGTTTCAAAGGAAATACCTCTGTATTCCTTATGCTTTATTCTTGATTCTATTCATTATTGTCCCGATTCTCATCATTGTTGTTTATGCCTTTACTGATGAGAACATGCATATTTCATTTAATGCTTTAGTGAACTTCTTCACAACGCTATCGAAGCTTAACGTTTTGTTTGTTTCACTCTTTATAGCGCTGCAAACCACGCTTATTTGTTTGATTATTGGCTATCCGTTAGCGTTTTTCTTAGCTGATAAGAAGGTCAATAAAAACGCTGTTCTTATCACTTTATTCATTGCTCCTATGTGGATCAACTTCGTTTTAAGAACAATGGCGACTAGAGATTTACTTAGCATGTTTGGAATCGATGGTGGT
Source organism: uncultured Caryophanales bacterium (assembly GCA_946411895.1). Lineage (GTDB taxonomy): Bacteria > Bacillota_I > Bacilli_A > RFN20 > CAG-826 > CAMKFP01. Next base: position 420 of record CAMKFP010000085.1, read on the forward strand.
AAATATCCTTACCTTGCCACTTCCATTGGTATGGTGCAGAACTATTTGCCGTTTGTCATCCTTCCTTTATACACTACAATGCTCAAAATTGATAAGAGCCAAGTGGAAGCCGCTCAAGATCTTGGAGCGAACCCATTCCAAGTGTTTGTGAAGAACATTATTCCTCAAACAGTGCCAGGCATTGTCTCAGCTTGTTTGATGACATTCATGCCAACAATGTCGAGCTATGTTATCTCTGATACCTTCTCTGAAGGTAAGATTACCTTATTTGGTAACTTCATTAACTTAGAGTTTATGAACGGCTTATGGAATGATGGTTCATTCATGGCCTTAATCATGTTAATTCTTATTGGTATTAGTATGTTTGCGACACGTAACGTGCAAAAAGAAGATACAAGGGGGACTCAATTATGAAAAAAGGACTCCTTAGAAAGATTCTTGGCCAATGCTATATTTGGCTCATCTTATTCTTCATGTACTTACCAATTCTTGTAATTACTGCTTATTCTTTCTCTTCAAGCACCGCAATTATTGGTAAAGGATTTAAATTCGATTTCAATTTATATCCAAAATTATTTATGAATCGTGCCTTGATGGTAGCGGTTGGCAACACCCTTTTGATCGCTTTTATCTCTGCGGTTGTTGCTACCTTACTTGGTACATTAGGCGCGATTGGTGCGTTCTATAGCAAACGCAAAATGAGAAACACCATGGATATGGCTAACCAAATTAACGTTGTTAATGCGGAAATCGTCATCGCTTTCTCTTTAACTGTTATGTTTGTCTTCCTTGGTCAATATATTTTCAAAGCTGACTTATTCAGCTTCTGGACCATTCTTATTGGTCACGTCTGTTTAAGTGCCCCATTTGTTTATATTTCTGTTAAACCAAAATTACAACAAATGGATCCATCACTTTATGAAGCTGCCATTGACTTAGGCGCTTCTCCAAGTGTCGCTCTTAGAAAGGCTGTCATTCCAGAAATTATGCCTGGTGTGGTCTCTGGCTTTATGCTTGCGATTACATTATCTCTTGATGATTTTATCATCACTGAGTTCTTAACAGGTGCTGGATTATTAAATGGAAATAACAAAATTACAACTATTTCCACATTTGTCCAACACGCGATGCATAAGAAGAGTGTGCCACTTGAAACGCGTTCTTTAACTGCCCTTATTTTCCTTATTGTGATTATCGCAGTTATCGTTATTAGTATTTATAAAAATAAACAAAGTAAAAAAGTCAAAGTGAGAAAGGGGAGAAATGTATGAAAAAAAGAAATTTAGCTCTTGTTTTTGGTTCCTTATCCCTTTGTGCCTTTGCTCTTATTCCAGTCTCAAAAGAAACCCTTAAAGCGGTCGCGGATGAACTTCCTATTACTGATAAAGTCACTCTTTATGTCATGAATATGGAAGACTATATCTATTCTGAAGAAACTGATGGTGATACCCCGGCGTTTTGCAAAGAATTCATTGCTTGGGCGGAAGCGAATACAAAGTTCAAAAATATCGATGTTGTCTATGACACCACAGACACCAATGAAACTTTATTAACTCAACTTCAAACTGGTAAAGTTCATTATGATTTAATCTGTCCTAGCGATTATATGATTCAAAAGATGGCTAGAGAGGATTTAATTCAAAAACTCGATAAGAGAGATACTTTACTTCCTAACTATGATGAATATGCTTCTAAATATATTCGTAATAGATTAGATGAAATTCCCTGCACTGATGGAAACGGCAACGCCGCAACTGTTGGTGAATACGCTGTCGGTTATATGTGGGGCACTCTTGGTATCTTATTTAATCCTGACTATAAGGGATTTGATTATGATGAATTAATGGCGGCCATGCAATATTGGCATGTCTTATATGACAAGTCATATAGTGGAACAATTTCCATCAAAGATTCAATGCGTGATACTTACGCTGCTGTTTTGATGGAAGTTTATAAAGAAGACCTTCTTGAAAAACGTAGTGAGTGGGAAAATGATGAACTCAGCGATGAAGATTATCATCAAGCCATTCAAACAATCTTTGATAAAGTTGATGATGAGACCATTAAAGAAGTTGGTAAAAGTTTAGAGACTCTTAAAGGTAATATCTATGGTTTAGAAGTCGATAGTGGTAAATCCGATATCGTCCAAGGCCGTATTGGTATCAACCTCGCTTGGAGTGGTGACGCTATTTATTCCATGGAATTAGGTGAAGAAAACGATGTTTCTCTTCTCTACTCAATTCCATTAAATGGTTCTAATATCTGGTTTGATGCTTGGGTTATGCCTAAATCAGCATCTAGAAGTAGTGAACAAGAAGAACTTGCTTATCTCTTCTTAGATTATTTATCCACTCCTGAAAACGCCGTTAAAAACGTTGAATCGACAGGTTATACATCATTCATTGGTGGCCAAGAGATGCTTGATCTTATGAGATCTTGGTATGATGATCGCTATGATGAAGAAGGCAATCTTCTTCCTGATGTCGACACTAGCGAGTTAACTGCAGTTGATCTTAACTACTTCTTTAATCCTAATTATTCTAGCGATACTTCTTTCACTCCAAGTGATGAATATATCTTCTATACCGAAGAATATCTTGTTGATTTCACTTATGAAGACGAAGAAGGAAACGAAATAGATAACGAAGCTGTTGGCGGAGCTTTCTTCTGCCAATATCCTGATGAGAAGACCATTACCCGCTGTGCGGTTATGAAAGATTATGGTGATCAAAACGCTAAAGTCTTAAAGATGTGGGAAAAATTCAAATCCTCAGATCTTCCAGTATGGGCAATTGTCCTCTTCGTTATTGAAATTGTTTTACTCTTAGGATTAGCTCTCTTCCTTATTATTAATAAGAAGTTAAAATATCGTCTCAGAGTGAAAAGAAAAAACGGTGTGAGCACGAAAGGCTGCTAGGCGGGGATG
>CAMKFP010000086.1 GCA_946411895.1 uncultured Caryophanales bacterium
GTAGGACTGCGGGTGGGTTATGAGAATGCCCTGACCTTTTCCAAAATCTTCAAGGCCTACTACAACGTCAGCCCCAAGCACTACCGGCAGAGCAGGCAGAAATCAAGCCCAATCCGACGAGAAAAATGAGGAGAAACACCAAAGTTGGTTTCTTCATAAAGGTCGCTAGCCTTGTGCTTTTTCACTTCTAAATGAACAATCTTGTTTTCGTGATCAACTTCGTAATACTTTTCTAGTCTACGAATCTGATGGTCATCAAGATTGCCGTAATACTTTTTTCTTTTCTCTTCGATTTCACTTATTTTACTCTTGGACATGTTCTATTTCTTCTTTCTTTGGAAAGAATTTATGATCTAATTTAATATAAACTTCATTAGCAATTGCGATCATCGCTAAAGCGATAAGGGAACCAAATGAGACGTCGCTTAAATAATGCGCACCCATTCTCATACGGCTATAAGCAAGTAAGACGTTCCAAACGCACGCACCGATAACGAAGTATTCTTGTTTGATTTTGATTTTATCGTTAAGTAGAGGAAGCGCCCCTAAAATAGCGATCAACATGACAGTGTCGGACATATGTCCGGATGGGAAGGATTTAAATTCTTCTTTAGTGATAACACCACTCATATCATTCCAGGATAAGCCAACCCAATCTTTCTTAAGATCACGTCCGTTTTCCCACCAGTTTCTGAATTCAGAGACGAGATCTTGACGATAAAGGAATCTATATCTTGGTCTAGCCATGATGGATTTAAGGATTTGATTAAAGCCAATGGCTAAGCCACAGGCAACGACAAGGACTAAAAGGATTAAAAGAAGTCTATTAGGTGCGACTTCGGTATTTTTAAAGATGAAATAGCCTGCCACTAAACCACCAATATAGATGAAAATCGCGATTAAGAAACCAAGCCATAAGAGTTTGGAATTGTTAAAGGCGTTAGCATCAAAGATGTGCTTTCCTTGGAAATAGATACACACAAACGCGGAGGAAATAATACCTAAGACAAGTAAAAACTTGATGCCCTTATGGGTATATCTTTTGAATAGATAATAAAAGCCAAAACCAAAGATGCCCATCGAGGCATAAAATGGAGTTTCGCCAAAGGCGGCCATGAAATAGCCAAACCAGTTGGTGCTATCATAAATCGCTTGGTTAATCTTTAAATCTAAAAAACTACCTAGAATAAGGCCAAGTAAAAATAGGCCGCTTATAGGTAATATGTACCATCTTTTCTTTAACATGATTATTTCCTTCTACCAAATATTTATTGCATAAATAGATTAGCAAATTTAAATAGACGAATAAATACCTAGTTTACGAATATAAAATAAAACGGAACCCTTTAATGAGTTCCGTAATCTTTTAAGTGGCACCCTCCAAGCGACTCGAACGCTTGACCTACGGCTTAGAAGGCCGTTGCTCTATCCAACTGAGCTAGGAGGGCACATTGCGATATATATCTTAAAGTAATCACACTTCCTTTTCAAGAAGTATTTATAAACTCTATTTCTTTATAGAAAATAGCTTATCTAAACCAAAGAAGAGAGGATAGCAGCAAGCAGTAAAAACTAGGGTGATTACTATCTCAATAACATTAAGTCCTCTATAGATTGATAAATCAAAGAAGGCTTTTTTGATGAGATTCATTTGAGAAGCCGCACCTGAAGCGGACTTAAGATACTCTGGATTTAAGAAGACGTTTGGCAAGGCTAAAAGGAACAAAATTGATCCAGCAATGCCAAGAAGGAACACCATGAGGGTGTACTTATTAAATGGTCTTACGACATCTAGCAAGATGAAGATACCAGCGATAGAAATGAATAGAGGCACGAGATAAATGGCGCTTGGCATGTCTAAGAATAGGTCGAATATGATCGGCACTAAAGCGGACAAAGTCATGAATAAACCATACATGACACTCTTTTTAAGAGTGATTTTGACAAAGTCATGGTTGATTGCCTCAGGTTTATTGTTCTGTAATGACAAGAGAAGTCCGCAGAACGTGATGACGACAAACTCATAGACATAGATGGCTTCAATCTCAATTGGTAGTCCCTTGGGGAAGAAGAATGAAACAAGAGAGAATAGACCAATAAAGAAAGACTTTGTTAGAAACAAAAGGACGGTTCTTTCGATGTTATTCACCACTTTTCTACCTTCTTGAAGGACGCTTGGGAGGTGAGAGAAATCATCATCGAGTAAGACGACATCTGAAACTGCTTTCGTGGAACTCGCTCCACTAGCTAAGGCGATTGAACAATCCGCCTGACGAAGAGATTGTGTGTCGTTAACACCATCACCAACATAGGCCACTTTATGACCTTTACGTTCTAAACAACGGATAATTTCTTGTTTTTGTTCAGGAGAAGTTCTAGCAAACACAGTGTATTGATCGCAAATTTCTTCGATTTGAGCAAGCTCAACATTTTCCATAGAGATATATTTATCAGCGTTTTTCACTCCGCATTCACCAGCGATTTGTTTAACGGTCAAAGCGTTATCACCTGAAATGATCTTGATATCAACACCTAGGGAGTCGAAATATTCTAATGTCTCATTAACGTTTTTTCTCTTCTCGTCTTTTAGTAGGAATAAGGCGATATCCTCATCACTAACATTCAAAGCGAGAACGCGATACCCATCTTTAGATAACTCCTGGGCTTTTTTGATATTTTTTGGCGTCTTTAAGACGTATTCAGGCGCACCTAGAATAATTTGTCGAGCGTCTTTTAAAAGCACGCGAGAGCATTTCTTTTCACTAGAAAATGGTTCCACCTCTTTAATGAGTTCACTAGATTCACCACCAAACTCTTTTTTAAGAGCCTCTAAAGTTGGATTATAAAATGAGAAGGCACCGATAAAAATAGGCATAATCTCTTCGAGATTGGCACTGTTAGAAATGATCTCCGCTCTTTCAAAAGTGAAGTTTTGCGTGGTCAAAGTGCCCGTCTTATCTAAACAGATGGTGTCAATACGCGAGAGGTTTTCAATCGCGTAGAGCTCTTGCACCATGGTTTTCTTTTTATATAATGCGATGATTGATTTCGATAATGTGATGGAGGTAAGAAGAATCATTCCTATAGGAATCATACCAACTAGGACAGTTGCTGGCTTAGTTAAAGCGGCGTATGTCCAAACCCAGTGATGTTCTCCATCTCCTAAATAGAAAGTCTTGATCCAAGTGAGGAAGACTATAGGGACAATCAAGAAAAGAAGGATCTTGATGAACTTATAAATATCAAGCATGAGTTGGGAC
>CAMKFP010000087.1 GCA_946411895.1 uncultured Caryophanales bacterium
CTTTTTATTCTACAAACTCTAAGTTTATAGAGTCCAAAAACCGGGGACAATTTCAATTAATCTGGCGCGCTTGAGGCGATTCGAACGCCTGACTTTCACCTTAGGAGGGTGACGCTCTATCCAGCTGAGCTACAAGCGCATCCGATTATAGGTATATTATTCGCCGTAGCCTTGTGGATTATTCTTTTGCCAGTTCCAAGAATCACGACAAGCATCAGTAATATCAAGTTCAGTCTTAAAGCCCATTTCTTTATAAGCTTTAGTGGCATCAGCGTAGTTTTCATCAACGTCACCTGGACGACGTGGACAAATTTCATACTTAATGGTGATGTTATTTGCCTTTTCAAAAGCATGAACTAAGTCTAAAACAGAGGTGCCTTTTCCTGTACCTAGGTTATAAATAACTAGGCCTGGTTTTTCTTTGAGTTTTTCTAAAGCACATAAATGGCCTCTAGCAAGGTCCACTACATGGATATAGTCTCTCACGCCAGTTCCATCATGAGTCTTATAATCACTACCAAAGACATTGAGATGGTCACGTTTACCAACTGCGACTTGAGTGATATATGGCATTAGGTTATTTGGGATACCTTGTGGATCTTCACCAATTAAGCCACTAGCATGAGCGCCGATTGGGTTGAAGTATCTCAGAATAGCGATATTGGCATCCTTGTTCTCTTTAGCATAATCCTTTAAGAGATATTCGATATCAAGTTTAGTTTGTCCATATGGGTTGGTACAGCCACCAACTGGATCATCTTCTTTCAGTGGGACGTGTTTGGGGACGCCATATACTGTCGCACTAGAAGAGAAGACAAGATTATGGACACCAAATTCCTTCATGAGTTTAAGAAGGACTTTGGAACTACCAACGTTATTTGAGAAATATAGATCTGGTTTTTCAACGGATTCAGCAACTGATTTTAAACCCGCGAAATGAATAACATCAGTGATGTTTTCCTTTTTAAAAACTTCTCTTAATTTTGGCTCATCTTGAACAGAAAGCTCGTAAAATCTTGGCTTTTTGCCGGTAATTTTAGCGATTCTATTCAAAACTTCTGGTTTGGAATTGACATAGTTATCAACAATGACAACATCCCAACCATGGTTAAGTAAATCGACAACTGTATGGGAACCAATGTATCCTGTTCCACCTGTAACTAAAACTGACATTTGTTAATCTCCTATCTGTTATTTAGTTCTTCAATAACAATCTTCTTTGTTAGTTCAATATCCACTTTTCCTTCAGTGGCTTTGATGACTTGGCCAACAATGTAACCAATGACACGAGTCTTACCACTCTTATAATCTTGGATGGCTTGCTCATTAGCATCTAGCACCTCATTAACAATTCTTTTAATCTCTTGAGGTTCATTAATGTTAGCGTCGGTGACGATTGATTTTATATCAACGCCGCCATTTATCATTTTAGCAAATATTTCACGCGCTTGCTTGTTGTTAATTCTTCCTTCTTGGACGAGCTTAATCAATGAAGCAAGTTCACTACTCTTTATCGGAAAGTCTTTAATAGTGATATTTCTCTTATTGAGTACTGATTGAACATCCACAAGTATCCAGTTAGCAGCTAGCTTTATAGAGACTCCATCTTTCACGACCTCATCAAAGTAATCCGATGTCTCTTTTGAGACTATTAACTGACTTGCGTCATATTCATTTAAACCAAGCTCTAAGTATCTTTGATATTTCGACTCGGCAAGTTCAGGACTTGATTCTATCGCATCCTTAAGAAACTCATCGCTTAGCCTAATAGGGACAATGTTTGGTTCGGTGAAATATTTATAATCCACTGATTCAGTCTTTAATCTCATCGGAACAGTTTGTTTTTTATTTTCATCAAACCTCATTGTCTCTTGGGTTACTGTCTTACCAGATTCTAAGACCTTCGCCTGGCGAGAGATTTCATAATCTATGGCCTTTTGGATATTTGCGATACTATTGAGATTCTTAATCTCAACCTTATCTCCAAACTCCTTCTTACCAACAGGTCTAATGGAAACATTAACGTCACATCTAAGAGAGCCTTCTTCCATACGACCATCAGAGATTCCTAAGAATGTAACAATCGATCTCATCTTCTCGACGAATAACGCGGCTTCCTCTCCATTATGTAGTTCTGGAAGAGACACTATTTCTAAAAGCGGGATGCCTGCTCTATTGAAATCAAGAAGGGTGTGGTCCTTAAAGTGAAGTTGTTTACATGTATCTTCTTCGATGTGGAGACGTTCAATATTAATCTTTCTATCTTTAATATCTAAATAGCCACATTTGCCTAAAGGCCTTTTATACTGGGTAATTTGAAATCCCTTAGGTAAATCGCTATAGAAATAATTCTTTCTATCAAACCATAATTCGTGGTCTATCTCCATATGTAAGGCATGACACATTTGGATAGCAAAAATAATAGCTTGCTTATTGACTGTTGGCATCGCTCCAGGGAAAGCAAAATCTAAAGGAGCGGTTTGAGAGTTTGCCTCTTCTCCATAAGTCACAGGAGCAGAGGAAAACATCTTGCTTTTAGTCTTTAGCTGAACGTGAATTTCTAAACCAATAACAGCTTCAAACTCCACTTGTTATTTGTCTCCTTTTGCTAAAATACCCTTTAAACCTGTGATATTTTCAATAGTTTTTGCTAATTGTAATATCTCTGCTTCTTTAAAAACAGGGCAAGTTAAATTGATTCCAAATGGCAAACCATTTTCAAATCCTAATGGAATGGTGATTGATGGGAAACCACCAAAGTTCGCAATTGATAAATAATTATCGGCGATGAGATATTCACAAGAAAGTTCGTCGCGAGCTTCCTTTTTAATTAGAGGAGCAGTAGTAGGTGCTGAAGGTAAGAGGATGCAGTCAAAGTCTTTAAAGATTTCGCTCACTTTATCAACAATGACATGACGGCATTTTTGCGCTCTAATGAATGTATCTTCTTGGTTTTCTTTGAGTAATGAATAGCCACCAATGATAAAACGTTTTTTAGCGTGCGTACCTAATCCTTTAGTGCGAGCTTCTTTCATGACATCTTCTAAAGTCTCTCCATAATAACGAGGTCCAAACTTGATGCCATCTAGATTAGCGTTATTAGAAGTTGATTCAGCACTAGAGATAATAATGTAAGTTGGATAGATGGCTTTGCAAAGTTTGATATCTAGACTTACTTCTTCAATAA
>CAMKFP010000088.1 GCA_946411895.1 uncultured Caryophanales bacterium
GAATGGATGATTTTGTCTATTTCATAGACAAGTTGAGATTTCACCACTTTGTAAGGAATTTCTGTGATGATAATTTGCTTATTGTCTTTATTTGAAACGATTTCCGTTTTTGCTGCAATTTCAATTTTTCCGCGGCCATAAAGATAAATATTTCTTAGTCCTTCGGAATCATAAATAATGCCACCGCCTGGGAAATCAGGACCTTTGACATATTCTAAAAGATCTTCGCTTGTCACGTTCTTATGACCAATGCGATAAATGACTGCATCGATGACCTCTCTAAGGTTATGAGGAGGAATTTCAGTTGCTAAAGCAACTGCGATACCTTCTGTACCATTGACTAAGAGGTTTGGAAATCTTGCTGGCAAGACGACTGGCTCAAGCTCTGTATCGTCAAAGTTGAGCTGCATATCAACCGTCTTTTTATCGATATCTCTAATGAGTTCATTAGAGAGTTCGGCTAGTCTAGATTCGGTATAACGATAAGCCGCTGGAGAGTCACCATCGATACTACCGTTGTTACCTTGGAAATCGATAAGTGGATATCTGAGTTTCCAATCTTGTGACATACGGGCTAAAGCATCATATATTGATGTATCGCCGTGTGGGTGGAAAGTACCCATAACCGCACCAACGGTATGAGCGCACTTTCTGGTTGGTCTATTAAAAGTATTATTACTTTTAAACATTGAGAAGATGATTCTTCTTTGAACTGGTTTTAAGCCATCTCTAACATCAGGAATAGCTCTATCTTGGATGACGTATTTAGCGTAAGTCGCATATCTATCACCCATTACTTCTTCAAGGGGTTCAACAGAAATGTTTTCTTCAATCACTTCTTCTTCGACAATTTTCTTTCTTGCCATAGACTATTTGACCTCCTTTAAGAATGTATCAACTTCGTTGAAGTTGACATTTTCTTCCACCCATTTCTTACGGACGGTTGTGTCTTTACCCATCAATGTGGAGACACGATTATCCGCTAAAATAGGATCATCAATATCAACTTGAAGTAATAAACGTGTTTTTGGATCCATCGTTGTTTCTTTTAATTGAATGGCATCCATTTCGCCAAGACCTTTATAACGATTGATCTTATATCCGGCCCCGACTTTCTTTTTGGCCTCTTCGAGGCCAGCATCATCCCAAGCGTATTCTTGCACCTTCTTATGACCATCTTCTTTAAAGACGCGATATAGAGGTGGAACCGCAATGAAAACATGTCCAGATGTGATAAGTGGACGCATATGATGATAGAAGAACGTTAATAATAATGTTTGAATGTGAGCACCATCGGTGTCAGCATCGGTCATGATGATGATTTTGCCGTAATGAATATCGTCAATATCAAAAGCTTGACCATATCCGGCACCAATTGTGTTGATGATCGTCGCAATCTCTTCGTTTTTAAGCATTGCAGAGACTGGAAGACCATCAGTATTTAATGGTTTACCACGAAGTGGTAATATTGCTTGATGCAATCTATCTCTACCTTTTTTAGCAGAGCCGCCAGCGGAATCACCCTCAACGATGAACAATTCGTTTTTAGCATAGTCTTTGCTTTGAGCAGGAGTTAATTTATCACTTAAAATGACTTCAGTTTTGGTCTTTTTGGAGCTACGAGCGTCATCTTTAGCTTTTCTAGCGGCGATTCTAGCTGTTTGAGAGTCAACACACTTGCGAATAATGTTAACTGCAGTCTCCATATTCTCGGTCAAATAATAAGTAAACTTATTATAAATGAAGTTCTGAACAATGTAGGTTGCTTGTTGAGTTCCTAATTTGCCTTTTGTTTGACCTTCGAATTCGAGTAATTCTTCTGGAACTTTTAAAGAAATGATGGCTGTGAGGCCTTCACGAATATCACTACCTTCAAGCTTCTTGCCTTTGAGTAAATTGAACTGTTCGCCAAAGTCGTTAACAGCACGTGTGATACCGGCCTTAAAGCCGACTTCATGAGTGCCACCTTCTCTTGTTCTTACGTTATTAACGTAAGAAAGAATTGTTTCATTGTAGTCTTCGTTACAGAACTGTAAGGCAATTTCGGTGGATATTTTGGTGGTTTCATCCACTTCTGTAAAGGAGATCACGTCGGTAAGTGGCTTCTTGTTGGAATTGATGTTGTTGATATATTCTACGAGACCATTTTCATAGAAAAATTCCTGATTTTCACCAGTTCTTTCATCGTTGAGCACAAATTTGACGCCTTTCATGAGGAAAGCGCACTCTTTTAAGTGCCCAGCAATGGTTTCACGCTTGAATTCAGTGGTAGAAAAGATGGTTTTATCTGGGAAGAATCTAACTAAAGTTCCGTGTTTCTTGGTTACACCAAGAACTTCAATTGGGGTCACTAAATGACCACCGTTTTCCCAACGGATATGATTAATATTACCGTCTCTATAGACGGTAACGTCACAGTATTCACTTAATGCGTTAGTCACTGAAGCACCCACACCGTGGAGGCCACCAGAGACCTTATAAACTGCACTATTAAATTTGCCGCCAGCATGCAATTCTGAAAAGACTAACTCAACGCCGGTTTTTCCTGTTTCTTTGTTGATATCAGTAGGAATACCTCTTCCTTCATCAAGTACGGAAACGGAACCATCCTTATGGATGGTTACAACAATCTTATCGCCAAAACCTGATAAAGCTTCGTCGACAGCATTGTCCACTATTTCCCAAACAAGATGATGTAAACCTTGAGCGTTGGTGCTTCCGATATACATGGCTGGTCTTTTTCTGACCGCATCTAGTCCTTGTAGGATATGAATGTCGTCAGCAGAATAAGAAATTTTGCCATCTTTTGCCATAAATGTTTCCACCAATGGCTATAATTATACTTAATTTAAGTTGCAAATATAAAGTTATTTAGTAAAATAAAACATGCGCAAAAACGGAGGTACATTATGAATATATTTTACAATATATTGGCTGCCCTACTTTGCTTCCTATTTGGTTACATTTTTGGAAGTATTCCAACTTCCATTTGGATCGGAAAACTCTTTTTCCATCAAGATCCAAGAGACTATGGAAGCCATAATGCAGGTGGTACAAATGCGGGTAGATTATGGGGTAAGAAGGTTGGACTTCTTATCATTATTCTCGATATGATCAAAACAATCGCTCCAACTTGGATCGCTT
>CAMKFP010000089.1 GCA_946411895.1 uncultured Caryophanales bacterium
GCTATGGCTACTTAAGTGGTGGTTATGTAAGAGATAAAGATGCAGTTGATGGTGTGTTCCTTATTGTGGAAATGTTTGTCTATTACAAGACCAATGGTGTGTCTCTATTAGATAAGTTAGAAGAACTCTATAAAGAATTCGGTTACTATAGTAACTATCTCAATTCCTTTGAGTTTGAAGGATCACAAGGCGCCACCAAGATGGCGGAAGTTGTGGATTTCTTTAGAAACAAAGTCAACGAAATCGCTAATCTTAAAGTTGAAAAGAAACTTGATTACAACAAAGGCGTTGATGGTTTACCAAAATCTAACGTCATCAAAATGTTCTTAGAAGATGGATCAACAATAGTGGTGAGACCTTCTGGCACAGAACCAAAATTAAAACTTTATATTTCCATTTGTGGTCCGTCTGTCAAAGATAATGATACAAAGTATCAAAAATTCCAAGAATGTCTTAAGGAGTATATTAAATAACTATGAAAATCTTATTTATAGGCAATTCTTTTTCTGTGGATGTTTCCACATATATGCATGAAATCGCTAAAGCGGCAGGAAAAGAATTAGAAGTTTATGTTTTATATATCGGTGGTTGCTCAGTGGAAAACCACTGGAAGAGATATCTTGCAAACGATAAAGCATATGAATTCTATCACAATAGAGTGGACCACGAATTAATGTGGAGTTCTTTGAAAGAAGGACTTGAATTTACTGATTACGATTTCGTATCATTCCAACAAGTTAGTCAACTATCTGGCGATTATGATTCTTATTTCCCAGAATTATTGCTTTTGATGGATGCGGTCAGAAAACACACAAAAGCACAATTTGTTTTCCATCAAACATGGAGTTATGCCAAGACATTCTACCATGTTAAATATGGAAGCAATCCATTAAATCAAGATTTGATGGATAAAGATATTAGAAGTACATATTTAAGATTAAGTGATTTCTTAAAGATTCCATATATTATGCCTAGCGGTGAAGCTATTAGAAAAGCTCGTTTAGTTTTTGGCGATGAATTAAATAGAGATGGTTTCCATCTTAATGAAAGAGGAAGAACCTTATGTGGTTACACATTAGCGTATTATCTCCTTGGTTTAGATATTGATCCTTCATCATTTGTTCCCGAAGGAAATAGCTATGGTGATGGTGCGGTTGTAGACAAGAAAGAGCTTCCTAAATTAATGGAAATCGCTAAAGAAACAGTCTTAGAAAATAAAGGCCATAATTTATGGTAAGAAAAGAAGAATTAAAAAATAAAGATATAAAATATCTTTTATATTATCCTAAAGATTATAAAGAAGGTAAAAAATACCCTGTGTTTTTCCATCTTCATGGATCTGGAAATAGAGGGAATGATTTTTCCTTGTTTAAACCCGAAGAATCACCAATCTTAAGACAGATAGAATTAAATGATTCTCCGCTTCAAAAAGCTTTCTGTGTCATACCGCTTTGTGATAAAGATACGTGGTTTGATATGTTCTCAGAATTACTTGAGTTTACTAAGTTTATTTACAACCAAGATTATACAGATCAATCACACTTTGTGGGGTCCGGTGTCTCTATGGGTGGATATGGTATTTATCAAGTAATGATGTCTCTCCCAGAACTATTCTACAAAGCAATAGTGTGTTGTGGTGGTGGTATGTATTGGAACGCTGGAAGGATGAAAAACATCAAAATACGCGTGTTTCACGGGGTAAATGATAATGCAGTATACCCTGAAGAGGCCTATCGTATGTATAACAATCTTAAAAATAATGGTGCGGATGTCACGCTATATATTGATAAAGATTGTGACCACAACATTTGGGATAAAACATATCTCAATAATGAAAATCTAGAGTGGTTAATGCAATAAAACTTAGTTAGTAAACTAGTAAATAATCGGTAAACAATTTCTCGCGTTTACTGATTTTTTTATTTGTTTACTAAAATTTTACTGAACTTATTATAATAAGAGTGATGATAAAGGTAAGGAGTAAACAATATGAAAAATAGGAAATTATTTTTGTTGCCCATCATTTTGCTAGTTTTAACAGGTTGTAAATCGGGTAAAACCTTAGAAACACCTACCCTTACGATCAATGATGAAAAAACTGGTTTGACATGGGCCCCGGTGGCAAACGCTTCTGGTTATGAAGTAAAAGTTAATAACGGCAAAGCCAAACCGATAGGAAGTAGTAATATTGGTTATGATTTTGCAGAAGATGTTGGTACATATTCAGTATCGATTATCGCTAAAGGTGGAAACGGTTATGCGGATAGCAAACCAGCTAAATTTGATTATTCCACCAAAGAAACCGACTTAGGTAATTTTAGAACCGATAATGGTGTCATTACCTGGGGCATATTTAAAGGCGAATCCCTTTTGTTTAAAGAAATTGGGCAAGAAGATTATGTAACACTCGATGCTTCTGCTGGTTCTTATACCCCCACAAGTGGATGCGTTTTTGAATTCTATGCGAAACCTGGTTTCAATGAACAAGATAATGTCTTCTATGTGGAAAATCCTGAAGCTGTAGCGAGAAGAATGGTTGCAGCCTCTCCAAGAGCTACAGATACACTAATTATTGAAGATGGTTATGGACCCACGAATAGTGACCTAGCAGATAAATATAAAGCTTATAACGAAAATAAGAATTGGGCAGAATGTTCTGCTACCGCCACATTAAGTACGATGAATGCTGGTTATACTGATGGCAAATGTGTGCAATATCAATTCTGGCATCATGGTTGGCATTATATGTTTGAAACTCCAATCACCATGGATAAAGCCTATGACACAATTTCCTTTGCTGTTAAAGGCGCACCAGATGAATCATTATCATTATCCTTTGTTATTAAACAAAGTTTCATAGTTAATACTCCTATTGGCGCCATCGATTTAGCGGGCGCTAGATTATCTTACTCTATAGCATTTGAGAATTCTAACTGGACAAGATATTCTGTCAGTTTGAAAGAT
>CAMKFP010000090.1 GCA_946411895.1 uncultured Caryophanales bacterium
TTATTAGTGTCTAGTGTCGCTTTAAGCTTCTTATCATATTCTTTTTCATCAAAATGATAATAATCCCAATAGACTAATCCAATATCAGGAATCAATGATTTGACATTATCACTTAATCTAATATCGTTTTGATACCAATCATCACTTTTCGCATCAAGTTTAAAGAACATGTCTTCCCACATCATTGGTTTGAAATCATATCTATGGCAGATATCAGTTACTCGGTTTAGGTGAGATAAGAATTCCTTGGTTTTATCAATCACTTCATTTTTATACATGTATCTAGGAACACCGAGATCAATTGCTTCATCCATTCCAATATGAATGTATTCACTCTTAAAAACTTCTCGACATGTTTTGATCATCTTTTCAATAAAAATATATGTCTCTTCTTTGCCGATAAATAAAGTATGGTTAGTTTCTCTAATGTAGGAGTAATCACTCCATCTAAGAACTTGAGATAAATGAGACAGAGTCTGTATACAAGGCACTACATCCACTCCAAAAGAGGAGGCATAATCAACAATCTCTTTTAATTCTTGTTTGGAATATCTCCCTCTTAGATAACCAAAGCGTGGTTCGTCTTCGATCTCGTAGACATCTTCCATATATAAAAGAAAACGATTTAATCCAAATAAAGCCGATAACAGAATTAGATGTTTGGCGGATTCAATAGATAAAACACCATTTCTTGAACAGTCATGCATAAGACCGTTATGGATAAAATTTTTATGGTAAGAAAGATGATACTCTTTTTTGTCATAATTCATCTTTATCAAAGATAAAGCACGAAATAAAGAAACAAGTTCACCATATATAATAGTGACGTTATTATCCTTAACGTCTATAGATAATTCATCAGTCTTTTTAGATTTAAGATATTGAATATTGAGATAATCGAAATAATGAATACCAAGATATTCTTTGGCCTCTTTAATCGCGTCGTTAATATGTCTCATATTTATTAAATATTTTTAATAATATCAAAGGTTACGTCTTGCGCGTGAATGGCGTTGGTCTTAGAGACTTCCTTTTGGTATTGGCTTGGTGTCATGCCGACTAGTTTCTTGAAGGTCTTATCAAAGAATTGAACATCATTAAATCCCACATTAAGAGCAATTTCTTCAATGCTAAGATCCGGTCTTTCAAAGAGGAACTTCATCGCCATGGAAATACGATATTTGATGATATAGTTCACAATAGAATCACCTATCTCAAGTTTGAACTTGCGACATAAATGACCGACAGAATAATTAAATTCTTTGGCGATATCTTCTAAAATAATCTTCTCTTTATAATGTTCTTTGATGTATTGAACAATCTTGTTCTTACTTTCAACACTCTCTTTAGCAATATCAACTTTATTATTCCCGTTTTCATTTTGGAATTGTCGTGTGATGAAGATGAGCATCATCTCAATTGCACATTTAAACATCTGAGGATAGGCAAATTCATTTTTAAAATCCACTTTTCTAACTTGTGGAGTGGCATAGTTATCTTGGAATTTGTAGTTATTGATGTATTCATTGATTAAAATATTTAAAACATTTTGTTGAGTGTCATCAATAAAACCCACTTTGTTGCAGATAAGTTGATCATCTAACCCTTTTGCAGAGAAACAAATAGAAACGGATGATAGAAAAGAATTATTTGGGTTATGTGTATGTGGCGTTAAAGGTGGAGTAATGATAAAGTCTCTAGCGGATAAAAGATATTCTTTATCACCGGATTTCACCCTTGCTTTGCCATTAAGGCAAACGAACAGTTCATAGTAGTTATGAACTTCACCTTCATAATGATTATTAGGGTAGAGCAAATAATAGTAAAAAGTGACTAAATCGATTATTTCAATCTCTCTATTTAGTTCAATGTATTCTGGATGCTCCAGACTATTATTTTTAAAAGATTGCAAGGTATATTTATCTTTCATTTGCATATCAATATTGTCTAATAATTGTCAAAAAAATCCAATTATTTTAAGTAAATTAGACGTTTATAGATGGGCAAAAATCAAAATAGTACAAAAACCAGTTAATAAACTTTATACGTTTTGCAAAACATACGTGCTTCAATATAATTGTAGATTTATAAATTTCGGAGGAAATCCATATATGAAATTTAAGAAATTTTTTACTACATTTGCTTTAACCGCAACTTTTGCTTTTGGCACAGCATTATTCGTAGGTCAAAATGTTGGCGCGAAAGAAGTTAGACGTGTTAATGCAACAACCGATGTTGGAACAATTGTTTTTGCTGAAGCGAATAGTGACAGTGCTGTTAACTACATGTATGGCATAAACTGGACTGAAAATGAGATTCCAGGTCCAACTGATTGGTCTGGAGAAGCATTTCACCCAGTTGATGCAGAAAGTGGAACGTTTGTTAATGGCACCAGAGTCGGCACTGAAATCAAAAAGATTGGTCCTTACACCTACTATATCGCTGTTTCTGGCGCAACAGTCGGAACTGTAGCTACAGTAAAAGGAACTTGGGCAAACTCAACATATTCGTTCAAAGTTAAAGAATTCGTAAGACAATGGGATGATGCTCTTGAAGACTACGATGTGGTTTCTTTAGCCGATGCTAATATTCCTGATTTCGAAAATGTTCTTGTTATAACCGAAGATGTTGCTGGATACGATTATTCAACTGATCCAGCTGCGCTCCCTTCCAAGAAAGGCTTCTTTGGATTAACAAATTCAACCGGAAGCTATGCATTCCAATTTAAATTCCAAAAAAGTGGTCAAAGCGCCGGCTGGTTTGATATTAGAATTGGTGGAACTGGTAGCTGGGGAAGAGGGCATTTACTTATGCTCAAAATGAGTAATGAATGGAACGCAAATGATGGTTGCGCACGTGTTTACGAGTATCTTGATTCCGGT
>CAMKFP010000091.1 GCA_946411895.1 uncultured Caryophanales bacterium
AGGCCGCAGGTTCAAATCCTGTCGTCCCGACCAAACTTAAAAAATAACCGCTCAAGTTCATGAGCGGTTTTATTTTATTCGTCTTTGTTTTCGATAATACAAGAATCAATTTTGGTACCCGCGGGTTCCAAATAACCATTTACCTCAGTATACCTGCGTATGGTCTTTGCTAATAGCTAGTTCATAGCGCCTGTGGTCTACTCATTTGAACATATTTATTATATAAATAATAGTGGTAATAATCTACGACTCAATCGAAATAAAATAAAAAAATTTCCAAATGTTGTTGACAAGTACGCTTGGCATAATCTAATATAGTGTTGTGACAAGTCAACTTGGCAAAGGAGAACGTTATGGAAAAGAATGAAATCTTAATGAAAGCCCAACAAGAAAACAAGGGCAAAGATATCGCTGATTTAAAAGCACAAAAGAAAGGCGCTAGTCTCGCATTCACTGTTGGTGGTTTATCATTCATCGCTATCATCATCGTGGAACTAATCGTCACTGGTATCATGCATTATGAGATTATGGGAGGATGCTTCCTTATGTTAGCAACTGCCTTCTATGTCAAATACTTCATGCTGAGAAAAAGACACGAATTAGTAGTGGCCATTTGTTACACGTTAATCGCGATTGGTTGGCTAACATTCTGGGTTTTAAGATTGACTAAGGTGATCTAATATGAATGAGTCATTAGTCCTACATAACAATGTAGCGGAGATCAGAAAACAGCAGGGAATGTCACAAGCGGAACTCGCTAATCTCATTGGTGTTTCAAGGAACACAATAAGTTCCATTGAAACAGGGCAATATCAACCAACCGCCAAGCTTGCACTTCTCATTTGCATCGCTTTAAATAAGAAATTCGAGCAAATATTCTACTTTTAATAAAATTATCAAAAAAGACTGTTAACCTCTATAAAAATGCCATTATTTACTATTAGATACATCTAAAAAGTGTTGACAATAAAAAACGATAGGTATAAAAATAGATGTAGAGAAAAAGGCAAAACTACAGTAATGTAGTGACGCAAAACTATAGGGTCTTAAATAAGATAGCCAGCAACCTCAATTGTTGAACGATTGAGGTTTTTATATCTTAAAGACAGCCAGTTGCCTAGTATGTGCGGGTGTATAATGTACCTGGAGATGGTTAGGCAATGAGAATCAAAAACAAGAAAATCAGTGCGAGATTAAAAATTGTTTCAGCTACTGCAACAGTGATTTTCACCTTGGCCACAGCCTTTACAAGCACAATCGCTTGGTTCTCTACAAAAACATCCGTAGAAGTCAGTGGTGGATCATTCACAGTTAAACCGGTCTCTGGCATTCAATATGAGCTCTATTATCTCGATCACTTTGCAATTAGCCAAGATACAAACAAAGATGGTAACTTTAACACAGTGGTGAATTCTCACTCTGGCTATGAAGTTGCCGCTGCTAATCCAGTTTTCAATAAAGTCACATTTGATGATAATGGCAATGTTCTTGATAACAACCAAAACATCGTCAGTGATGACTTAAATCCAACAAATATTCGCCACTTATGGCCAGCTCATAGATTAACATATGCTATCGTTATCGAATCAGGTAATCTAACTCACTTCACACTTGAAAGTTGGGATGAAGAAACTGATGCCGATACAAAAACAAAGGACGATGAAGATCATGACGTCCTCATTTCCTTATCTTGGGCTATTAATCTCTATGGTGCTGCTTATAACATCACAAAAACAAATAATGAAGCCACAGACGTTGCGACAGGTTTCGCTAACAACTATAGAAACGCTTCATTAACTGACAAATTCAATTACAGCCAAGATTTACCAGCAGATCCAGTAACACCATTAAATATCGTTGATAGTGTTTCTGGTGAAAGTAGTGATAGTACACGCACAATTTTATATTTCTCTGTCGAATTCGATGACAGTGAAACAACATATTACGAATACGATGATACCACCGCATACTATACACAAAGTATCGATGGAGATAGTAACTGTTACGAGAAGCTTATTCTTAAAGATCTCGTCTTTACACTTGCATAACGGAGAAACGATATGAAGATGTTCAAAAAGATTAAAACGTTTGCTCCAAAGTTAACAAGCCGTAAAGGTAAGATTATTGGTTTATCTATGCTTATCTTAGGCAGTGTGTCTACAGCGACAATGGCTACCTTAGCGTGGTTCAATCTTTCCGCGAAAGAATCCAAAATCAAAATGGTTTCTGGTGACTTAAACGTTGAAATTAGAAAAGTTTCTGCTTATAAGTACGTTTATCCATACTATAAAAACTCTACTGAATATATCGATTATGATAGTGAAGGTGTTGTTAAGAAATATGTCCTAGAAGACCACGTTTTAACATTTGATGATACAAAAGTTGATGATATTCCAATTAGTAACGATGATGCGACAGTCACATTAGGTACAAAGGTTATCAACAATCCAAATTCCACAACAAGCCAAAACGAAGCTTCATCTAATAGAATCTATGTTCCAGATGCTTCTTATGCACCAGAATTCCGTTACTATTTAGTAGGCGATGGTTTATTCTGTGGTGTTGAAGACTCCTGGGCTTTAAATAAATCATATGCCTTCGGTCAAAGAGGCGATGTTTCTAACGATGTCCACGCTATTATCGATAACGTTGTTGTTTCAGCAGGTTCTTCTTTCACTTTAGTAGAAGTTCTTGAAGAAATTGTTAATGCTCAAACTGTTTATTCATATTACTATTTCCCAATCAACAGCATCGCTGAAACAAATCCTGCTTTCAGAGTGATTGACAGCGATGGTGATCAAGTTGGTGACAGACTTCTTTGCTTGAGAAGCGGTATTTACTCCTTCACATATTCTCCAAATCAATTAAAGGTTGAATTGC
>CAMKFP010000092.1 GCA_946411895.1 uncultured Caryophanales bacterium
TCAAAATAGTTTCTTATTATATTAATAATAAAGATAAATATATGAAAAAAGAGAATTTAAACAACTTTTCTATTGAAACGTATAATTTTTCGTGTAAACTATATAAGCAACCTAAATGGGGCTATAACTCAGCTGGGAGAGTGCCTGCTTTGCAAGCAGGATGTCGAGGGTTCGAGTCCCTTTAGCTCCACCAGATGGCTGAGTAGCTCAGTTGGCTAGAGCAGGAAGTTCATACCTTCAAGGTCGGCGGTTCAAATCCGTCCTCAGCTACCAGAAAGTTGATAACAGTGCTTCGGCGCTGTTTTTTATTTATAAAAAGCCCTGCTAGATGTCTAACAGGGTTTACCTAATTATTGTTCATTTATGACGATTTCGTCATTCTTATAATCAATTAGATATTTGTGTTTGGTGTCAATACTTTCAGCGATAATCGCATTAGCGAGTCTAGTTTCGACTTCGTTTTGGATGAATCGCTTAATCGGACGCGCTCCATAAGTCTCAGAATAAGAACTATCTAAGATATATTTCTTTAAAGAATCAGAGAATGAGACTGAATAATAGGATTCTTTGAGTCTCTCGTTAAGTTGATTAAGCATCTTATCAACAATCTTCATCTGTGTTTCTTTGCCAAGAGGATGGAAATAGACAATCTCATCGATTCTATTTAAGAATTCTGGTTTAAAGGTTTGATGGAGAAGAGCTTCTGCTCTATCGATATGACCTTCTAAGATATCCACTGATCCTAAGTTAGAAGTCATGATAATAATCGTGTTTTTAAAATCAACCACTCTACCTTGAGAATCTGTTAAACGTCCATCATCGAGAATTTGTAGCAATAAGTTGAATACTTCTGGATGAGCCTTTTCAATCTCATCAAATAAGACGATAGAATATGGATTTCTTCTTACTTTCTCGGTTAATTGTCCGCCTTCTTCATATCCTACATATCCTGGAGGGGCTCCAATGAGTCGAGAAGTGGAATATTTTTCCATATATTCACTCATATCGATACGAATAATATGAGATTCAGAATCGAATAAAGCTTCCGCGAGAGTTTTAGCGACTTCGGTTTTACCAACACCAGTTGGACCAAGGAATAAGAATGATCCGATTGGTCGATTGCTGTCTTTAATGCCCGCTCTTTGACGTAAGATGGCGTTACTTACTAAAGTCAAAGCTTCATCTTGACCGATGACACGTTTTTGTAGTGTCTTTTTTAAATCGAGAACCTTTTGTTTATCGCCTTTTTGAATTCTTGATAGTGGGATGTTGGTTTGTTTAGAAATGATCTTTGCAATCTCTTCTTCATCAACAACCTCACTTAAAAGGACACCGCCATTTTTCGTGCTCTCTTCTAAAGATTTGAGTTTTTTATCAAGGTTTGGGATAGTTTTATACTTTAATTCCCCGGCTTTTTCATATTCGCCTTTGCTATAAGCGAGGTCCAAATCGAACTGAGCCTTTTCTCTTTCTTCTTTGAGTTTCTTAGCCTCAACGATGTTAGTTTTTTCAATCTTCCATTCTTCAGTGAGTTTAGCTTCAACCTCTTTCTTTTTAGCGAGATCTTCCTCTAAGGCTGCTAGACGTTTCTTACTAGATTCGTCTTTTTCTTTACTTAAAGCAGCCTTCTCTATTTCGAGTTGACGAATACTTCTTTCAACTTCATCGAGTTCCGCTGGCATAGATTCAATTTCGACTTTAATAGAGGCACACGCTTCATCTACAAGGTCAATAGCCTTATCAGGAAGGAATCTACTTGTAAGATATCTATTAGATAAAGTGGCGGCTGCGATTAAAGCGTTATCAGTAATCTTTACCCCGTGGAATGTTTCAAAGCGATTTTTTAACCCTCTTAGGATAGAAATAGTGTCTTCCACAGTTGGTTCGTTGATTAAAACAGGTTGGAACCTTCTTTCAAGGGCTCTATCTTTTTCGATATATTGACGATACTCGTTTAAAGTAGTAGCGCCGATACAGTCAATTTCCCCTCTAGCAAGCATTGGCTTAAGCATATTAGAGGCATCCATCGCTCCATCAGTTCTGCCTGCACCTACAATAAGATGAATCTCATCAATAAAGAGGATGATCTTTCCATCAGAATCTTTGATTTTGTTTAAGACAGCTTTGAGTCTTTCTTCAAATTCACCACGATATTTCGCACCCGCAATAAGTGCACCCATATCGAGTTCATAGATAGTTTTATCTTTCAAAGTTAAAGGAACGTCATCTTTAACAATACGTTCTGCTAAGCCTTCAAGGATAGCGGTTTTACCAACACCTGGTTCACCAATTAAGATGACATTGTTTTTCGATTTACGAGCTAAGATTTGGATGATTTTTCTTATCTCTTCATCTCGACCAATGACTGGATCAACCTTTCCTTTTTTGACTTCTTCGTTGATGTTGCGTCCGAATTTTTGAAGGACGTTTTCGTCATTTTCATAATTAGGTTCTTGTTGCATATTCATAACTAAGTCCTCCTTTAATCAAATTCATTATATAACAAAATTAGCACTCTGCAAGTGGGAGTGCTAAAATTTTGAATTAATTTATAAATAAATTAGATTTTATAATATTTCGTTTTCAGGAGCTTTTTCTTCTGGTAAAAACTTATTTTTGCTCCTCTTATTGGCAAATTGGATGAGACGAGAAATCGTTGGAGATAAGATTGCTGTCGCACCGAATTCGAAGAGGAAGTTAATACCAATTACGACGATGAATAAGGTATAGAAGATATTCTCTCCTCCAATGGACTCGAGCCATCCGCGATAGAACGTAAGCGCACCTAAAGCGAATAAACCAGAATTCACAATTGGGATTGATAAGGCCGCCACT
>CAMKFP010000093.1 GCA_946411895.1 uncultured Caryophanales bacterium
GAGAAATTGATTAAATCAAAATGATGATAGTTAATAATATCTTTAATGCGTTTTATTTCACTTGGTTTATAACCAATTTCAATGCCGTGTAAAATCTTAATCTTTGAATATTCTTTTTGTAGTGAATCTAATTCTTGATGTTGTTTATCAATATCAAAGAAGAGATCTTTTTGTTTATCTAAATAATTGAGATCACAATGGTCTGTTAAAACAAAATAGTCTAGACCTAATTTCATGGCTCTATCTAAATACTCTTTAATCTCTTGATTTGAATCAAAAGAATAATAAGAATGAACGTGTTGATCGAATATCTTCATACCGATAACTATTATAATCTCAAAAAAATACAACAATAAATCAAACAAAAACAAAGAGGAGATAATATAATTTTGGTGTAAGTAAAATATGAATATTAAATTGCTCTCTTATAATTTGCAGAGTTGGGATGTCACTGATCGCAGAATCAGAGGCATTATTGATTTAATCAAAAGGTATGATCCTGATGTAATCTGTTTACAAGAAGTGACCATCTTTTGGTATTCTCGTTTAAAAAAAGAATTTAAAGAAAAATACCAGTTTACTGGTAGAGATAGATTTTTTGGGGATAAAAAGCAAATCAAAAGAGACTTTGAACGCAACTGTGTATTATTCAAAAAAGAAAGATTTAAACCTATCAGATGTCGTACCTATTGGTTAGGCCCAGATATTCTTAATCCTTCTAGATTCGAAGGGGCTTACTTTAACCGTATCTTCACTACAGCTTTATTAAAAGACAAAATCACAAATAAAAAGGTTCAATTCATAAGCACCCATTTTGATGACCGCTTTAAAGAAATTAGAGCCAAACAAGGAGAGGTTCTTGCAAAATACATAAGCGTACAAAACACACCGCTTGTTTTAGCTGGAGACTTCAATAGCGAGCCCATTGAAGAGGCTTATCAAAACGTGTCTTCAGTCCTAAATGATGTTGGCAAAGACTATCATAAAGAACAGATTACCTACCATGCTTATGATAAATATCCCCACGAAAGAATTGACTATGTCTTTATAAATAAAAACATTAAAACACTAAGCTTCAATCTTATAAAAGACACATATGAAGGATTACCTCCAAGTGATCATTATCCACTTATCACAATCTTAAAAGTTAAATAGGAGAGGAAACGTTTATGGTAACTGTTGCAATTATTGGCTGCGGAAGAATCGCTAATTATGCGCACCTCCCTGCATTAAGCAAACTAGATAATGTGAGAATCAAGTATGCGTGTGACATCATTATTGAAAAGGCAAATAAAGCCAAAATTGATTTCCCAAAAATAGAACACACGATTCTAGATTATCATGAGGCTTTAAATGATAAAGAAGTCGACACAGTTTTTGTTTTGGTTCCTAACTATGAACACAAAAGAATCAGTATCGATGCCTTAAGAGCAGGCAAAAATGTCTTATGTGAAAAACCGATTGCCTTAAACTATAAAGATGCACTAGAAATGCAAAAAGAAGCGCAAAAAGCCAATAAAATCCTCAATATCGGCGTAAATAACCGTTTCAATGCCGCCGTTAATAAAATCAAAGAATATGCTCAAGGCGGTACCCTTGGAAATATCTATCATGTAGAATCTCATTTCTTCACGACAAGATCGATTCCTGGTTTAGGAGGACCTTTTACTACTAAAGAAAAATCTGGTGGAGGAGTCCTTATTGATTGGGGCGTCCATCTTCTTGATTTAGTCCAATATATCGTTGGTCATAGAAATCTTAAAAGTGTTAGTGCTTCCACAAAATCAGTTTTAGCTAAAAATATGAAAGAATACCGCTATGGCAACATGTGGGCAGAAGATACAAGTGATATCGAACACGGCACCAACGATGTAGAGGAGTTTGTTTCTTGTTTTGCTAGATATGATACTTACACCTTGTCTTTTACTGGGGCTTGGGCGTCAAATATTCCCGCGGATGAATTCTACTTAGATATCTTTGGTAGTAAAGCAGGGGTGAGATTACTTTTTAACAAACAGACTTTTAAAATCTTCTCTAGCGATACTTTAGAAGTCAAAGAAAGCGATGTTCCTTTTGAAAACCATTATGAGATTGAAGATAAGATGTTCATCGAATCAGTAGAAAAGGGACAAAAGAATAGAGGCCATATTGATGAAGTGATTGATGTTGAACAGCTTATCGATTTGATTTATCAATCCGCAGAAGAAGAAAAGGAAATCAGATTATGAAAAGGATTGGTTTAATAGATTATTACATTAATGAATGGCATGCTTTAAACTATCCATCATTTTTAACAAATGTCAAAAAAGATATTGATGATGAATTTGTCATCTCTGATTTCTATGCTGAAAAAGATCATCCAGATTTATCATCTTGTGAATTTGAAAAGAAATATGGCATTCATCAATGTGCTTCATTAGAAGAATTATGTAATAAATGTGATTATCTTATCGTATTATATCCAGATAATCCGGAAAGAAAATTCGAAGTAGTTAAGAAAGTTATTTCGTTTAGAAAACCAATCTTTGTCGATAAGACTTTTATGAATACATTCGAAGAAGCTAAAGAAATATTCGTCTTAGCAAAAAAAGAAGAGACACCTTTATTCACCTCTTCATCTTTAAGGTACGCTGATGAAGTAAAAGAACTAGGGGGTACCAATTCTTTGTTAGTTATTGCGCCTAGTGTTCATCTTTCCGATTATTGGATTCACCCCTTAGAAATTGTTG
>CAMKFP010000094.1 GCA_946411895.1 uncultured Caryophanales bacterium
AGGGTTGATTGCTCAACCCTTTTTTGTTTGTGTTTTTGATTATTTCTTTTCTTTCAAAACCTTGAGAATATCCTTTAAGAGTTCATGATCAGTTGGTTCTGGAACGCCTGGTTCTGGTGGAACTGGTCTTTCCTCTGGATGTTTCGCATAATAGGCTTCGAGTTGTTTTGCTTTAAGTTCTTCTCTTCTCTTTTTCAAGTTAGCAGCAACTTTGATGATGATGAAGAGTGTTAAAGCAATAATTAAGAAGGAAATGATAGCATTGATTAATGCGCCCCAGTCGATGAAAGCAGCACCATTGAAAACATATTTGCCACCATGTTTGGTGTATTGATTGGTTAATGTTGTATTACCCAATGTGATAGCAGCATCACCTGAAGCACCTTTTGCTTCTCCAACAGCTTTTGCGCATGCATCAAATTGGTCGGCGTAGAACCATTGTCCTGCGCCTTCTAAACCTGCTTGACCGCTATGGGCAGCTGGTAAAACTGTCACTAAACTGGCTAAGCCTCCTGGGATACCCCATGTACAAACACTGAGTAAAATGTTAACGACCGCTGTGACAATCGCGCCAAAGGCACCGCCAATGACAACGCCAACGGCCATATCTAAGACATTGCCTCTAGTTATGAATGCTTTGAATTCAGCAATAAAGCCACCTTCTTTTTTCTTCTTAACTTTGACTTTCTTTTCTTTTTTGGCCATACGTATTAATCCTTTCTAGAAAAATTATATGTGAATACAAAACAAAAATAAATATAGTTTAAGAATAAAATTCTTATCTCTTTAGTCCATCTTAATATAGGAATATAATATAAGTGTAAGGATATATTCCGTATTCATTCTTAAAAGGAGTGTAGGTTATATGTTAAAGATTTCATATCTCGGACATGCATCTTTCAAAATTGAAGATGAGAACAAGTCTGTTGTTTTTGATCCATATCAAGATGGGATGGTTCCTAATCTAACTTTTCCTAAAAACGTTGAAGCAGATTTTGTTTTCTGTTCGCATAATCATGCCGATCATAATGCGAGAGATAAAGTGCGTCTTTTAGCTAATGGACAACAACTTGAGTATAGTGAAATTTTAGTGCCACATGATAAAGAAAAAGGCGCTAAAAGGGGCATGAATTTTGTAAGAATCGTATATTTGGGTGAATATAAGATTGTCCATTTAGGCGATATTGGCGATATCTCTGATTATCGTTTACTTTCTTCTATTAAGAATGCCGATATTGTGTTTTGCCCAATTAACGGTTTCTTTACAATATCTGCTGATGAAGCTAGACAGCTTTATGATACTTATAACATTCAAGTCATGATTCCAATGCATTATGAGATGAAGGAGTTGGGTGTTGACTATCCTGATGACGGACAAATTGATAAGTTTATGAAGCTTTTTCCAAACAATAAGAAGGTTAATGATAGTTCATTTGAATTTACTCGTGATGATTACGATTATAACGCGATTATCTTTAATAAATTTATTCAATAAAAGAGGTTTTATATGATTGATTTACATTTACACTTAGATGGTTCCTTATCAAAAGAGGATTTTATCTATCTAGCAAAACAAGAAGGTGTTGATTTAGGTAAAGAATTCCCTAGCAATATTTATGTTCCTGAAGATTGCCCTTCTTTAGAAGTCTATTTAGAGAGATTTGCTCTTCCTGGAGAGCTTTTACAAAGTAAAGTTGCTTTAAAATATGCGACTAAATCTTTAGTCCTCCGTTTAGATAAACTCGGATTAATCTACGCCGAAATTAGATTTGCCCCTCAACTTCACACTCTTAAAGGACTTGATCAACTTGAAGTTACTAAAGCTGTTCTTGAAGGTTTAGAAGACGGACTTAAAGAAGCTAAAACAATCACTGCTAATCTCATTCTTTGCTGTATGAGACATGCCTCTGAGGAAGTTAACATGGAGACCATTCAGGTCGCTAATAAACTAAAAGGTACACGCGTGGTGGCGGTTGACCTCGCTGGAGCAGAGAAACTCCATCCATCAAGTTATTACGCCAAAATCTTTAATAGAGCTAAAGAATATGGTTTAAATATCACAATCCATGCCGGTGAAGCGACAGGCAGTGACGAAGTCATGATGGCGATTGATAATGGAGCAACCCGTATTGGCCATGGTGTTCATCTCTCTCTTGATCCAATAAGTGTCCGCAAAGTTAAAGATCACGAAGTATGCTTTGAATTCTGCCCAACTAGCAATTTACAAACCAAGTCACTTCCTAACTATGAATCTGTTCCATTAAGAGAATTTATGAAACATGGAATTGATGTGACCCTCAATAGTGATAACATGACCGTTTCTAATACAGATGTCGTAAAAGAGATGTCCATTATGAAAAAGACATTCAAACTTACGAAAGATGAAATCCGTCAGTTAATTGAAACATCAATTGATAATTCTTTCACCGATGTAAAAACAAGACACCATTTAGGCGACTTGCTCGATGAAAGAATTGATAAATTCTACGAATCATTATAAAAGAAAAGCCCTTGAGGGCTTTTTTCTTACATTGCGTATGTTGCGAAGAAGGCATCAAGGATTGGTCGATGGTATTTGAGTTGTCCTTCTTGTGACCAATACGGTCTA
>CAMKFP010000095.1 GCA_946411895.1 uncultured Caryophanales bacterium
CCATATACGAATGATGAAGTGTTCTTATATGGATTTGTGAAAACATATAATGGTAATCCAGAGATGGGACAATCTTGGTTAATGAAAATGGTGTCTCATCAAGACGATGTTGATATTCATGATTATGAGTCAATGAATATTAATAACGCTAGAAAAGCAACAAATAATAGTAAAGTCCTTGTTCAAGGAGTTGTTGCCAAAATTACTTATTCTAACGGTAAAGTTCCTAGTGGTGTTTATCTCGTTGATGATACTTCTTCAATTTATGTCTATAGTCCAGAGATTGCTGGAAGAGTGGAAGTTGGAGAAGAAGTTAAAGTCGCTGGTGTTAAAACCGAATACATCCTTGAAAGCGAACTTGGATACGCTCAAACATTTGGCTATCAAGGTTCTATTCAATTAGATAAGGCGATATTTGTAAGCTCCTTAGGAAAGAATAAAGATTTCTTAAAGAGTTGGATACAAGAAACAACCATGAAGAACATCATGGAAACTCCATTAACAAATAACATTACAACTTTAATCCATAAAGTTACTGCGATTGTTAATAAAGTTCCTGGCGCAGGATTTGTTAACTATTACATTAATGATTTAGATAACGAAACAGGCTCATACGTATACACATTATGTAATGGAAGCGATTTCAATTACTTAGATGCATATGATGGAAAAATTTGCACAGTTTATGTCGCTGTTCATAATGCGAAATCAACAAGTTCTGGTATCTTCTATCGTTTAATGCCAATTAAAGTAGAAGAAAACACAAGCTTTTCAATGACTGATGAACAAAAAGCACAATTTGCGTTAGATTATTACGCTTCTAAACAATTCTTAGCAGAATATAGTTCTGATCCATCATTAGAGTTACTCACTTCTATTGATAACGAATATATTCCATTCTCTAATGTTAAGGTAAGTTACTCCTCTAATAGTGAGTTAGTTACCTTTAGTGAAGAAAATAACAAACTAGTTATGCATATCGCTAATGGTGTTGCTCAAGTTAATGTCACTATGACAGCAACATATAACGAAGTTACTGCTAATAAGGTCATTTCCTTTAAGGTTATTGATTCAGTACTTCCTGAAACAGAATCTATCGCTGATGTAATTGACGAAGAAGATGGCACTTCTGTTTGTGTTAAAGGAATCGTTATGTCCTCATTAGTGAATCAAACTGGATTCTATATCAACGATGGAACCGGAGTTATCGCAGTTAGAACCACTGAAGAAGAGATGAAAGGAATTGCTATTGGTAACGAAGTAGTGATGGAAGGTAATAGAAAACACATCGTCAAATCAGGATCCAACAATGTTGGTCAATCCTGTATTGACAATGCGACATGTGTTGTTAACTTATTTGGTAATCACCCATATGATAAATCAACATTTATCACTAATAAGACATTCGATGAAATCGTTACTAGTGAAAAGAATAAACAAGCAACAGAAGATTTAACATGTAATGTCTATGTTGCTAAATGTCGCTTAAGAAAAATTAGCACTACATATTCCACAAACTATTATTTGAGTAATACTGCTCATGATAAAGAGTTCTTGCTCTACTCTAGTAGTGGTGCTCAATATTCGGCGTTTGATGCTTTCAGTGATGATCGTGAAATCACTGTTGAATTCATGCTTGTTGATTGGAATTCAAAAAATGAATATAGAGCGTGTATTGTTTCTGCAAGTGATGGAACAACCACAATCTTAAATACACTTAATTTTCAATAAGTATTGATAAAATGAAAATAAGTCGTCCTTAGTGGGCGGCTTTTTTGTGTGACACATTTGTGACAAAGAATATGATAGTATTAGCTTAATAAAGGAGAACTTTAACAATGAGAGAAGAATTATTAAAAGGTTTAACTGAAGAACAAATTGCTAAAGTTAAGGCGTGCAAAAACCAAGAAGAATTACTTAAAATTGCCAAAGAAGAAGGCATTGAACTTACTGATGAACAATTAGAAGCGGTTACTGGTGGGATGTGCACTAGCTCAACAAAATGTCCTAACTGCGGTTGTAAATCTTTCAACTGGGGTGAAAGTTGCAATTGTAGAAAATATTACTGCTGTAAGTGTGGTACATTTGTTTACGAAGTTCACTTCTAAGACTAGTTAAACATCAAGCTAACATCACTATCAAATAGATGCCATCCAAAAGACGGTTTTTCTTATTCGCGGATGACAATAAACACGACATAATAAGAATAGCCGCCCATTATGGACGGCTTTTTTTGTGCTGTCTGGGTGGCCTGTCTATCTGCGTCAAGGTGTGCACGTTTCGTACGACTGCGTGTGAAGCAATTGAAGGCCTGCGTGTCGAAGATTTGTCGGGCAGCTTATCGTGTCATCGTCGAAGTAGTCGTGGCAAAATTGGACAACTGGTGGAGGCTCTTTTCAGGGAAAGCGGAATTTAGACGAATCAGGAAAAACGGGTTTGGACGACTACATGATAAAAAACAGTCGTCCAATATGGGCGGCTTTTTTGCTGTTTAAGTTTGTGTGAATAATTTCAAAGCGCAAAAATACTTAAATTGCGTTTTGGAGTTGCGTTTT
>CAMKFP010000096.1 GCA_946411895.1 uncultured Caryophanales bacterium
ACCCACGACCGATCGGTTAACAGCCGATAGCTCTACCGACTGAGCTAGGTAGGCACTGCTCAAATGCAAGAAAGATATTATCATATGGTATTAGATAAGACAAGTATTATTTTATTTTTTTATTGAGATATAAAAACGGCTCTTTTAGAGCCGTATTTACTTTGGATTACTCTCCTACAACTTCGGTGGTTTGGTCGTTGATTTTACCGATTAATCTGTCGAAAACGCCAGTGGCTGCTAAACTGACAGTACCGAAGAGAACCAAAACGATAATTAAACCGAGTAATTGTCCTTTTAATTCAGACATAATTTCTCCTTTCTAGGCATAATAGCCTATGATTGCTGTCCGCTCGATAGTTATTTTGACAGCACTTTTAGAAATAACTAGAGCGTCAATATATGTTGACACTTGGTAAGTCACGACATCCCCAAATAATGGCTGACAGTTACCAGTGCAAACAAACTCTACTTGATATTCTTCCTCTAAAGCATTCACCAAGGCTTCATCAACTGATCCGTGCTTTGATATGCGATATGAAATGGCGACGCATTTGCTATCTAAAGAGGAATAGGCAAATTGGACATTGATCATATCGATGCCAAAGGCGACGAATAAAGAAACAAATAATAAAGACAAGATAAGCCCAACTTTAGATGACATTGATGAGATCCCCCATGGCGTTAATAATCGCTAGTGATAGACCAATGGTTAATAGGCCTGCTCCAATAAGAGGAAACATGCTCACAGAAGAGAGTTTTCTTTCTTGTGTCTGCTTCTTTTCCTCTATGTTGGTGTGCCTGATGTTATTAAATAACGTTGTGAAATGAAGTAGGTGCATCTCATTTTCTCCTTCATCCACCATTTGATAGATGGAGAGCATGACGTTACGAGCAACTTTCATTTGGAAACAATCGGCAAACTCAATATAAGGTTTAACACTTTTATCACTATCGATTTGAGTGAGGAAGATATTGATTCTTTCTTGCATCCAGGTCGAGGAATAAGAAAGAAGCTTTTTAAATGCTTGATAGACGTTATCGTGATTAGAGATAAAAGTCTGAAAATACGATAACAAGGCGATAAACTCTTCATCATGAGATTTGTTGATGTTACTTCTTTTGACATAATAGCCGTTTAATATGACATAAAAATAAACAGAGAGACCACCTATTAGGAGAATTGGGTAAATGTAGTTTTTGTTGTATAGAAAAAGGAAGACACCAAGAAACACACCAACAAACCCCACAATAAAGAGTTTTGTCATTTCCTTTTTATAAGAGAGGCCGATATATTCAATAACACTTCTAAGATTATTCTTCATGATCGGCCCCCTTGATTTTGATAGAGGTAAATCTTCTTGTAAAAAGTTCAATGGAGATTAAGGCAATAAAGAAGATTCCCCCTACGCAGAGTTGAAATATCAACTCTTTAGAGAAACTTTGAAATAGGTCTTGGAGAGCAAAACGTAACACAATGAGGATGAAAAAGGTAAAGAGCCATAATGTGCCTATTTCAAAAGCTTTGCGTTTAATAACGGAGTTGCTATGAGTGATATATTCTTCGGTTTCGCGTATGTCGTCGGTGATGAACTGGGACATCTTAATAATGTCTCCACCTTCTTCGACTTGAATACAGACGGTGTTAAAGAAGAGTTTAAAGACATGAAATGGGAAATACTTTTCAAGATATTGGAGCTTTTCTATCTCCTTCATATCTCTTATGCCTTCTATCTCTTCTTTGAAATCTTCACCCATAGCCTGAGAAGTGGACTCTAATGAACCACTAAAGGAATCGGTAATACTTAAAGAAACGATAAAGTTATTTATAAATGTGTAGCACTCATGGAATCTATTGATTGTAAAAACGTATTTCTTAATCTCCTTATGGAATAAAAGGAAGAAATAAGAGATGGACGCTATTAAGACGATGCCTGCAACAATAAAGGAATTAGTGCCTAAATAAGCCACGAACGCAAATATGATAGAAACCAGTGTGCTATAAAAGGGTATCTTTTTCATATCCATCCTCCTTTACAAATGCGTTATAGAAATGAGTGTCTTTATCACTAAAAGAAAGTAATTTAAGTTTGTTTTGCGGGATTTTTTGATATAAATGCTGATTGTTTTCTCGATGATAAATAACTCTCATCTGGCCATTTTCATCAAGCACGCCTATAGAAGAGATGAACCTTCTGATTTCATGTGTCTGATCGT
The DNA here is from genome assembly GCA_946411895.1 of uncultured Caryophanales bacterium. GTDB lineage: Bacteria > Bacillota_I > Bacilli_A > RFN20 > CAG-826 > CAMKFP01. The sequence continues at coordinate 2,215 of CAMKFP010000096.1, forward strand.
CATTTTCTTTTTTCAAGTACACATAATAATGGAAGTGATAACGGATGTCCTCTTGGATGCCCTCAAGGTCCATCTTCTTGTCATTCATCATGACCATACGTCCAATTCGGTGTGGTAATGAGACGACATCTAAGGCGTGTATGGTGGTAATAATGGGGTGACCCGTTAAAGCGGAGTTTAATACTTCTAGCATCTCCGCACCACGAGCTTCCGCCACGATTAACCAGTCCGGATTACTGCGTAAAGCATTACGTACTAAGGCATTTATGTTAGACCCCGGATTTCTATCGTCAACCTGCCAGGAGTTGACGTCTAAATTAGTGGATA
>CAMKFP010000097.1 GCA_946411895.1 uncultured Caryophanales bacterium
ATGAGCATCTCAAGAAATCAACAACACTATATCGCTTTAACAGTCATCTATGATGAGTTGACTGATTTTACTATTGGTGAAGGCAAAACTTTCAGAGATGCACGTGAGCTCATGAGCGAACTTTGCGAATGCGAGTATGAGGAAGTTCCGACTTACATCAAACAAGTAGTGACATATACCCTTAACAATTACGGCAACATCGTCAAAGTCTTCGAGCCACATCTTAGAAACTGGAAATGGGAAAGACTCCCCTTATTAACGCAGGCTTTGCTATTAATGAGCTATGCTCATATGCAAGTCGAAGAAGTGGAAAAAAGCGTCGTCATCTCTATTGCTATTAATCTAGCGAAGAAATATATCGAAGAGAAACAAGCCAAGTTTGTTCATGGCATCTTAGACGAGGCGCTTTAATGGCTATCAATAAACCAGTCTATACTGTCAGCGATGTTAATCGCTATGTCAAAGCTCTTGTTGCTAACGACGATCATTTAAAATACATCCTTGTCAAAGGTGAAATATCTAATTTCAAGCCAGGTGCCAACGGTCACCTGTATTTTTCTTTAAAAGACAAAGAATCGCTGATCAATGTAGCGATGTTTAACTCTTATGCTAGGAGTATTGATTTCGCGCCTGAAAACGGCCAAGAAGTTGTATTACTGGCAAGTGTGGATGTCTATCCAACTCGTGGAACCTATCAACTCATCGCTTATGAGATGCATGAAGTGGGTCGAGGAGATATTCTGTTAGAATTAGAAAAACTTAAACAACAACTTCTAAAAGAAGGCCTATTTGATGTATCTAGAAAAAGACCAATTAACATTTATCCAAAAGCGATAGGTGTTATTACCGCGAAGAATAGCGCCGCAATTAAGGACATTCTTTTTAATATAAAAAGAAGATATCCTTTGGCTGACATTTATGTCTTCTATAGCGCTGTCCAAGGTGAGAGCGCGCCAAAAGAATTGTTGGCTGCTTTTAATAAAGCGCAAGAATATGATCTAGACACTTTAATCATTGGTCGAGGTGGTGGTGCAAGCGAAGACTTGAGCGCTTTTAACGACGAGACACTCGTTAGAGCGGTTGCTAATAGCAAAATGCCAGTCATCGCTGCCGTTGGTCACGAAGTAGACTCCACTCTCATTGATTTCGTCGCTGATAAAAGAGCCTCCACTCCTACAGGAGCGGCTGAATTAGCGACCGTCGATATTAGAGAAATTGAACAAAAATTCCAATATGCTATTATGAATATGCAAGAATCCATATACTCTCAGCTTAGCGAAATGAAGCAAGACATTTCTTTTAGAAATGAAGAGCTGAATGATGCGATTAAAGACAAGATTGATGAACTCAAAAACTCTTTAGAGAACAAGAAGAACCATCTCTCTGCCTTAAACCCAAAGAGTATATTAAGTAGAGGCTATTCTATAACTAGTGATGAGTCTGGACATGTTATCATGAGTCGTAAAGACGTCAAAGCTGGAATGAAAATCAGTACATCCATCAAAGATGGAACGATTGTATCAGAAGTCAAAGATGTGGAGGATTAATCCATGGCAAAAGAAATTAATATCCAAGAAGAACTTAAACGCTTAGATGAGATCATTGAGAAGATTTCCTCTAAGGCTTTACCATTAGAAGAAAGCCTTGCTTTATACGAGGAAGGTGTTAAAATCACTAAGGCTTTAGAAGAAGCCCTCAAAGAAGCAGAAGCAAAAGTAGAAAAGATTGTTGAAATCAAATAAAATTCAATTTTGCTAGTAGAAAATTAGTAGATATCAAGTTATGAAAAAAGGTACTAAAGAGATCAAACATATCCCATTGGACTCTATCGAGAATCCTGATTTTCTACGTGAATTAAATAAGAAGGAACTCGACGTTCTTGCAAGTGACATTAGGGAAGAGCTAATTGACGCAACAAGTAAGAATGGTGGACATTTATCCGCTAACTTAGGTGCTGTTGAGGCAACTATTGCTTTATGCAAGGTATTCGATTTCTCTAAGGACAAGATTATTTTTGATGTTGGTCATCAATGTTATACATATAAAATTCTTACTGGTCGTTCTTTAGAACGATTAAGACAATCAGATGGTGTTAGTGGCTTCCAAAAGATGTCCGAATCACCATATGATCATTATGAAGCTGGTCACTCATCTACTTCAATAGCAGCCGCTAACGGCATGGCTCTAGTTAGAGATTTAAACGGTGAAAACTATAACGTCATAGCTTTTACTGGCGATGCTTCTATAGTTAACGGCCTATCTTTTGAGGCTATCAACGATAGCGCTATGTTAAAACATAAGATTATTATCGTTTTAAACGATAACGATATGTCCATTGGTCGCCCTGTTGGTGGTGTTGCGAGACTATTTAGACGTTTCTCAACATCCTCCTTCTATAACAAGTCCAAGTCTGTAGCGAGAAAACTCTTCAATTGGAATCCAATTGGTAGAGGTATTTATCGTGGATTTGTTGGTATCAAAAACTGGTTCAAACGCCACGTTATAAAAATTAATATCTTTGATACGATTGGTTATAGCTG
>CAMKFP010000098.1 GCA_946411895.1 uncultured Caryophanales bacterium
ATATTAATGGTTTTTGTTTCTAACAAAGCATCTAACTTCTTTTTATCTTGTTTTGATAAAACAATTTTCATAAATCAATTATGTCAACAATCTTAACAAAATTAAAGTCTAGACTTTTCATAATATGAAAAAGGTATAAAATAATGGCATGGCACTTAAAAAAGCGTATTGCATTAAATGCAAAGTTGATGATCCAACAAAGCGCATCTTTGATGTTAACTCAGAAGCGCAGTTTTGCTATTGCCCAAAATGCTTAAGCAAGTTTGAACCATCAGTTGTTATCGATGCTTATGACCATTTCATTGAAAAGCTCGTTAAGAAAGCTAAATACAATCTTTACGAAGCCACCGCTTTTGAAAAGTCATATAGAATGTTTGCCGATATTATTGATATCGATCCTACTAACTGCTCTGCTAGATTTGGAAGATTAATGTCTTTAGCCTATCTTTCTAAACTTAGAAAAGCTACATTCAACGATGTTTATCTCATTCTTAAGAATGAGAGAGATTTATATTTCCACTCTTTAGGAAAATATGACAACTATTTAGACTTTATTGATAAACTCAATAGAGCGGTTGATGAGTATCAATTTTTATTTAAAAGAAAGATTTCTTCTCGTGAACATTTCTATGATACTGATTGCTTAGAACTCTATTTAAGACGTTTAAATGAGATTCTTAAACTCAAGACGTTACTTGTTGATGAGCTTGAATTCATCGGCACTAAGAAGATTGATGAAGGTAGATTTGCCGACATTATGAGTAGTGTTAAGAAGTCTATCGGTCAAATAAACAGCAGGTTAAAAGAAATCTTTGTTATGATTAATGGCGATTCCTATTCTCTTGTGGGATTTTCAACTGTGGGAAACGCTCTTCTTTCCCATCGTGGAAGCGATAATAAAAAGCATCGCTATGCAAGTCACTTAAAGATTACCTTAGATCAAAGCGCCAAACATAAACGCATCATCAAAGATCAAATCTATCCAGACAATCAAGGCATAGCAAAAGCCACTAGAGTCTTTATTCCTCTTAATATTTTCTTTGCTATATTAGCCTTAACTTGTTTGTTAATCTTTGTACTCAATGTCAAAGCAAAATTCGCTCTTATCTTCCTTTTTGCAGCGGCAGGTTTTGCTTTAGTGACTATTGTATTCTTGGTTTTATATCTAGTGTTCAGACATCGCTTAAAACTACGTCGTCACTTACTTGATTAAACCATTTATCTTTAGATAAGTTAATAATTTCTTGAGAGCTTTTCCGCGGTGAGAAGCTCTATTTTTTTCTTCCTTTGAAGCTTCTGCGAAAGTCTTTCTTAGTTCATGAGAATAGAAAACTGGATCATAACCAAATCCGCCTTCTCCATGTATCTCTTCAGCAATATGCCCATAAGCCACTCCTTCAAAGAGTAATGGTTTATCTTCAACATTAAGCAAAACGATATCACAAATGAATCTTGCGTTGCGGTTTTCTTTTTCTTTAAGCTCATTTAAGATATGAGCAATTGCTTGAGGGTGACCACCAAAACTAGAAGCATATCTAGCGCTATGAATCCCAGGTTGATTATCAAGCGCATCAATCTCTAATCCAGAGTCGTCAGCGATGATAGGCATTGAGGTTAACTTCTGAACTGCTTTTGCTTTGATTAAAGCATTATCAAAATAGGTCTCTCCGTTTTCCTCTACGTCATCGATATTGATGCCTAAATCTCCTAATCCATATACGACAATATGATGAGGAGAGAGAACTTCTCTAACTTCTTGGAGTTTGTGTTTGTTATTTGTGGCTAAGATAATTTCGTAATTCATGCTTTTAATATTATCTAAGTTTTAAGCAAAAGAAAACCCGGAATACCGGGTTTAGTTGTTTCTTATAACTTGAAGTTATTGGTGAGACCGACGGTTTTGATGCCTTCGATTTGTTCAAGTTTTCCAAGGAAATCTGTCACATTGAATTGTGGATCTCCTGGGATACAGTTGAAGTAGAATTCGATTAATCCATCATCACCGATTTCGCTACGGAAATCAGTAAGGGTGCATTTTTCTTTTTGAGCAACGTTATGAATCTTTTCAATAACTGGAACACCAATTGCGGCATAGACCACAACAGAAGGAGTTTTACTCTTCATTCTCTTTTCCATCTTTTTGAAAACGGTTAAGAAGACGAGAATAACGACTGTTGCGCCTGTGGCTAAGAAGAAGTTCATAGAACCACATGCTAAGCCGATTGCCATAACAATCCAGATGGTGGCAGCGGTTGTTAAACCTCTTGCACCTGAATTCTTATGGATAATAGCACCAGCACCTAAGAAACCGACACCAGCAATAACTTGAGCAGCTAATCTGGCGACGTCTCTGGTAAGAACAATTTTATTGTCGCCTGATCCAACAACTATTTCTGGGAAACCATAGATGGAGATAATCATGATGACACAGGAACCAACACCGACTAAAAGGTGAGTTCTAAGGCCAGCATTTCTACCTCTTTTTTGTCTTTCTAGTCCAATCGCGCCT